>NZ_CM007717.1:5483647-5808003 GCF_002019855.1 Streptomyces antibioticus | reverse complement strand
TTGATCCGAAACGGTTTGGGTTCTGGGTCGTTGGAGGGGTGTGAGCGATCTGGTGGGGGACGCGCGGCATCTGTCGCCGTCGGCGCAGGAGGCCCTGCGGCTGCGGGCGGTGGCCGCGTTGGTGGCGGGGCGGGACCGTGAGGACGTGGCGGCGGTGTTCGGGGTGTCGCTGAAGGCCGTCGACATCTGGTGGGCGAAGTGGCTGGCCGGCGGTCGGGAGGCTCTGGTGATGCGGCCGCGTGGTAAGCCGGTCGGGGTGCACCAGGTGCTCGGGGAGGCCGAGCAGGCCGCTGTGCGGCAGGCGGTCCTCGATCACCGGCCCTGTGACGTGGGGCTGAGTGGGCAGTTGTGGACGCGGCGGCTGATCGGTGACCTGATCGCGAAGCTGTACCGGGTACGGCTGACCGAACCGGGGGTGGGCAAGTACCTGAAGCGGTGGGGTCTTTCCTTCCAGCGCCCGGACAAGAGGGCCGTCGAGCAGGACCCCGAGGCCGTCCGGCGCTGGCACGCCGAGACCTGGCCCAAGATCCGGGCGAGGGCGAAGGAGGACGGTGGGGAGATTCTCTTCGCCGACCAGGTCGGCATCCGCTCCGACCAGGTCACAGGCCGCACCTGGGGAGAGAAGGGCAAGACCCCCGTCGTGCGACGGGCCGGGAACCGGTTCTCGGTGAACGCGATGTCGGCGATCAGCACCAAGGGCCGGATGCACTTCATGGTCTTCACCGAGAGTTTCACCGCCGAGGTGATGTGCCGCTTCCTGGACCGGCTCGCCGGCCACTTCGACCACAAGGTCCATCTCGTGGTCGACGGGCACTCCGCCCACCGCTCGAAGAAGGTCCGCGACTGGCTCGCAGCCCACCCCGACGACGTCGAGCTGCACTTCCTGCCCCCGTACTCGCCCGAGCTCAACCCCGACGAACTCGTCAACGCCGACCTCAAGCACAGCCTGCCCAAGCAGCACCGAGCCCGGAACCAGGCCGAACTCGCCGCCGAGACCCGCCGCTTCTTCCGCAGACGCCAGCGCCAGCCGCACATCGTCCGCGGCTACTTCGGCGGCCCACACGTCCGCTACGTCCTGGACGAGAACCCCATGAGTTTCTGATCAATAGGCGCTACATCGAGACGGATGTGGGGCATCCGCCAACCGGGTGCGTAGTGGCTTACGTCGCCGCTCCCGCTCGGGCAGGACCACTACATCCACGTCGACACCACCGACTACTCCGTCGATCCTGCGGCGATCAGTCGGATGGTGACCGTGCCCTGCGACAACGACGAGGTCCTCCTCCTGTCCACCGGAGGCGAGATCGTCGCCCAGCGCCGGCATGCTGCGGGACGAGGCACCAGACCGTCCCCGCCCTTCAGCATGCCGGCACTGGGGAGGTGATGCGCTGCGAAGTGCGCGGCCATCAGGACGCCGCCCGCGGCGCGGGATGTGAGGAGCAGAGATGCAGTTCGGCTGCATCTCCTGCGGACCGGCTCAACGAGCTTCGCTCTCACGCCAACAGGATGTGACGAGGCCGGGCACACTTACCGACATGCGCCATGGCCACGACCCACCACAGGCGCGTCAGCCGTGCGGGGTTCCAACATCACAGACTCCCCTCGCCTGAACGCCGCGAGTGAGTAATCTTGCAGCACACATGGTGGGGGGGGCACCGCCAAGGTGCAGGACTCAAGCGGTCGGTGTCCAGGACCGAAGTCGGAGGGGTTTGGGTGTCACTTGACGCGAGCGAGGCCTACGCGGAGAGCCTGGACCTGACACCATCGCCGCGACTCCTTGAGGTGCTAGGCGATATCCCATATAAGCCGTGGCAATGTCTCGCAGAGCTGATCGACAACGCGTTCGATGACTTTTTGTCAGATGAGGCTCGGGACCCAGCCGATCCCCCCTATGTCCGAGTCACGCTGCCGAAGCCCGGCACGACTTCCGAGGGCGACGAGATCGTGTGCGTGGCGGACAATGGGCGCGGCATGGGACTGGAAGCATTCCAGCTCGCTCTGCGCGCGGGCTACAGCCGGAACAGCCGATACGGAAGCCTAGGGCTGTTCGGTATGGGCTTCAACATCGCGACCGCCAACCTGGGATCCGTTACCGAGGTGCGGACTACCCGATCAGGCGACCGAAACTGGCTGGTTGCCGAGATCAACTTCCTTGAGATGCAGCAGCATGGTGAATTCAAGGCCCCGCTGCGGCGTGAGCCCAAGGACGACCCCACAATGCACGGCACCGAGATCACTGTGCGTCATCTGCGGCCCGACACGCGGACTGCCCTGCGCCGCCCGCAACTGCCTTCCACCATTCGGGAGCAACTGGGCAAGGTCTACTCGTATTTGCTTCGCGGCAAGGACGTCCTCTCCGAGCTCCCTGGCGCCGAACTCAAGGGGCGCGGCTTCCGACTGTTCGTCAACAACACACTTGTACGGCCCCGGCTGCCTTGCGTTTGGGACGCCCAGCGATCGGTGGCCTATCGCGGTTCCGACGTGAGGGCGATCCAGCCGATTGATCACCAATTGACCTCGGCCTGGGCATGCCAGGACTGTGGTCACTGGCATCGCGTATCCCCCGAGGCCTGCGTCGAATGCGGCAGCGCAAATCTCGAGCTGCGGGAGCGCCGGATCGTCGGCTGGGTGGGAATCCAACGCTACTTGCACACCAGCGACTTTGGTATCGACTTCCTCAGGAACGGGCGGAAGATCCTCATATCTGATCGAAGCCTATTCGAGTGGGAGCACCCGGACACGGGGGAAACCCTTACTGAGTACCCGATCGAGCTCGGCGCGACGGTAGGTGGCCGAATCGTGGGCGAGATACACCTCGACCATGTACCTGTGACATACCAGAAGAATGACTTCAAAAGAGATTCACGGGACTGGATCACCGCCGCCCACCTCATTCGCGGTGAGGGGCCCCTTCAGCCGAACAAGGCGAAAACGTATGGGTACGCACCTAACGACACGCCGGTAGGGCGCTTGTTCAACGCCTTCCGTAGAAATGATCCGGGCCTCAAGCACCTCGTACCCGGGGACGGCTCAAACCCGCTTCACGAGCTGGCAAGAGATTGGGCCGGCTCGTTCCGTAAAGGGCTCGCCGAATTTCTCACCGACGAGAAATGGTACGAGGCCGCACGACAACACGATGAGAGCAAAAGAGACCGAGTTCCGGTCCCGCCCGGGAGTGGGGCCAGCACCGTGCCTTCACCACGGAGTTCCATCCGCAGCACACAGAGACAGTCTGATGATCTACTCAGCCGCACGGGGCTCGGGTTTGGAAACCCCTCAACCAGCAAGACGACTGGTTCGCCAGGTACAACCACGCCGCAGCCCCAGCCAGAGACGGAAGATCAGCGCTTCACGAGGTACCGAACCGGGGCGCGCCGGCTAACCGACCTCAGCGGAGCAGTATCCGTGGCCACCCTAGGCAGGCGCATGGTCACGGTGTATGTCACGCCCGAGCCACTCCTAGACCATTCCGGCCGACCGACACCATGCGTTTCGCACACTCTGCGCGGTAACGCAATTGAGGTATTCGTTCACGGAGATCATCCAGTGTTCAGGGAGTTCGGTCGCGATCCCCGCGACTACGCGATCATCGAGATCGCGGAGGCGCTACGCGCGCTCGCCAGCACCGATGACAGTGCCGCACGCGTCGCCGCTGAAGTCACTCTGCAATTCCCAGACCAGCGCTTTACCGATGCGGCCCTGCGCGAGCGGGCAAGTGCCCTGCTCGGCCGCGTGCGAGAGGGCATCCAGCGCGTTGGGGCTCCGCGTGCCGCCTCTTTGTGGGCGAGCCTCCCTACGGCGGAGAAGCAGGCTGCGGAGAAGCACGCCGCCGGGGCGGACCCTCGATTGGTTTGGCCCGTGGCAACCCAGAGCGGCGACTTCATCGCACACCTCACCGCGGAGGGCATTGCCGCGATCATTCGCGCCCATCCCGAACTGGTGATGGATGGCGCCATTTTCTCCACGACCTGGTCTACGTGGAACGACCCCGATGCTCGCGATGCCCAGGTCGAGCGCCTCGGGAGGCTGCTTGAGGTGGCTGGAACATTCCTGGGCAACATCAGCGGTAAGACCCGTCTCGATCTCGCAATGATGCGCATGACACTCGACGTGATCGAAGAAGAGATCGCTGATGAGGAGTCGGCATGAGCTCGTCCTTCATGGCTCCCGATTTCCTTCTGGACATCGGCCCTGCGGCCTTTCCGCGGCAGGTAGAGCGACTTATGCTTCACCTCGGATTTACTGATGTAGTTAACATCGACGGCCCGAACGATCATGGTGGCGATGTCCTCGGAACGCTCAACGGCCAGCGATGGGTCTTCCAGGCGAAGTGGAAGGCGCGGGGCACGGTGGCGCCGAGCGCGGTCGACGAGGTCATCAACGCGAAGGCGTTCTATCGGACAGATCGAGCTGCGGTTGTCACCAATGCCAGGTTTGGCCCGAAGAGCGAGGAACGACGCGAAGCTCTGCGCCGAGTTGGGCATCCGATCGAGTTCTGGTCGGGGCGCGAGCTAGTCGATCTGTACAACAGCGATCAGCTGTGCGCCGAGCGGCTACCAGAACGCCCCCTCCGCGAGTATCAGGCCAAGGCTTTCGAGAGGATCGTGGAGGACCTGGAAGGCACGGGCCGCGCGTTGCTGATTCTCGCGACTGGCCTGGGGAAGACGGTGATCGGCGGGGAGGTTGTCGCACGTCATCTCCGCCTGCGCCCCTCCGACAAGATTCTCGTTGTCGCCCATACAAAGGATCTCGTTGAACAACTAGAGCGTGCGCTCTGGTTCCACGTACCCAAGGCGGCGCGCACTCAACTGCTGACGGGCGACCATAAACCGGACGATCTCCGCGGTATCACATGCGCCACGGTGGCCACCGCGCTCACGTATGTGCGCAGCGGTTACAAGCCTGCACTGGTAATGGTTGACGAAGCGCACCATGTGTCTAAAGAAGGATACTTCGCCGAATTGCTCGACCATCTGGCCGATGTGCCTCGGTTCGGCGTGACTGCAACGCCCTGGCGTGGAGACCGCTTTGATATCCGGAACAGTTTTGGCGAGTCCAGTTACACCTTGGGTATCGACGGCGGCATGAGACTCGGCTATCTCGCCGAAGTTCGCTATCGACTTTTCACGGACAACATCGATTGGGATTTCGTACACACGGCAAGTCAACACAACTACAGCGTTAGGGATCTCAACGCTAGACTTTTCCTACCTGAACGAGACGAAGCCATTCGCGATCGACTTATCGAGACGTGGGCCCAAGTCAAGGAGCCTCGGGCCGTGGTGTTTTGCCGCACTATCGAGCATGCGGAACGGCTTGCCAGTCTACTTAACCAGGTCCCCCAGTGGAAGAACGTTAAGGCAGTCCATGCCGGCCTGGATCGTAGAGATCGACAGCTTCGACTCATGGCATTCCGCCAGGGTAATATTCCAATTATCACCGCTGTCGACATTCTCAACGAAGGGGTCGACATCCCGGACGTCAACATCTTGTGCTTCGCGCGCGTCACACATAGTCGGCGCATCTTCGTTCAGCAGCTTGGCCGCGGACTGCGACTCCGAGAGGGGAAGAGTCATGTCGAGACCTTGGATTTTGTTAGCGACATCAGAAGAGTAGCCGCGATCATGAGTCTTCGAGAGCAAGTTTCTGCAGACGAATTTGAAACGCTACGTTTGGCTCCGATGGGCACACGTTTTGAGTTTACCGATGCCCGGGCTGAGAGTCTAATGCAAGAATGGATCAAGGACGCGGCGAGCCTGGAGACAGCCCTAGATGAGCACCGCCTCCAATTCCCCGATCCCGGATCGATGGCAGGACAAGCATGAGCGATATCCCGGAAGCGGTCCGCCGAACGGTAATTAAGGAAATTTACCGCAAGGCGGATGAACTTGGCTGGGATGGCCTCAGCCCGGCAGATCGCACGACTTGGTACAACCGATGGATCGACGACGAGATGTTGGGCGGCGTTCTGACTCGCTACATGCCCCGTGAGCGTGCGCGCATGTGGATCAAAGACGTACCGATGAAGCATTACAACCGAGCCCGTAGCGGGATCGGACCGTACGCAGACCTGGTGAGCACCCCACTTCCAAGCGCCTACGACATAGCCCGGATCGCCCTAGGGGAAGATTGGACGGTGCTGAGTGGGACCTTGAGAGAGAAGCCGAACCGGTGTCAAGTGACGGACGGGCAAGATCAGATGCTGCTGATCTGGGGTAACCCGCGAAACCTTAAGAGCCTGGTATGGGCTGGTCTCAATGCGCGCGTTGACGGGCTGCCGTCCCCCATCGTGGTCATCAGCCTGCTGCAAGGGGAACGCCTCACCGAGAGCGAGAAGCGGCGTCACCAGAAAGTATGCGAGCTAGCCGGCCTCAACGTCCGGGTGATCACCAGTCGAGCAGCCCGTACGACGCCTGCAGACCTAGGCAGACCGTCCCTGCGGCTGCCAGAAAGCTAAGCTCACTCACGATCCTTGGGAGGTGGCCGTGCGTGACCCCGCGGTGACCAGTCGCATCATGGCTGCCGTGCCAAATCGGAACACTAGGCCTGAGGTCACGCTCAGGAAGGCGCTGTGGCGTCGCGGCCTCCGCTACCGCGTCCGCACCACACTCCCAGGCAAGCCTGACATCACGTTCCCCGGCGCGAGGCTGGCGGTGTTCGTAGACGGCGACTTCTGGCACGGCAACGCCTGGAAAATACGAGGACTGCCCAGCTTCGAAGCGCAGTTCGACCGCATGAACAATCCAGACTTCTGGCGCGCTAAACTGCGCAAGAACATGACACGCGATGCCGAGGTGAATACTACGCTGACTCAGGCCGGTTGGACGGTCTACCGAGTCTTCGAGTCGCGGCTGAAGCGAGACCTTGACGAAGTCGTGGAGGAAATTTTCCAGCTAATTCACGCCCGTACGTCTCAGTAATAAATTATTAGACACCTATTATCCGACCTCACTTAAGCCATGACAAGGAGTTCATATGCCACGGTCGGTTGAATTGTTTGCTGGCGGTGGCGGCATGGCAATAGGCATGTTCAACGCAGGTTTCGAGCACGAACAATTGATAGAGCGAGACCCGCGCGCATGTCACATTCTCCGAGCGAATGCGGACCGTTCTCCAGATCTATGGAAACGAGAACATGTCCGTGAGGCAGACGTGCGCACTTGGCTGAAGGAGGTTCCCTCTCTTGGCTTGGAAGGTATCGATCTAGTAGCTGGCGGACCTCCCTGCCAGCCTTTCTCGATCAGTGGGGCGCATGCAGCCGAGAACGATGAAAGGAACATGTTCCCGGCTTCTGTGGAAGCCGTACGCATCCTCAAACCCAAATGCTTTGTTTTTGAGAATGTCCCCGGCCTGTTGCGCCCAACTTTCAAACCCTACTACGACTACATCGCCGATTGGTTGACCAAACCGTCTGTCAGGCCAAGAAATCGGGACGAGCACTGGACAGCCCATCACGGTCGCATCCTCAAGACGAAACGACCTGGACTCTCCTACAAGGTCCACCAGCAGGTGATCGACGCCGCCGATATTGGCGTACCTCAGGCGCGTAAACGTGTCTTCCTGGTTGGCATTCGAACTGATCTACCCGGTGTGGACCGTTGGTCTCCAGTGCAACCAACACACACCATGGACCAATTGCTTCGCGAGCAATGGATCTCGGAAGCGTACTGGCAGCGGCATGAGATCAAGAAGCCGGAAATCCCGGAACGCTATCGATCTCGTGTCGAGTTGCTGCGTAGCACGGGAGACTGGGCGGACGAGGAACTCGCCTGGCGTACAACGCGAGACGCAATTTCAGATCTCCCGTCGCCGAAAGATAACATTGACATCCCCACCGTTCTAAACCACCGGGGTATCCCCGGAGCGCGGGTCTATGCCCGCCATCGCGGCGGATGGATCGACTGGCCCGCCAAAACGCTCAAAGCTGGCGTCCACGGCGTCGCAGGAGGTGAGGCCATGATCCGCTTCCAAGACGACTCGGTTCGCTATCTCACGGTGCGGGAGTCCGCGCGAATTCAGACGTTCCCGGATGACTATGAGATTCCCGGCACCAGGACGGCGGCCATGCGCGCGCTCGGAAACGCAGTCGCGGTTGAGGTCGCGGCAGAGGTCGGCCGCCGCCTCCGAGTGGTACTCGACGACGAACCGCTAGTGCAGCAACCATTGCTTCAGCCCGTGCCCGCACAACGACGGCTGGTGGCCGACGGGAGAGGTTCTGATGCGGCTTATGCAGGGCGCTAGATCGTCCGAGAAGTTTCAGGCCATCGCTCACACCAACCCACTTCTCCTCTGAGCGATGTTCGTCGGACTCGTGGACTATGGCGTGGGCAATACCTAACAGGTCCCCCACCCAATAGGTCGCTACCTGCAACATCGCCCGGGAAGCAATGGGCCTCCGGAACCACTCAGGTGTGCGTAAGCGGGATGCTTGCGCACACCATTGGCCTGTTCTCAGTTCGTAGCGAAGAATCCGAGCTCGCTCTTTCCGAGCCCACCGACCACCAAGGCACGGTCAAGGAAGCGGTTGTACTCCTCGCATGCAGTCTCAGGAAGCAGCGCGCAGCCGTGGCAGGCGGCGAGGTTGCAGGACCCGGGCCCTTGGCCCTTGCTCTCGATGCACACCGGGTCCGAGGAGCACCATGCGGCATGAGCCAGGGCGTTCTCCAGCACTACCTCCAGCCGACCGGGCTCGCCCATTCGAACCAGGCCGCCCAAGGTGCCCTCGGAGTCCCCGGCAGCGGTGTAGATGAGTATGCCGGCCATGCCGTCCGGCCCGGGGCTCACGTAGAGGCGCTCCCTCAGGGAGGCCGAGCTGTAGCCGCACTCGTAGGTGAGCTGGTTGATGAGCAGGTGCGCCAATGTGTGCAGGAGGATGAAGCGCGGCGACAGCTCGCGCTTGGTCAGGCCGCGTTGTTCGGCCAGGTCCGAGAAGCGCTGTGTGAGTAGTTCAGCCTGCGCCAGGACTGCCCGGCGCTCCTCCCAGGCGCCCAGCAGCGCCGTGTCGAGTTCCAGATATATTCCCTCGCCGCTGACAGCGTATGCGGGAAGCCAGTTGCCACCCGGGCGAGCGGGTGTGCGACGCAGCAGTGCCTTTCGGGACGCGTCATCGTAAGGGGACTCCGCGAAGACGCGGTTGAAGCCCCATAGCACCCGAGTTTCGCGGAGCTTTTCTACAAGCCTTACGCGGGCGAAGGCGGAGGCAACACTGGGGGCGTACTGTCCTCGGGGCTCGCGTACGACCAGTTCCTCAGACTCGATCGCACCGCGCAGCGTCTGGTACTCGGTGGCACGGAACGGAGCCGGGTCCTGCGCGGAGCCGGGCTCCTCTGTCTCTGAGGCTCCGGATTCGGACTGTTGCAGCACGGCCAGTGCGCGGGCGATCTCCTCGTCGCTGAAGTCCTCCAGGAGGAAGGCGTTCCCCTGGGCCGCTTTCCGGAGCATGGGAACAGGCAAAGCCTCTCCCTTGTCAAGGAAGACCGCTGTCCTGTGCCGGGCCTGTACGATCGCCCCGTCCTGGAGCGCAGCGAGGACCTTTGGGTCAGCGGTCGACGCGGCCACCTCTGGCACGAAGATGGAGCTCTTCAGGAGCGAGTAGTAGACGTTCGCGGCGCCGCGCAGGCTGCCGCGGAGAGGGCTCCCGCACGTCTCCCCTTCGCGGTCGATCCCCAGCCAAGGCGCCCCGCCGCGGCACAGGTACGCCGGCCCGCCCGGCTCGAGCTCTTCCGAGAGGAACGTGGAAGGACCGCTCTCGGCACTGCTCCTTGTTGATGTGATGCCTTCCAGGGTGCGGGTCGCGTTGCAGGAACAGGACACCCGTTGGGAGGCCAGAGTGCCGCCGCCGGAGGACCGCAGTGAGAGGCGGTGCCCCCGGCAGGAGGGCGACGCTGACCTGTGCGTCCATTCGAACCAGGGGAAGTCCTGGAGGTGCCCTCGCTCACAGATCGCGACGAAGGGGACCTGGGCGAAGAAGGGTTTGCGGCCGGAGGACTCATGCTCCTTGCAGGCCGGACGGTTCTCCTGGTGGAGCCGGTCCTTGGCCAGCTTGCGGCAGCGCGGGCAGAAGCCCCAGGTGGGGAATCGGAGGACCGGGACGGTGAGACCGGTGTTGACCCCGTTCTCCGAACGGGTGCGGTAGTCCGGAGGAGAGTAGAGCGCGTCGACACCGAGATGCTGTTCCAGGCGCCACTCGTGGATACGGAACTCTTCCTGGTTGCGGTCGTCTCCGCGTGGAAACCAGTGGTCGAGGCCTGCCGTGACGACCGACGTCCCGTCGGACAGCACGTGCATGGCCCCGGGGCCGAACGGAGCGACCATCTGGGAGCGCCGGACCTTGCCGCGGATCATGACTGTCCTTCCTGGATCGCATACTCCGAGGTGACCTCAATCTGGCATTCGGCGTCGACGCCGCGCATGGAGGAGGGGATCGCCCAGGTCATACTCTGCGCCTGCTCGTCCGCGTACTGGCCAAGGGGGCGCAGGAGCTGGTCGCCGCTGACCGTGGGCCCGAAGTCACCCCACTGCCCGGGCTGCCACGCCTCCCACTCCTTGCGCATCCTGTCCAGGATGTCGGCTGTGCGGTCGGCTTCATCGGAGTCACAGAAGTCGACCCGGTCGAGGAGAAGCTTTCTGGCCGCTTCCCAGCCTTCGGCAGGGAACGGCTGAGGCTCAAGCGCCTCCGGTCCGGTCTGCCGGATGTAGGCAACCGCGACTGCGCGCAGGGCCCGGTCCAGAGCGGGCGGGGCGAATGGGGTGGAGCTGGTCGGTTCGACCTGCGCGTACAGGCGTTCGTGGTAGCTGCGGAAGCGCTCAAAGTGGCTGCGGTCGCGGGGTTTGCCGGCCCCGTACAGGGTGACGACCAGTCCGGGAATGCGTCGTCCAACGCGACCGGTGACCTGGATGTACTGGGAGGTGCTCTTGGGCTGGCCGACAACGGCCATGAGCGAGAGGCGGGGGATGTCGATGCCGACCTCAATCAGGCTGGAGGCCAGGCAGGCGTCTACGGCCCGCTGTTCGTCCGTGAGCTGCCGCTCGAGCTTCTGGATGGCTTCGGGGATCTGGTCCTGACGGAGGCGGCTGGTCATCTCCTCGACCCAGTTGAGGTAGCGCATCCCGGTGCGGTCCGTCTCTGAGCGGTTGTTGATGGTCCTCAGGTAGTCGGGGATGTCGGACTGCATGAGCGACAGTGAGTTGCCAAGCTCGCGAAGGCTATTGAAGAAGGCGAGCAGCGTCCACCAGGGGTCGCGGAGGCCTTCGGGAAGGTCCTTGGCGGCCTGGAGCAGGGCGGCGAACGTGCGGACTTGTGTGGTCTGCATGGAGCCGAGGGCGGGGGCGTGCACGCCGATGTAGCGCCGCCCCGGCTTGAGAGTGCCGGTCTCCGGGTCGCGGTCGTAGACGGCGAAGAAGGAGTCGGAGGCGTCGATGCCGTGCGGCGGGAAAAGGTGTACCTGCTCACGGCCGTAAAGGGCCTTGACCTGCTCCTCGTG
The DNA here is from genome assembly GCF_002019855.1 of Streptomyces antibioticus. NCBI lineage: Bacteria > Bacillati > Actinomycetota > Actinomycetes > Kitasatosporales > Streptomycetaceae > Streptomyces > Streptomyces antibioticus. The sequence continues at coordinate 5,796,520 of NZ_CM007717.1, read as the reverse complement.
CCGCCGGATCGTCGCGGTGGAGGCGACGATCTTGGGGAGGATGCGCGTGCCGTCTCGCCGGTCGGTGCACAGTTCTTCGATAACACCCTCGTAGAGGCCCGTGAGGGAGCCGAGCGGACCAGCGATGAGGTGCAGCTCGTCCTGGATGATCAGGGAGGGGGGCGAGTAGGCCCGGGAGCCGTCCGAGCCAAGGCCGTCGGCTCCGAAGCCGAACAAGGCCCTTGCTTTGGGCCGCCAGGCAATAAGGGCGAACTTGTCCACCGTTCCGATCACGAGCGTCGGCCGGTGCTCGTAGAGGTCATCGTCAACCACGTAGACGGGCAGTGGCGAGTCCTCCGTGGAGAAGCGGCACTCGTTGTCCGGGCAGATGAAGCGCACGGTTCCGCGGTACTCCGTGTACCCGGCTACGGGTGTGCGGGCCGCTGCTCCGGTGCGCTGGCCGGTCCTACGGCGGCGCTGCCCGGGCGCGGCGTCTTCCTCCTGGCTGGGGACGGGGCCCATCTGAGCTGAGCACCAGGGACAGCGCAGCAGCAGAAACGGGTTCTCCTGCTCTCCGCGGTGGAGCCTGCCAAGTGCTGACTTCGCATCCGCGCGTCGGTTGGGAGTGGTCTCGCCACCCACCCAGATCCCGATCGAGAAGGGGACCGTTCCGAGGTCCGGCGTGTCTGCGCGCAGCTCCTCAAGCGCGCAGACGAGAGCGGCGGCGCGCAGGAATTGCTGAGCGGTCAGCAGACGCAGCGTATAGCGCATGAGGACGGTGACACTCGTGTCACCGGGGTCACGCAGACGACGGAGCAGCATCGTGAAGGCGGACAGTCCGAGGTAGGCCTCAGTCTTGCCACCGCCGGTGGGGAAGTAGATGAGGTCAACAACCTCACGGTCGTCATGGAGGGGATCGGCACTTGAGGGGACGGCGGCCAGGAGGAACGCGATCTGGAAGGCACGCCAGTTCCCCTTGCCCTTGCGGCGGGCCTCGTTCTCATCCGGCTGGGCTCCCTCCACCTGGAACCGCCCGTCGACGGACCGCGTCGGACGCAGGTCGGCCCCGGAGCGCAGCTGCTGGCGCAGCATGGCACGGTTTGCCATCCGGAAGGCACGGCCCACGTCGCTCCGGGCGTCACGGACCAGTTCGAGCCCTTCCCGCATCCGGCCCAGAGCCTTGCGGCAGCCTTCGATGTGCTGTACGGCGGTCGGCCGGAGCCGCTCGTCGAGGCCGGCAGCCTTCTCTTCGAGTCCCTCGATCCACTTCGTGTACGCGCCGACGACCTGCTCTAGGCGCTCAGGACCGCCAGGGCCGTCCCCGGAGAGTTGCTCCATAGAGACGGTGAGCGGGCTGCCGTTCTGCCGGATGTCGGGGGTGATGCTGGGTGCCTCGTACCAGGGCAGAGGGTCGGCCTTGGCCCAGGCGGCCCGGCCCTCTGTGGGGTCGGCCCAGTCCGCGGCGCAGCCGTGCCCCACGGCAAAGGTCCGTGCTTCCCGGTAGAGCAGATTGAACGAGGCGTCGTCCGGGTGCGCCTCGGCTTCGGCCGCCTCCGGGTAGGGGGCGAGCCACCCGCCCTGCGGCTCGACGGTCATCTCGGCCTGGAACAGGCTCACAGCATCGAGTGGCTGGGTTCCGGGGGCCGTCCGGTTGACGAGGGCGACTGTGATCAGCCTGCCGTCCTGGTGACTGCGCACGTTGACGATCAGCTCCAGGTCGAGCCCGTCAATGCCACGCGAGGCGTCCGCGTCCGGCTGCGGCTTCCGCAGGACCCGGTTGGCCGTGGCGATCTCGTCCGCAGACAGCTCCCAGACCGCCGTAACGGGGCTGCGTACCCACCACCGCCGCGCATCGCCCGCCACAGACACGTTCTGACGCCCGTAGCGGCCTCCTGTGAAAACGATGCGGAGAGCCGTACCACTCCCGCCCGCCAGCATGAACGACAGGCCCATGGTGCTGGGACGTCGGTCGTTCGCGCCGGCGAGGTCGAAGTCGTCGTCTTCGGGCGGCCCGCCGACCGTGCGCTGTGCAGCTTCCTGCAGACCCTCAAAGACCTTTCCGTCGAGCTCACCTTCCACGAGACCGGCGACAACCGTGCGATCCTCGTCCGCGGGCTGAGCAGCGTTCTCAGCGGGGTACAGGACGCCGACGCCGTACCGCACCAGCGGGGCCCGGTCGAGGATCTCCTCTCCTGACTCGGGGTCCACCCAAGGGCCCCGGGCTTCCTCCCAGTTGTCGAAGGGTTCCGGGGTGAGGGACTTGCCGGCGGGCGCAGGGCCGAGCAGCTCGGCCCTCAGGGCGTCGATAACGTCCTCACGCGGACCGAGGTGGTCGCTGATGGTCATGCTGCCTTCTCCTTGAAGACCTGCTTGCGGAAGCCGGGGCGTGCGTTCTGGGACATCAGCACAGTGAGTTCGTCCCTGGCGCGGGAGGCGCCCACATAGAAGAGCGTCTGTTCGCGCGCCGACCCGAAAGAGGCGATATCGGTGAGGACGACCGCTGGGGAGTCCAGGCCCTTGAACGCGTGCACTGTCCCGTATCGCACCGCCCCCGGCCGCGGTGAGCCGAAGGGCACGAGCCGGTTCCGCCAGCGGGGGTCCTGGCAGCTGCCGGCCGCGCTCTGGTCATTGCGCAGCGGTGACAGGACGACGATGTCCTCGGGCAGGAACCCGTCGCGGGTGAGCCGGGTGAGCCTGTCCGCCAGTAGCCGCTGCTGTTCCTCGCTGTCCGTCCACCACAGGTGCTCTGCGGTCCGGTCGTTGGAGGGCCGCAGCGTTCCGGCGTAGCCCGGGTCAAGGTCGGACGTCGCTTCCACGTAGAAGGTGATGTCGGGGACGCTCCTGCAGTTGTGACGCAGTATGAATACCGCTGGCTCGCCCGCCGTCCGCCCGTGAAGGGCTTCCATTCCCTCGCCGCCGGAGTCGTAAAGGGCCTGGCGCGTGAAGTCGCCGAAGGCCAGCCACTGACCGCTCGACAGACCTCCGCGCAAGGAGGAGTCGAGGACGTTGAGGTAGGACTCGCGCATCAGGTCCTGTGCCTCGTCGATCACCAGCACGTCGAACGGCGGGCCGTCGCGCTCCAACAGGGCTTCCAGGGCGAGGTCGGGAAGCTCCTCGGTGAAGAACCCGTCGTCTCCGCTTGCTGCGGGGCGTGCAGCGGGAACCAGTCCCGCCATGTAGGAGTGAAGGTGAGCCGCCGTGATCCCCTCCACCCCGGCGGTCTCTTCTTTGAGCCAGCGGCCCAGCTGCCGGTTGAAACAGCACAGCAAGACTCTCAGACCGCTTCCGGCGAACCGCCGTGCCGCCTCCACCGCCACGAACGTCTTGCCTGTCCCTGCGGCACCGCGGACCAGGCACCGCCGGTTGGCGGCGATCATGTCGAGCACCTCGTACTGCTGCTTCGTGAAGGTCTGCGTCTCCCGCTCCATCCGCTGCCGCCGCAGCTTGGGCGGTTCGGCAAACTCGAATGAGGGCCGCAGCGCCTCCAGAATCCGGTCGGTCTGGTCGGCGTCGGGAGCAGCGGATGCCGGGTTGAACCAGCCTGCTGTGGGAGTCGAGGCGAGGTGCGCGCGGTGGGCGTCCAGGACCCCGGCGACCAGCGCGGAAATGGGACGGCTGTGCAGAGCCACTGTGTCGATCGCCTGCCATGAGTGCCACTCCATGGGGCCTGACACCGCGAACCGGCTGTGCGTGAACAGCACCGCTGACGTCATGGGTACGCCTCCGAGCCCGCCGCCGTGGCCGGTCAGCTTCTCCTTGACCGCGTGCATGGCCTCATCGGCCTGCTGGAAAGGGCTCCTCAGGGTTGGCGGGTGGCCGCCCAGCCGCCACTCGCCGCTCGGCAGGCGCCTGACCTGGTGGTGGGCCTTCACCTCCAGGACCAGGATCCCCTTCCCGGGCACGACGATGACGAAGTCGGCCTCACCTTGGATCTGCCGCGGATGCTTGGCGATACCCAGCGAGTGCAGCACCACCCAGCCCTCCGTGCCGGGGTCGTCGCGAAGCCGCTGGAACACTTCCCTTTCCCCAGGACTTGGGGTGCATTCCGGGTCGAAGGCCGACGGGATCATGCGCGCCATCAGGGCACCTCCGAAGTGCGGAGCCGGCAGAGGTAATGCGGGGGAACCCAGAGTTGCCCGGGGAGAACGGCATCGACCAGGGCCGCTCGCGCGCCGGAGTCCGTATCGTCCAGGGAGATCTCGCACCAGCGCTCCACCCAGAGCTGCTGCCACAGGTCCCCGGAGACAGCACGCTGCACAGCCTCGGCGTAGCTCCGCCCGGCACTGCGGTGTGCGTGGTCGATCCGGCCGAGGGCTTCCCAGACGTCCCGTGCCTCCCCACCGCGGCCCAGGTAGTTCATGACGACAGCGAAGTCATCTTTGCGCCGGGTCCTGATGCACCACGGGCCCGTCCAGTAGTCCAGGTTGGTCGTCACCGCGCCGCGCGCCATCAGGTCCTTAGCTACCTCCCGGCGACCGCCCGGGTGCCGGGCAATACGATCGCTCAGCTGCGCCTTCCACCCCTGCTGTATCGCCCGCAGCACAGGCGCATCGTCGCCCAGTGCGGCATCGGCCCGCTCGACCAGGCTCTGATAGTAGGAGCTGCCGCGAAGCACGACGTAGTCGCCGACCGAAATCAAGGCCCCGTCGACGGCCTCGACGGACGGCTCATCGTCCGGATCCGGCTCGACCAACAGGATTTTGTGCACGCTGGATTCCACGGGCAGCAGCACGTAAGAGCCATCGGCGAGCAGGGCCGCACGGGCCTGCACCCCCTCGTGGCCATCTGAAGCACCGTCCCGTAGGGCTTCGGCGGGAAGTCCGGCGACAGCGTCTTGAGCCAGGGAAGCGACGTCGAGATCCGTCATCAGGAACTCCGCCGGCTCAGGCGTCGTACGATCCGCGAGCTTGGGCGGTGATCCGACTATCCTCGTCTCGCGGCGGCGTATGCGCGTTGGCATGGTGCCGCGCAGCACCGGGCCCTCGTCGAACAGCGGCTGTACGTCCAGCGGCTCACGGTAGAAGTCATGGTGGACCAGTCCGAGCCGCGCTGCCCGTGGGGCGTTCAGCACGCCCGGCGGAAGCCAGCTGATGGGTCCCACGACCACGGCCGATTCGTAGACCTCGGTCCCCAGCAGGTCACTGACCAGGCCGATCTCTACCGGGTAGCCGATCGCACCGAACGCCTGAACAACGGCATCCTGGTAGGAGCGGTTGGTCACCGCTACAAGCGACCTGCCCCTGCGGTCAGATGAGAGGAAAGCCATGGCCCCGGCAGCGAGCGGATTGGAGGAGTCCTCCCCCAGGCGGGTCAAAGCCTGTGCGACGGCGGACAGCTGGCCCACCAGGCCGGCATCCGCAGCCTGCTGCAAATGAGCGCTAGTGCCCGCCAAACCGCGTGCCGCCTCCTGAAGCCTTAGCTGCCAGCTGTTGAAGGGCAGCGGCACGGTACCGAGGAGCCACCTGACACGCCGGATATCAAAGCAGGCCTGGCGCCACAGGCCAGAGCTCTCCAACTCGCCCACTGAGCGCAGAAATTGCGACGCCGCCCGCATGAACGAGTGCACCCCTGAGTGGTGCACGGGCTGCTCCTCGATGACGCAGCCCGCACGCTGGTAGACCCTGTCCGCCTCCCACAAACTCACCGCGCTGTCCCCCTGCCCTTCCAGGCCAGCAGCTCGACTCCCGGAGGGATCCGGCTGGCGAGGTCTCTGGGCACACCGAGGTCGGTTACGCTGCGCCCCCGGTTTTCGTAGAGCGCGTCCACGGCCGCCAAAGCGGTCGGGCTGGTGCGCTCGACCACGGCCACCGTCACGCCCGCGAGGCCAGCTCCAAGCCACCGCCGAACCGTCGCCGCGCCGTCGAGGACGACCGCGGTCGGCCGACAGGACCGCACCACGTGGCGGTACTTCTCCGGGTCACCCCGGCTCGACAGCACCACACTTCGGTAGTGGGAGCCAGGCGAGTGGACTGCGCGCAGGCGCAGCAGCTCTTGCAGGGGCAGTCCCGCTCCACCGGGTGCCGCAACGACGACCTGGGCGTCAGCCAGAACTGTGTTCACTGCCCCTATCACGACACTGTGGAGAGAGCAGCGTCCGTAAAAGTCGGCCAACTGGCCGGCCACCAGCCCTCCGGCACCAGCGGGGATCTCAAAAGCCTCGCTAAAGCGGTGTCGGCCCGCGTAATCAACCGGCAGGTCCGGCCAGGGGAGCAGCTGAAGCCGGTAGTCGTCCGCCGGGAACCACGAAACCGGTCCGGGACGTCTGCCGGGGCTCTTGCTGCCTGCGAGCTCGTAGACCTGCCCGTGATGGTTCGCGAAGGCCCCGCCGAACACTCCTGTGTACACGCGCTGCCCGTGGCCGGGGCCTTTGATCGGGATGACCCGGACACAGGCGCCGACTGGCAGGCCCTTGGCCTGCTCGAAGTCCTGCCCCGACTCGGCAGGGTCCGTCTCGGCCTGCGACGCTTGGTTCACCACCCCATAGGCCAGCAGCACCGCAAGGTAGTCACGCGTCGGAACGGACAGCGCCACTACCGTGTTTGAGCCCCCCTCGCGCAGGTCTGCCGCCCAGTACCCGACCTCCGAGAACCATGCGGCCCACTCAGGCAGCCTCTGCCACCTGTCGCCGACCAGTGTGGACGCGCTACGGAGCAACGTCTTGCCTCTTGCCACCGCCCCCAGCCCCCAGCCCCCACCAAGAGAACGTCCCTCAGCACCGCCATCGAAGATGTCCTCCCCTGACGGTGCGTGGATCTTACAACATCTTCACAGTTAAACCACCCCTACTTCACCTTTCGAGGCGTAGGGCGATATGAAGGGAACAGCCACCCGGGAGGAGGCTGGCTCAGGGCGTCCGGCGAAGCCGTAGACGTGCCGCCTCACGTCCGTGTCCAGCCCCACGCTCCTTCTCTGTCCCGTCGGGCGCCCTCTCCTTGGCTTGCCGCAACGTGTGGACCATCCGTGGACGAGGAAGGGCCTTCTGGCGGGCCAGAGGCACACGACCTGCACGGACGTCCGGGCCTGAAGCCCCCTCCGGAGCCGTGTGCGCAGGTTAGAATCCTGCCGGGGGCACTTCGCAGGAAGTGCCCAAGACCCCGTCACCAGCGGAAACGCTGGGTGCGGGGTCTTCGTATTTGTGCAACCGCATGCCGCTCGAAGCGGGCGCCTGCCGGGGTCTGTGGACGAGGCAGGGACGGGATCTTGGAGCATCGCCGCAGGTGAGCAAGCGAAACGACGAGACCCCCCGGGCAGTTGTCACAGGGCCTCGTGCACGGCTCAGTGATCACGCCTGAGTCTCGCGAACCAGGAGGTCGTCCCCTTCGTAGAGCTCCAGGGAGTACCTCAGACCGGAGCGGCGGAGTACGCCGTCGAGCTCGTCGAAACGTTGCGGGTCGACGACACCGTTCAGCAGAACGTCCGGGCCATCGGCCGGGGCGACCTCCAGCTGACACCAGCTGGTTTCGACCTCGTAGTCGTGCCAGGAAGACGATCTCGAGCTCCACCCAGCCTTCACGAAGTGCTGGGCCACCGCAGAGGCATCCCGGAAACCGCGCAGAATCCCGCATACGTTGTTGCCGACCTCCGCCCACTCGGGAGCGAGCTTCTGGCCATCGTCGGATACGTCCACGCGGGAAGTATGAAGCCCCAGGCCGCGGGCGATCACTCGTATGCGCTCAGCAGGTCCTCGATACGCCTTTCATGTCGCGGCCGGCGGGACCTGGGTCCAAGCCTGGCGCGTCCAGGAGAACGTAGTCGGGATCTGCCTCGCGCAGGACCTTCAGCAGGCCCGGCGCCTTGTCCGCGAGGTGTTCGATGACAGGGTGACGTAGGTGTGGGCGGTGCCAACAGAAATGCGGAAACCCGCAGCCAGCTGAGCCAGGGGCATGTCGGCGCAGCTATGCCAGAGCGAGCACCGCACGCGCGGACGGTCGGAGCTTGCATCGCCGGTCATCCTCCCGAGTGACGATCAGCATCGTCACCCGCTCCACGAATGCGTGCGGCAGATCGAGTGCGGCAGGACATGGGACCAACTGAGTTCCTGAGCTGGCGAGTTGAGAACGAAAAGCCGCTCTCAACGCCACGGGAGCCCTGTCCGTTGCCTACGGTCCGGTCGTCACCCATCCGAGGCCACCCTGAAAACTCTCACCAATCGACAGATCCCTGGAGCCTGTCGACACCGCGGCATAGAGTGCGGATGGGGGTCGTCACCGAAGTTCCATGGCACTCGGGACATCCTCGTCTGATTCGGAGGGCCTGGTACCGGGCCGAATCGTTCGGAGGGGTGGGGCCTTCAAGGTGTCGGTGGACCGGGTTGACGTTTTGGTCATCGCCGCGTTGCCAGAGGAGTTGGCAGAGGCGAAGGCCGCCGGCCTCGCCGGGGAATCCGGCGGGCCTGGGGTGGCGCTGTGGGAGGAGCGCGGCGCGGGGGGATCGGCTCCGTACTGGTGGGGTGAGTACCGTCGGGAGGACGGCCGACGCTTGTCGGTGGCATTGGCACGATCGACGCACATGGGTGCCCGGGAGACGGCTCCGATCGTCACAACGTTGACCAATCAGTTGCAGCCCAGATGCCTGGCCATGTGCGGGGTGTGTGCGGGTAACCCTGACGACATGGCTCTCGGGGATGTGGTGGTGGCCGACCCGGTCTATGAATGGGACGAGGGTAAGCAATTCCCGGCAGAGCTGAAAGGCGATATTCGGCAGTTCCGGCTGAATCACCGTTGGCTCCGCGCGGTGCAGGACTTCACCCCCGGAGGGCTGCCCAGTTACCGCCCGGCCGGCGATGAGGACGCGTTGTTGTGGCTGTTGGAACGGTTGCACCGGGGCCAGGATCCGCGGAATCATCCTGCGCGTCGTCGGTATTTCCCGGAATACGCATGGGGGGCGCGGCTGCAGCAATGGGAACAGAGAGGATTGATCGGCCGTGCGCAAACCGGGTTGGAGTTGACCGACCAAGGTGCGGAGTTGGTGCAGGGGTGGTTGTACGACGATGTGGACGGGCCACAGGGTCTGCCGTTCGAGGTGGTGGCGGCCCCGATGGCGTCGGGGAGCGCGGTGGTCGCCGATCCCGGGCTGTGGGCCCAGTTGCAGCACATGGGGATGCGAAAGATCGCTGCAGTGGAGATGGAGGCCGCTACCGTCGCCACGGTGGCGCACCAGCATCAGGTGCCGTACTGCCTGATCGCCAAGGGCGTCATGGATCACGCCGACAGCGACAAGGACGATCGGTACAAGCGGTTTGCGGCCCGCGCCTCGGCTGAGGTGTTGTACGCCTTGCTTGCTCAGTTGCTGCCCACCGCCGAAGCGGACAGCAGTGGCCACGTCCCGTCGATCGCACCGTTCGTCGGAATCGACGATGCTGATATCTACGGCGACGGCGACCCGTCGACCATCGCCTTGCAGCGCGACGAGTACGGCGCCGCCACAACCGCCCCGCTGCCCGAGTTCTCCCAGGTCATCGACTACCTGAGCGGGCACCGCATCGCCCGCGTCTCCGGCGAGTCGGGCACCGGGAAGACCACGATGGCCGCCATGGTCGGACGTGACGCCACGCGGTTCGACGCGGCCTTCTACGTCGACCTGGCGAGTCTCAACGCGCCGTTCAGCGTCACCGACACGGCTCTGCTGCTCGACCGCCTCACCACCCTCGACGAGCCAGGCAGACTGATCGTCGTCGACAACACACACCTCGATGGACGTCTGGAACGGAACATCGTCAACCACTGGATGGCCACCTGTGGTCGCGGTTTCATGCTGCTGCTCTCCCGGCGCGACGAGCACGACAACCGTGTGCCGGCCGTAAGGCTGACCGTCAGCGATCGGTCGCTGCTTGCCGTGTGGCGGCGGACAGATGCCTTCGCCCATGCTGCCCTGGCTCTGCCGTCGGACGGCGCTCTGATGAAGTGGAAGGAGACGTTTCCCGATCTGGTGACCTTCTCACTTGCGATGCGCGGAAGCATCGGTCGCCTGACCGCCGACACGACCACCCTGTCCCAGCAGGACGCCGTCGCCTTCATCCGGTCGAGGTATCTCACCGGCCGCAGCGCCGAAGAAGAGGAGAACCTTCGCCGCCTTGCCACGGCCGGACAATACGAGTTCGGCCTGGGTCCCGGCTCGCTTGTCTCCAACGGCCTGTCGAAGCTCGTCATGGAAGGTCTTGTCCACTCCCGCAAGCGCTACTACGCCCTGGGGCATCCGGCTGTGGCGCGGCTGCTGCTGCGCGCACTGGGCGTATCGACCGACTCGGCGGCGCTGAAGCAGATCGCGGTCACCGACCCTTATGCCGCCTGCGGGATCGCCTCGCGGCTCGTCCAGGCCGGACGCCGCAGCGACGCCGCGCGGCTACTCGCGCAGCTGGTCGAGAACGGCATCCTTCGCGGGGACATCCTCACGAAGTTCAATCTGCCCAACCTGTCGCGGACGACACGTCAGCTCGTCGACCTCGGTGTCGCGCGGTTCTCGGACATCGACCACCAGCTTTCATCGGAGCAGGAGCTCCTCGTCACGAAGGTCCAGCAGTCTCCACCGCCGGACGTCATGCACTTCTTGGAGTTCCTGATGCTGCTGCCACGGACTGCCGACGTGTTCAGCACGCTACTCAAGCAGCCGGCGGTACGGCAGGAGTTCATAGCCTGGTCTTACGACGCGCCGGTCTGGTCCTTGCTGAGCGTCGGGAAGGCCGCCCGCCGGTTCGACGACGAGTTGAGCAGGAAGCTGCTCGCCATCCTCTTCAGCGTCCGGGCCGCCGACGTGGCCGAGAACCTGAGCCGGGCCAGCTCGTCCGACCTGGGTAGCTGCTTTCGGGCCAGCGAGATCGCGGGGCGGAACGCCGAGTTCATCGCAGTCATGTCGGAGCGGGTCGGTGCGTCGATCCCCGAGGTGGTGCGCCACTGTATTCACCGGGGGCCTGGCGAGGTGATCCAATACGACGCCTTCCTGCAGCTGCGATGCCCGGAGCTGGTGGCGGTGTTCCGGGACCGGGTCGCGAGCGCTGAAACCTGGCCCGAACTCGGCAGCGCGCTCGCCAACAGACACGTCGGGTTCCTGGTTCGCCTGTTGGCATGGGCGGACACCCACCAGCAGGCCGATCTGAGCGGGCGCCTCGAGGAGGTCATCGGCGACCGCCTGCGAGGCGATACGCTCGCCTGGGATCTGCCACTGCTCACCGCGAGCGACTTCGCCAACATCTTCTCGGCGGCTGGCAACTCCCGGACGCTCGGCGGAGCGCTCCCGGCGGTGCGCCGGTGTCTGGGCGAGCATCTGGACAACGTGGCTCGGAACACCCTCATGCGCGGGTTGGGAGAGTACGTGCTTCTGTCCGACGTCCTCGCCTCTCATTCGGCAGAGCTGGCGCCGGACTTCCGTCGTCAGCTGCTGAGCATCGAGCTCCGTGAGCTTGCCGCAGCGCAGGCGCGGCGCGTGCCCGTACACATGGTCGTGAACATGGTCGAGTCCGTCCGCGGATGGACCGCGTTGGAGCCCGCTGCCCTCGAGGAATTCCTCGAGGGCAGCGGGCTCGCCGCGGCGGCCGCCGACCAACAGGCGATCTCGCGCGAGGACGCGGCCGCCGCTGGCCAACGGGCGGTCTCACGCAAGGGCATCGGCTCGGCCTGCCGCACCTCGGATGCCGTCTTCGAGCTGCACGGTTTCGCCGGCAGCGAGGAGTGTCGGGCTGCCCTGTCGCCGGTCGGCCTCACCGCCCCAGCCGTCATCGGGCGGTACCTCGTCCTCGCCTCGCGTCCGGACTTCCCCGACCGATCGGAGGCACTCGCCGCGTTCGCCGAGCTGTACGGGAACGAGCGTCACTTCGCACTGGTCGGCGCGATCGGGATGGTCGGTACCCGTCCAGCGGACGAAAGGGCGTTCTGGGGCGCGCTGCTCTCCTCCACGGACGCCGTGCTCACGCCGCCGATCCAGCGTTCGCTGCTTGTGGGGAGTGCGGGTCGCGCGCTCGCCGTCGCGAGAGGACTCGGCGGGGCCGAGCCCGGTGCGAAGGAGTCCGTACCGAAGCTGTGCGCGACCATCGTCCGCGACTGGTACAGCGCCGCGGACCGGGTGACTCCGCATTTCAGGGGCATGTTGTACGCGTACGCGCGTGATCCTGGCAGTACGTCGCCACCGCTGCTGCCGTATCAGGTGATCTCCATGGCACATACGCTCCGAGCGATGGGCCGCGTGGACGCGGGGCTGGAGTCGAAGCTGGTCACGACGTTGCGGCGCGAGATCATGCAGAATACGAGCGCCGTGCACCGCCAACGATTCGCAGCTTGGGCCCAATACTCCGACATCGCCTCGGCCACGCTGGCTTGAGCGGGGCCGGAGACTGGCACAGGGCCTGGGAAGGCTCAGTTTCCCGCCCCCGCCCGTCACCGGGCATGAGTTGATCAAGGTTTGACAGGGGCAACCATGGTGTGGAGCACAGCAGTCGGGCGCTCGCGCCCCTGGGGGCGCGCACCGGTTTTCGAAGATCAGTCGCATGGATGTTCCCGCTGAGTAGCATGGGATTTCCGGTGCGTAGTGGTGAGTTGGCCGCTGCCGGGATATGAGGGGATGCGTGATTGGTCGTGGGGGTCGGTAGTTGGCTTGTGTTGGGGGGCGAGGATGCTGAGCATGGGCTTCCCGAGGCGGCTGGGCAGGCGGGGCTGGTCAGTCAGTTACGGCCGTTGATCCGGGAGTTGAGTGAGCCCGGGGAGCTTGTTTTTGATCCGTTCGCCGGGTGGGGGACCACCTTGGTGGCGGCCTCCGTGGAGGGGCGGCGGGGGTTCGGGATCGAGGTGGACGAGGAGCGGGCCGAGGACGCTCGCAGGCGGCTGGCCGCCTATCCGGGGCAGGAGATGATCTGCGGGGACGCCCGGAAGCCTCCGCTGGAGGCGGGCTCCGTCGACATGGTGCTGTGCGACCTGCCGTACTTCGGGACCAATCTGAACACCGATGCCACGGACGGCGCGCAGTTCTACGCCTTGCGCGACTACGACGACTATCTCGGTGCGCTGGACGAGGCGTTCGGCGCGATCGCGGCGACCATGCGGCCGGGGGCGCGGGCCGTGATCGCGGTGCAGAACCGGCGGATCGCCGGCCGGTTCGTTCCGCTGGCCTGGGACGCGGCGCGGGTGCTGGGACGTCACCTCACGCTGGGCGACGAGCGTATTCACCTGTACGACCGGCCTACGGGCGGTGACGACCCGATGTTGACCAATCGGTCTCACGAGTATCTGTTGATGGCCACCAAATAGGGCCATCAAGTAGTCGTCACCGCCCTGGGAGCTACCTCGTGCCGTACGCCTGGCCGATCTTCTGGGCCAGGTCGGTGACGTCGGTGGCGGCCTGCTGGTGCAGGCCGCCGCCGAAGGTGACGCGGGCGGCGCCGAGGGAGCCGAGGCGGCTGGGCGAGGCGTTGCCGGGGCGGTACAGGGCGTTCAGCGGCTTGCTGACGCCGTTGGCCAGGTCGGGGAGCAGTTCCTCGGGGGCCAGGATCGGGTAGACGACGTCCGCGCCCGCGTCGATGTACAGGCAGGCGCGTTTGACCGCCGTCTCCGCCGAGCGGTCGCCGAACAGGAACGTGTCGACGCGGGCGTTCAGCACCAGCCGGTCGCCGGCCGCGACGCTGACCTCGGAGAGCCATTCCGCGTGCTGTTCGGCGTCCTTGAGCCGCCCGGCGGTGGAGTCCTCCAGGTTGCAGCCGACGGCACCCGCCGCGAGCAGTCGCTCGACGATCTCGGCGGGGGCGAGGCCGTAGCCGGCCTCGATGTCCGCGGTCACCGGTACGTCGACGGAGCGGACGATCCGTCCGATCGCGGCGAACATCTCGTCGGCCGGGGTGTCCTCGCCGTCGTCGTAGCCGAGCACGGCGGCGACCGCCGCGCTGGAGGTCGCCAGGGCGGGGAAGCCGGCCTCCGCGAACGCCCGTGCACTGACCGCGTCCCAGACATTGGGGATGACCAGCGGGTCGCCGGGTTCGGTCCGGTCGTGACGTGCCAGGAACTCCCCGGCACGGGTCGCCACCATCAGGCGGTCTCCTCTTCGTGGTCGTGGGGGACGGGTGGCAGAGTCACGCCGTCGCCCAGGTGGTCCCGCGGTCGGTGACCGGGGAGGCTGCGTACATGGCCGCGAGTTCGAACGCGACGTCCAGGGACTGGCCGAGGTTCAGCCGGGGGTCGCAGACGGTCTCGTAGCGGGTCGGCAGATCCTCGAAACGGATCTCATAGGTGCCGCCCACGCATTCGGTGACATGATCTCCCGTCAGTTCGAGGTGGACGCCGCCGGGGTGGGTCCCCAGGGACCGGTGGACCTCCAGGAATCCCTCGATCTCGTTCAGCACGTCGTCCAGTCTGCGGGTTTTGTGGCCTGTCGGCGAGGACACGGTGTTGCCGTGCACGGGATCGCAGATCCAGGCGACCTCGGCGCCTGACGCCGTCACCTTGGACACCAGGTCCGGCAGCGTGTCCCGGACGGCGCCGGCGCCCATCCTGCTGATGAAGGTCAGCCGCCCCGGTTCGCGGTCCGGGTCGAGCAGGTCGATCAGGCGCAGCGCGTCGTCCGGGGTGCTGGACGGGCCTAGCTTGACGGCGATCGGGTTGCGCACGCTCGCGGCGAAGGCGATGTGTGCGCCGTCCGGGCGGCGGGTGCGCTCGCCGATCCAGAGCAGGTGGCCGGAGAGGGCGTAGCGGCCCGCCGGGGTGGTGCGGGAGAGCGCGTGCTCGTACTCCAGGACCAGGGCCTCGTGGCTGGTCCAGAACTCGCCCCCGTCGGCGGCGGTCAGTTCGCGCAGGTGGCCGAGGGTCTTCGCGGACGCGTGGTAGACGCGTCGCAAACGGTCCGGGTCCGGGGTGCGGGCGGCGGTGGTGAACACCGGGCCGTTGACCATGTCCCCCCGGTAGGAGGGGAGTTCGACGCCGTCGCGGATCTCGGTCGGGCTGGAACGTGGCTTGGCGTACTGGCCCGCGATGCGGCCCAGCCTGATCACGGGGAGCCCCGCGGCCTCGGAGATGACGGCGGCCATGAGGTTCAGGGTGCGGTACTTGGCCGCGGTGGTGTCCGGGCCGGCCTCGGCCAGGCTCTCGGCGCAGTCGCCGCCCTGGAGCAGGAGTGCCTCGCCGCGGGCGACCGCCGCCAGTTGCTCTCGCAGGCGGTTGCACTCCTCGGCCGCTACGAGCGCGGGGAGGAGGGTGAGTTCGTCCGCGACCGCGCGCAGCGCTCCGGGGTCCGGCCAGTCGGGTTGCTGCTGCGCGGCGGGCGGTCCGGACACGGCCGAGGTGCCGGGTGGTGCGGATACGGCCGACGTGCCGGGTGCTGCGGATACGGCTGACGTGCCGGGTAGTGCGGATACGGCCGAGGTACTGGGTGGTGCGGATACGGCGGTGGTGGCGGGTGGCTCGGACACCGCGGTGATGCCGGGCGGTGCGGATACGGCAGCGGCGCCGGGCAGCGCGGATACGGCGGTGACGCCGGGCCGTCCGGCCACAGCCAAGGTGCCGAGTGGGCCAGGAACGGCGGTGGCGCCAGGCGGGCCGGACTCCGCCGACGTACCGGGCGGGCTGACAACGGCCGAGGCACCGGGCGGGCCGGCAACGGCCGAGCTACCGGGCGGGCCGGCAACGGCCGACGTACCGGGCGGGCCAGGCACTGCGGACGTGCCGGGCGGGCCAGGCACAGCGGAGGTGTCAGGCAGCCCGGGCACGGCCGAGGTGTGGTTCGGGTTCATGAGGTATCGCCCCTTCGTCCGCCGCGGGCCGGCGCGGCTCTCGCGCTGCCCCGGCGGGTTCGTCCGGCACAGGGCGGCCGCGGGATTCCCGAGCCGAAGGGTGTCCCGGTGCCGAACTCGTCCTTCAGTTCGGGAAGTTGCGGTGAGGCAGTGGTGCGAGTGGAGGGGGGCGAGGGCGGTCGGGCAGAAGTGGATCAGATCATCCGGTGACGGCGTGAACGGCGTTCCAGCCCACGTCCTTGCCGTCGTCGGAGTGGTTGATGCCGAATCGCTCGGGTCCGGCCGGAGCGGAGACCCTATGTGCAGTGCGGTGCATTTCACGAAGCGTCATCGAATTTCCCCCAGTTGATTCGCCGTGATTCAACGGCGATTGCGCTTCCAGCAGTAGACCTGACGTGCCGATTGTGAATGGCGGATTAACGCGGCCCGACCGACCTCAGCGCCCCCTCACAGCAACTATGCGTCCCCCTCGACTGACCGGACAAGATCGCCGATACTTCGGTTACGCGCACTTCGGCGAAACGAAGGATGCAAATGCGAATACATTGGAATAAATCCGACACCATGGGCTTAGTAGCGTTATCCGCCGCCGACACCAAGGACGGCACTCTGGCCATCACCCTGCCACCGGACGACCCCGCCTGCCGCGAGGCGCTGGTCCGGGTCGGCGAGGCCCTGGGAGACCTGTCCCGGGCCGTCTCCCTCAGGGCCGGCCGCGCGTCGGCGGCCACCGTGCGGGTACCCGAACCGACGGTTCCCGCACGTGGGGTCGGTTTCGAGACAATCGACGGGCTGCCCGAGATCAACGACGCGATCGAGGATCTGCTCGGCAGCGTCACGTCCGAGATCCTCACCGCCCAGCCCGACGGGCCACGCCCAAGCGCGGTGCTGGCCGAGGCGCTGAGCGCGGTGCGCGACCGCATCGCGGCCGGCGTTTCCATGCGGACGCTCTACCAGCACAGCACGCGATTCGACGAACCCACGAAGGAATACGTCCGCGCGGTCACTTCGTACGGCGCTCAAGTACGTACGCTGGCGGAGTTCTTCGACCGTATGATCATCGTCGACCGGCGCGCCGCATTGATTCCCGCGAATGCGGCGCGTACCTCGGCCGTGCTGATCACCCACCCGGCGGTGGTGCACTTTCTCGCCGACATCTTCGAACGCGCCTGGGACCGGGCCGAGTCGTATCCATTTCTCCCGGTACGGGCGGCGGACGCGGCGCCCGAGGTCATTCCGGCGATCCGCGGATCGATTCAGAAACTGCTCATCGAAGGCAGATCGGACAAGGAGATAGCCCGGCGGCTCGGTCTGAGTCTGCGGTCTCTCCAGGCGCACGTCGCCCGGCTCAAGGAGGAGCACGGCGCCGAGCACCGGCTTCAGTTGGGCTATCTGATGGGCCTTCAGGGCAGTGCCGCGGTCAGCCGGGAGCACGCTGCGATCACCCGGGAGAGCGCTGCGGTCGCCCGGGAGAACACCGCGGTCACCCCGGAGAACGGCCCCGGCCCCTCCTGACCCGCTGGGGACACGGGTGCGGCCCGGCCGGCGTCCAGTGCCGGCCGGGCCGCAGCTTCCCGGCGGCATCCGGAAACGACCGGGCCACCACACCGAGCAACCCGGCGACCGGGCGACGGCTCAGCCCGCCCCGTCGCCCGGCTCCAGCACCAGTTCCTCCAGGAACCACCCCTCCAGGACCCGCAGCCGCGCCTCGCACTCCGCCCGGTCCGCCCCCGAGACCAGCGCGGTCAGCAGGAAGTCGGCGGAGAACGCGGCCTCCCCCATCGTCTGGCCCGGTCCGACGAACACCTGGTACTTCTCGACCCAGGGGAAGTCCGGCGGATCCTCCGCGATCCGCACCACCCGGCCGGGTCGCTTCATCAGCACGAGCTGTCCCACCATCCGCCGCGGTGTGCGCTTCTCCGCGCCGAGCCACTCGGGCAGCGGCAGGCCGAGCTGGGCCCGGACCCATGCCTCGCTGGGGTCCACCCCGAACATGAGGCGGACGATGTCGCGGATCGCGGCGCCGCCGGTGCGGCAGGCGATCTCGCACAGCACCAGTCCGTCGTCGGGCGTGTGGAAGATCTCCGCGTGGAAGGCGAAGTTCTCCGGCCCGCCGAGCGCCGCCAGGGCCCGGTCGGTGAACTCCAGCAACCGGCCGGTCAGCGGATCGTCCGTGTCCAGGGTCAGGTCCAGCCGGCCACCGGTGTCGGTGCGGTACGAGGCCAGCGTGTACTGGTACTGCGAGGGCCAGGCGAACACCGTCCGGCCGTCCACCACCAGCCCGTCCACATGGCACATCCGGCCCGGCACGAACGCCTCGGCGAGCAGGTTCGGCAGATGCGGTCCGTACAGGTCGAGGCCGTCGGCCAGGTGCGCGTCCAGTTCCTCGCGGGACTCCAGGATGCGCAGGCCGACCGAGCCGGCGCTGTCCACCGGCTTGAGCACCAGCGGGAAGCCGTGCCGTTCGGCGAAGCCGATCAGCTCGGCGGCGCTCTCCACCTCCAGGTACGGGGCCACCGCCAGGCCCGCGGCCGCGACCCGGCGCTTCATCAGCGCCTTGTCCCGGTAGGGAAGCACGGTGTCCATCCGCTGCCCGGGCAGCCCGAGCACGTCGCGCAGTTCGGCCGCCCGCTCCAGGTCGCGCTCCTGGCAGGCGACGAGGTGGGCGACCCGGTGCTCGCGCGCCCACTCCAGGGCGAGGGACTCCAGGTCGCCGCCGGTCTCGTACGCGTCCACGGCGGCGGTCCGCCGGTAGGCGCCGCCCTCGGACGGCAACTCCTCCGACACCAGCGCCAGATGCTCGCGCGAGGCGATCAGCAGCAGATCGCCCTCGTAGTCCGCCAGCCACTCGTGGTACGGGGTGCCCGCGAGCGAACCCCGGTGGTGCAGCACGAGTACGGCCATCTCAGACCACCTCCGGGAACCGCGCGCCGATGCCGGCCTGGGCCCGCACCAGTTCGCGGGCCGGGCGCGCCTCGGGGTCGTAGCGCACCGCGTGCACCAGCCGTCTCCCGTCGGGGCCGCGGACGGTCTCCACCGCGTACGGGTGCCCGGGGTCGGCGGGCAGCACGCCGTCGAGCGGCAGGCCCTCCTCGCGCCGCACCGCGCCGGTCACGGCCGGTTCGACCGTCAGGCTCGGTACGAGTGCCGGGTCGGCGGGCGACAGTCCGCCCGCGACCGCGGCGCGCAGCGCGGCCTCGTCGGGCAGCTCGGCGATCACCGGCCGGTCCGTGCCCCGGCGCGGCCGGACCGCCAGCGGGTAGCCCCAGCGGTGGGCCCACCAGTACAGGTCGGCGACCCGGCGCACCTCCGCCCGGGGGGTGGTGGGGATCCCGGCCCGGGTCAGCAGCGTGTGCGCGGCCACCGAGTCGGCGAGGACCAGCGCGGCCTCCCGGGACTGGCCCGGCAGTCCGAGCCGCTCGCGCAGGCCCGCCGCCCGCACCTGGTCCACCGGTGCGAGCGCGATCACCGCCCGGACCGGCGTGCGCGCGGCGGTGTCCAGCACGGCCAGTTCGGCGGCGGTGCCGCGGTCGTAGCGCTCCACGACCGTCACGCGGGCGAAGCCCGGGTGGAGGCCCGCCCGGCCGGTGATCAGGTGCAGCTCGTCGGCGGTGTCGGCGAGCCAGCCGGGACACTCGGCCGCGTACCGGCCGTCGGGGTCCAGGACGACGAGGGTCATCGGATCTCGTCCTCCACGGACACCGTCAGCACGGTGTCGAGCAGTTCCTCGCAGAGCGCGACCGCCGCGTCGGTGTCGGCGGCGGTGACGGCCAGCAGGCCGAGCCGGTCCCAGTTGTCCTGGATCGGCCGGATCACCAAACCGGTCCTGGCCGCCAGGTCGAGGGCGAGCACCGACGGGTGGGCGCGCAGTTCGTCCGCGCCGGTGATCGCGGTGACCCGGCCGGGCCGGCCGAGGATGCCGCGCACACAGCCCGCCGCGATCGGCTTCGGGCGCTCGGTAAGCGGCTCCACCAGGCCGAACGGCCAGGCGAGCGCGTAGCGGGTGAGGTCGACGCCGTACGCGGCCTGGACCAGGTCCGGGATGTGGTCGCCGCCCAGCCGGTTGTGGCCCTCGATGATCAGGGGGCCGCGCGAGCTGAGCCTCAGCTCGGTGTGGGTGGGGCCGTCGGTGATGCCGATGGCGTCGAGGAACTCGCCGACGGCGTCGACGACGCGCTGTTCGTCCGCCGGACCGAGCCGGGCCGGCTGGGCGTGGCCCAGCTCCACGAAGTGGCCGCCGTCGGTGAGCTTCTCGGTGATGGCGACGACGGTGTGCCGCCCGGCGAAGCTGAAGCCCTCGACGCTGTACTCGGGGCCGTCGATGTACTGCTCCATCAGGAACTCGGTGACCGCGTACATCGTGGAGCCGCGGTCCATGCCGGTGCGGCGGGCCGCGCCGATCCGCTCCCACACGTCGTCCACGTCCTGCGGGCCGTCGACCCGGAACAGGGCGTAACCGGCGGTCAGGTCCACGGGTTTGACCACGAACGGGTAGCCGTGGGCGGCGCCGAACGCGGCGAGGCCGTCCCGGTCGGTGAGCGGTTCGGCGGCGACCGTGGGGGCGCCGACGGCGGCGAGGTGACGGCGCATGGCGAGCTTGTCGCGGAGCAGCCGGGCCGGCTCGTGGCCGGTGCCGGCGAGGCCGAACAGGTCGTTGACCCGGCCGGCGGGTTCGAGTCCGGGTTCGGTGAGCGACAGCGCGGCGGAGAAGTTCCAGATCGTGTGGGCGGCCCGGGCGAGCGGCTCCAGCACCGACCAGTCGGTGTAGTCGGCGATCAGGGTGACGTCGGCGAGCGCGGCCTGCTCGGGCTGGAACTTCTCCTTGTGCTGGATCAGGATCACGTCCAGCCCCAGCTCCTTGGCGATCCGCACCGGCTCGGTCTGGTGCCCGATCAGCAGCAGGGTCCGCTCGGGGCGCAGCGGGGCGGCGGGCGCGGTGTGCACGGCGTTCAGGACGGCGGAGCCGGTCTCCACCCGCAGCCGTGCCTTCGTCTCGGCGGCCAGGCGTTCGGCCTCCTCGGCGGTGCCGCCCGTCACGATCACATGGCCGTGCCGGGAGCCGGAGTGCCGGGTCTCGGGCAGCACGTCGCCCTCGGTGTACGGGAAGCGGACGCCGTGCACGTGCGGGAGCGCGTCGATGTCCGCGAGGCCCTCCAGGCGGGTGATCCGGCCCGGCGGGAGGGCGAAGAACGAGATGGCCGCCGTCCGCTCGGCCGGGGTGGGCTCGGCGGTGCCGCCGACCAGCAGGTCGAAGATGGCTCCCTCGATGTCGAAGCCGGTGGCGAGCCGGATGAGCGCGGGGATCCGGTCGCCGCCGAGCCGGGCCTGCGACTCCACGACGCGGGGGCCGTCGGCGGTGAGGATGACCTCGGTGTGCGCGGGGCCGAAGCGGTATCCGGACGCGTCCAGCACCGCGGTGACCAGGTCGCCGATCGCCGTGGCGTCGGCGTCCGGCAGCGGCGCGGGAAAGACGTGGCCGGTCTCCACGAACGCCGGGGCGGGTGTCTTGCGCTTGGCGGTGACGCCGACCACCAGGTGGCGGCCTTCGTGGGTGAGCGTCTCGACGCTGAACTCCGGTCCCCGCAGGTACTCCTCGACCAGCACCGGGCCGTCGTAGCCGTGGCCGGCCAGCTCCCGCCGCCAGGCGTCGAGGTCGTCGGGGCCGGTCACCAGCCGTACCGCGGCGCTGCCCTGGAGCCGGGTCGGCTTGACCACGGCGGGCAGCCCGAAGCCGGCCAGGACGGCGTCCACCGCGTCGGGGGTGCCGGCGAGGGCGGTGCGCACCGGGGACAGGCCGTGCTCGGCGAGCAGTGCGCGCAGCACCGCCTTGTCGTTGAGCCGCCGGAGCGCCTCCGGCGGGTTGAGGGCGAGGCCGAGGGCCTGGGCCTCCTCGGCGACGGCCACCATGGTGGCCTCCTCGCCCAGATGGAGCAGGGTGCCGACGTCGTGGGCGAGGGCGGTCTCCCGGACCAGGCGGCGCAGCCCGGCCTCGTCCGAGAAGTCCGTCCACAGCATCTCCTTGGAGACCTTCTCGACCCCTTGCAGATAGGAGGCCGGCTGGAGTGTCGGGTCCCAGATCGACCAGACCTCGAAGCCGAGCGCGACCGCCTTCTCGACGAACTGCGTGTACGGCTGCACCATCAGCAGCCGGTTGTTCGCGGGTGCCGTGTGCTCAGTCACGGACGGCCCTCCCTTTCATGGCGGGTGCGGGGGTCATGCGCCGGCCTCGGCCTTCGGTTCCTCGGCCGCGGCACGGGCGTCCTGGATCCGGAACAGGCCCCGGTACAACTGGATCGCGGCCGCTCCGAAGGCCGCGTACAGCAGGGCCATGACCCAGGAGTCGACGACCGCGCCGAGGATCACCGACAGGGAGCCGACCATGTAGCCGAGCCGCACGTGCAGTCCGTAGGCGGCCATGTACTTGGTGCGGGAGTCGGCCGGCACCAGGGCGGCCACGAGGGTCTGGTTGACGGGCTGGTTCATCAGCTCCCCCAGCGTGACCACGACGGCCGCCGCGATCATCAGCCAGGCGTTGTCGCCGAGCGCCCACGCCATGTAGCCGGCGGTGAAGATCACCACTCCGGCCACCAGGCGCGACCGCTCGTCGAGGCGCCCGAGCAGCTTGCCCACCCACAGGCCGCAGACCACGACGAGCAGGGTGTTGGTGGCGCGCAGGATGCCGAGCACGTTGATGCCGTCGACGGTCACCTGCCAGGAGCCCAGCGACAGCAGTCGCTGCTCGGGGAAGTCGGAGCCGAGCCGGACCGCGAGGTAGGAGGAGATCTGGACCTCCACGGACCAGACCAGCAGGGCCGCCAGGACGAGCCGCAGGAACACCCGGTCGCGGGCCACCGCGAGGTAGCCCTGGAGGGCGGGCTTCACGCCGCGGGGGTTCAGCGCGGCCTCGGACGGCGCGGTCTCGGACAGCGCCAGGAAGGTGACCAGGAAGATGCCGCCGGTGGCGATCGCGGCCGCGGTGAGCAGGTGGAGGAAGTAGCCCTCGTAGAAGAAGCCGCCGACCAGGGAGCCGAGCATGAAGGCGACGTTGATCACCCAGTAGTTGATCGTGTAGACGGCGGTACGGCTCTCCGGGGTGGAGACGTCCACGATCATCGCCTCGTTGGCGGGCAGCGCGACGCCCGCCATGCAGGCGGCGCACAGGTAGAGCACGTAGGTCGCCGGACCGGAGTGCAGCAGCGGCGAGTTGACCAGGGCGAGGCCGATGTACGAGAGGAAGACGCCGGCCTCTCCGGCCATCAGCACCTTGCGGCGGCCGTACACGTCGGACAGATGCCCGCCGACGAGGTTGCAGCCCACCGTCGCCACCGCCACGACCAGGGTCATCAGGCCCGCGGTGGCCGCGTCGTACAGCCGTGAGAAGTGGATGACCATCAGCGGGACGAGCATGATGTCGAAGAACCGCTGGAAGAAGCCGACGCCGATGCGCAGCTTGAGGTTGCGGTGCAGTTCGCTGAATCTCACCGCTGCTCCTCCGCGGGCCACCAGCTCAGATAGCGCTCGCCGCTGTCGGGGAGGACGGTGACGACGGTCGCCCCGGACAGGTCGTGACGGCGGGTCAGTTCCCGGCAGGCGTGGACGGCGGCGCCGGAGGAGACGCCGACCAGCAGGCCGCTGTCGGCGGCCAGCGCCCGGGTCGCGGCGGCGGCGTCCTCGTCGGAGACCACGACGACCTCGTCGATGCAGTCGACATCGGTGACGGGGCTGAGGAAGCCGCCGTTCAGGCCGGGTATGCGGTGCGGGCCCGGCGGGCCGCCGGACAGCAGCGGGGAGCCCTCCGGCTCGACCGCGACGACGCGCAGCGCGGGGTTGCGCTCGCGCAGGCAGTGGGCGATCCCGGTGAGCGTGCCGCCGGTGCCGACCCCGCAGACCAGCACGTCGACCCGGCCGCCGGTGTCGCGCCAGATCTCCGGGCCGGTGGTCTCGTAGTGGGCCAGGACGTTGGCCGGGTTCTCGTGCTGCCGGGCGTACCAGGAGCCGTCGATCTCGGCGTGCAGCTTCTCGGCGCGTTCGACGCAGCCGGCGAAGCCCAGTTCCGGGTCGGTGAACTCGACCTCGGCGCCGAGCATCCGCAGGGTCATGACCCGCTCCTCGGAGGCGTTCCGGGGAAGCACGATCACGCACGGGTGGCGGCGGGCGGCGGCCAGGGAGGCTAGCGCGATACCGGTGTTGCCGGAGGTGGACTCGATGACGGTGGCCCCGGGCACGAGTGCGCCGGATGCCTCCGCGGCACGGACCATGTATAAGGCGGGGCGGTCCTTGACGCTGGACAGCGGGTTGGCCGCCTCCAGCTTGGCCAGCACGGTCACGTCCGGTGGGACGCCGTCCAGGCGCAGGTGCAGCAGAGGGGTGTTGCCGACCAGGTCCTCGAAGGAGGCGGCCACCCCCGCGGCCAGTGGGTTGGTCATCGGATACCTCGGGGCTCAGTGCTGCTCGGTGGTGATGTTCAGGGTTTCCCGTACGTGCTTCAGCGCGTCCTCGCGCTCGGTCGGGGAGGGCGCCTCGACGAGCACATGGCCCATCCGCCGGGAGGAGGACGTCAGCGGCAGGACGGTGTCGCCGGGCTTCTTGCGCAGCCGGACCCGGACGACCGACGGGTGGGCGAGGATCTCCTCGGCCCCCGAGATCGCGGTGATCGTGCCGGGGGCCGCGGTCGGGAAGTGGGTGGCGGGCCAGGAGACCGGATCGGTGCGGATCAGCTCGTCCACGGGCAGTTCGAGCGCCAGCCTGATCACGGCCTCGTACAGGTCGAAGCCGTAGGCGAGGCCGACCGCGTCGGGGAGGTAGTCGCCCGGGGTGCGCACGGCGATCTCCATGAGCGCCGGTCCGTTCCGGCCGACCTTGAACTCCAGGTGGACCAGGCCGGTCCGCATGCCGATGGCGTTCAGTACGCCCTGGGTCAACGCGTCGACCCGGGCGGCCAGTTCGTCGTCCTCGAAGCGGTGGGCGCAGCGGTGGGTGAGTTCGACGAAGTACGGCGGCGGGGTGGTCTCCTTGGCGGTGACGTTCTCGAAGAGCACCTCACCGTCGCGGACCAGCGCCTCCACGCTGAACTCCGGTCCCTGGACGGCCTCTTCGACCAGGACCTTGCCCTCGCCCGTGCGGCGGGCGACGATCTCGGCGGCCTCCTCGGCGGTGCGGACCAGTTCGACGCCCTCGCTGCCGGCCCGGGTGAGCGGCTTGACCACCACGGGGAGCCGTTCCAGCATCCAGGTGCGGGCCTCGGCCACGTCCGGCACGAGCAGGTGCTCGGGCTGCGGGACGCCGTGGGCGGCGAAGACGGCGCGCTGCAACGCCTTGTTGCGGGAGATCACCGCGGCGTGCAGCGACGGTCCGGGCAGGCCCAGCCGCTCCTGTGCGAGCGCGCCGGCCAGGACGTGCGGTTCGGCGAAGGAGACCACGCCGTCCGGTACGCGGTCGGCGACGGCGCGGGCGACGGCCGCCGTCCAGTCCTCCTCCTCATGGCCGTCGACCCGGTAGAAGCGCTCGGCGAGATGGACCGGCCGGCTCTCCCAGCCGGCCGCGGCCTCCACGGCGCGTACCCGCAGGCCGAGCCGGGCCGCGGCCTCCAGGTAGGGGCGGCCCATCGTGCCGACGCCGACGACCAACAGATCCTTGGGGGCGCTCACGACGCCACCTCCTTCTCCACGGGAGCCGGCGCGACGCCGCGCAGCATGCGGGTGACGGGCGTGACCAGCAGCCCGGCGAGGCCGAAGACCGCCCCCAGGGCGATCCAGCCGGCCGGGCCGGCCGCGAGGACCCCGCCGGTGATCAGGGCCGGGCCGACGATCCGCTGGCCGGTGTTGCCGAGGCTGAACACCGACAGGTAGACGCCCTTGCGGTCCTCGGGGGCGAAGTCGTAGCTCAGCTCCCAGCCGCCGACGGCCTGCCACATCTCGCCGAAGGTGAGCAGCACACAGGCCGCGAGCAGGACCGCCCCGGCGACCGCCGCCGAGGACGGGGCGCCGGCCGCGGCGAGCGCCAGGCAGCAGACGGTCAGCGCCAACGCGCCGAGTCGCAGGGCACGTTCGGCGCCGCCCTCGCGGTCCACCAGCCGGGAGATCGGCACCTGGAGCACGATCGACATCAGGGTGTTGATCAGGATCAGCACCGGCAGGAACCCGGCCGACACCTCGGTGGCCTGGAGCGCCCACAGCGACAGGCCGACGGACAGGATGGTGGTGTGCAGGTTGAGCACGCCGTTGAGGGCGGTCAGCAGCAGGTACCGCCAGTCGCGGAAGTCGCGCAGCGCGGCGAGCGGGTTGACCTTCTTCTGGACGGTGGCCGCGGTGGCGGTGCGCACCCGGGACAGCATCGCGGCGGACAGCACGAAGGCCGCGGCGGTGCCGAGCACGATGCCCCGGTACGTCCAGACCCGGTCGGCGGCCAGCAGGGGTGCGGCGAGCAGGGCGCCCAGCGAGAAGCCGACGTTGCGCACCGTGCGGATGATCGCCATGGTGCGGGTGCGGTCGGTGCCCTCGGTGGTGGCGGAGGCGACCGCCTGGGTCATCGGCTGGGTGGCGGCCTCCGCGGCCGCCAGGCAGCAGGAGACCACGGTGAAGCTGACCATGCCCTCGGCGAAGGCCAGGGCGACGAACCCGCCGGCCCGCCACAACTGGAGCACCACCAGGGTGGGTTTGGCGCCGAACCGGTCGGCGAGCGCGCCGATGGGCACGGTGGTGAGGAAGCCGACGACGCCGGACACCGCGAGTCCCAGGCCGACCTGAGTGGCCGTCAGGCCGACGCTGCGGACGAAGAACACCGCCGATCCTGCCAGGTACAGGCCGGTGCCGATGGCGTTGATCAGCGAGGTGACGGCGAAGGAGCGCCCGGCCGGCGTGGCCGGTATGTATTCCCTCGGGGAGGGCAGTTTCATCGCGCGTCTCCCTCGGTGCGCACGTCGATCAGGGACAGGGCGTGTTCCGCCCGGCGGCCCGCCTCGACGGCGTCCGCGCCGGTGGTGATGACGAGTCCGGCCCGCTCCCAGGAGCTGGTGACGGACCGGACGGTGGTGCCGGGGGCGGCCGAGAGGTGCAGTTCGGTGACGCCGGGCGCGGCCCGTGCCTCGTCGGCGCCGGTCACGGACCGCACCAGGCCGGGGCGGGCGATCAGGAACCGTACGGCGACGGCGCGGCGGGCGGTCAGGGGGCCGACGGGACCGGTGCCGGTGAGCACGTGCAGCAGGTTGCGCAGGATGTCGGTGTCGTAGGCCAGGTCGATCAGGACGGTGATGCCGCCGCCGGGCAGCCGGCCGGCGCACTCGACGAGGTGCGGGGTTCCGTCGGCCAGGATCCACTCGGAGTGCAGCACGCCGGAGCGGAAGCCGACCGTGTCCACCAGCCGGGCCACGGCCTCGCGCAGCGCGTCCGCGAGGGACTGCGGCAGGCCGGCGGGCACGGTGTGGCCGGTCTCGACGGGGTGGCCGTTGTCCTGGACCAGCTTGGCGGTGATGTTGGTGAAGCCGACCTCGCCCTCGTGGACGACGGCCTCGACGCTCACCTCGGGACCGGACAGCCGCTGCTCCACCAGATAGCGGGCGGTGTCCTCGTACGGGGCGCGCAGTGTCGGCTCGTCGGCGGCGGTGGTGCGGGCCCACGCCTCGGTGACGTCGTCCTCGGGGCCGAGCAGCCGTACGCCCAGGCTGGCCTGGCGGTTGGCCGGCTTGAGCACGCACCGTCCGCCGTGCGCGGCGCGGAAGCCGGCGACGTGCTCGGCGTGTTCGGCCACGGCCCAGTCGGGCTGGGCGATGCCGCTGCCGGCCAGGGCGGCGCGCAGCAGCCCCTTGTCGCGCAGGACACGGGCCGCCTCGGGGCCCGCGCCGGGCAGGCCCCAGGCGTCGGCGAGCGCGGCGGCGACCACGACGCCGTACTCGACAACGGGGACCACGGCGCGCACGCCCGCCGGGCGGGGCACGGTCTCGACCACGCGCCGCGGGTCGGCCTCGTTCTGGCTGGGCGCCGGGAACAGGGCGGCCACGCAGGGGTGCCGGTCGGCGAGCGCGGTGATGCCGCGGGCCTCGATGACGGCCGGCTCCTCCAGGACCAGCACCGAGCCGGCCGGGAGCTGCTCGTCCAGCTTGGCGAGCATGACGGGGCTGTAGCCGACCAGGACGTGCGTCACGGTGTCCGGGACCGCCGGCACGGTGTGGACGGTGACGGCGCGCCGCACCCTGCTCTCCAGCTCGTCCAGTTCGGCGACCGTGGGGGCGTCGATGAAGAAGGAGACGGCCCGGTCCTCGGAGCTGCGCAGCGGCCCCAGTTCGGTGCCGCGGTCGTGGTGCACCAGGACCGTGCGCAGGGTCGGCGGGTCGTCGGGCGCGGACGGCCCGACCGTGGGCCACAGGCCGCCCTCGCCGACCCACACCGGCTCCACGTCGAAGCCGCTCACCCGGACGTCGGTCAGCACGCCGGGCACATGCTCCAGGTAGACCTGGCGGGCGACCCGGGACGGCTTGGGGTAGGAGGCCGGTTCGCCGAGCGCGATCCGTACGATCTCCGGCTCCAGCGGCGCGCCGGTGGCGAGTTCGTAGAGGATGCACAGCCCGTCGCCTGGGGTGCGGGCGGCGACCTCCATCAGGTAGGCGCGGCCGTCGGCGCCGATGCGCCACTCGGCGTGGGCGACGCCGTCCTGGAAGCCGAGCGCCTCCAGCATGCGCCGGTTGGCGTCCAGCAGCACCGGGTCGGCCTGCGGCCGGTCGCTGGGCACGGTGTGCGACAGCTCCACGAAGGTATGGGCGTGGGAGTCGGTCGTGGCCTTGCGGGTGGCCGAGCCGAAGACGATCCGGCCGTCCTGCACCAGGCTCTCCACGGAGTACTCCTGGCCCTCGACCTTCTCCTCGACGAGGACGGTCTCGTGGTCGGGGTAGGAGCCCAGCAGCGCCGGCAGGGCGTCCGGTCCCGTCACCGTCTCGACGCCGGAGCTGGAGTGCCGGCCGGTGGGCTTGACCACCGCCGGGTAGCGGACGGCGGCCGGGTCGAAGGACGCGCGGCTCTCGGGCGGCACGGTCAGCGACACCGGGCTGAACTCCGGGAGGTACCAGCGCTGGAGGTACTTGCTGCGGCACGCCCGGGTGGCCCGCAGGCCCGGGGTGCGCAGCCCGAGCGCGTCGGCGAGCAGACCGGTCGGCTCGACCTGGGTCTCGCCGACCGCGTAGGCGCCGACGACGCGGTACGCGTCGCGCCACCGCCGGGCGGCCGAGAGGACGCCGGGCAGGTAGGAGTTGTCGCGGCTGACGTCGCCGTCGACGAAGGCGACCTCGTCGATCACGTACGCGGGATGGTCGGGGTCCTTGGCGGCGGCGAGCGCGTCCTCGCGCCAGTAGGAGGGGGTGATCAGCAGGATCTTCAGGCCGCGGCGGGCCAGTTCCGCCAGATAGAGCGGCGCCCGGCAGACCACCAGGAACGACCCGGTGAGTATGAAGGCGTCCGGCCGCGGCCCGGGTGCCGTCTGTGTGTCCATCAGTCTGTGTGTCCGTCCGTTCGCACTGTGTGTCCGTCCGTTCGCATGGGTGCGAACCGCCCCCGGACGGGAGCGGTTCGCACAGGGGTTCCGCGGGCCGGGCTAGCTGTAGTCGAGGCCGCCGGTGCGGGTGCGCTTCAGCTCGAACAGGTCGGGGTGGTTGGCGAGCACCCGGAAGCTGTCGAAGAGTTCGGCGGCCTTCTCGCCACGCGGGATGGCGCGGAGCACCGGACCGAACCAGGCGGTGCCGTCCACGTGGATCGTCGGCGTGCCGACGTACCCGCCGGCCTCGGGGTCCTGGCCGGCGTCGTGGCTGACCCGCACGGCCTCGTCGTACGCGGGGTCGTGGGCCGCGGCGGCCAGCTCCGCGGGCAGACCCAGCTCGGCGAGGGATTCGACGACGACTTCGTCGAAGTCCGTCATCTTCTTCTCGTGGATGCGGATCCCGTACGCGGTGTACAGGTCCCGCAGCACCTCGGGGCCGTGCGCGGCGGCCGCCGCCGCGGCCACCCGGACCGGGCCGATCGACTTGTCGACCAGCGTGCGGTACCAGTCCGGGAGCTCGTTGCCCTCGTTGTGGAAGTACAGGCTCATCACGTGGAAGCGCAGCTCGATCTCGCGCAGCGCCTCCACCTCCAGCATCCAGCGGGAGGTGATCCACGCGAAGGGGCACGCGGGGTCGAAGTAGAAGTCGACCTTCGCGGTCTGGGTGGTGCTGTCGCTCACGCGGCGTCTCCGGTGGTGACGGCGGCGAAGGACTTGCCCTCCGCCGACTGACGGTACTCGGACAATGCAGCGTACTTCTCCCGGAGTTGACGCTTCAGCACCTTTCCGGTGACCCCCACCGGGAAGTCCTCCTCCGAGGCGGCGATCTCCAGGAAACCCAGCTCCGGGTGACCGGCGGCACGCAGCGCCTCGTTGGCGAGGAGCAGCAGCTTCTCCGGGTCCGCGGACGCGGAGGTGACCACCGCGACCGGCACGACGGTGTCGCCGTCCCGGCCGGCCACCACCGCGACGTCCTCGACGTCGGGCACCTGGAGCAGCACGACCTCCTCCATGAAGACCGAGTAACCGGTCCCGCCGGCGGTGTGGATGGCGTCGGCCGCCCGGTCCACCAGGTAGAAGTCGCCGTTCTCGTCCCGGTACGCCATGTCGCCGGGCATCCAGTAGCCGGACAGCTTGAAGGAGTACGTGGTGGCCGAGTCGCCCCAGTAGCCGGGCGTCACCGCCGGGCCGCGGGCCGCGAGGTAGCCGACCTCGCCGGTGTCGGCGATCGAGCCGTCGGGGCGCAGGATCGCCACCTCGGCGACGCCGACCGGCTTGCCGGCGCACCGGTCCTTCGGCTTGTTGTCCACGGTGTGGACCTGGAGCAGGCAGCCCCAGCCCAGCTCGGTGGTGCCCAGGCGGTCGAAGAACGCCGACGGGGGCAGGTCGGCGCTGCGGTTCGACAGCACCTTGTCGATGTGCGCGCGGTGGACCGCGTCGCCGATCGACACCCACACCTGCACGGAGTCGAGCTGACCCGGCTTCAGGTCGGCGGAGGCCAGCTCGGCGTAGCCGTGCGCGAAGGACATCACGGAGGTCGGCCGGTACTTCTCCACGGCGGCGGCCAGTTCGTCGCCCTTGCGGTCGCTGAGCGCCACGATCGGGGTACCGCCGAGCACCGCGTACGTGGTGTAGGCGACGCATCCCAGGTGGGACTGGGGCAGCGCGGTCATCATCAGCGCGCCGGGCGTCTCGGTGTGGTCCACCAGACGGAACTTGGGGCCGGCCACGATGGTGCTGTGGGTGTGGATGGTCGGCTTGGGGCGGCCGGTGGTCCCGGAGGAGTGCAGGATGACGACCGGGTCGTCCGCGTGGTGGTTCCAGTAGTCGCCGTCGGCGAGCCGCGCGGCCGGCGGCGCGGGCAGCTCCTCGGCCGTGCGGGTCCAGGCGATGCCCGGCAGCCGGGAGGTGTCGAGCAGCGCGAGCCGCTCCCGGTCCGCGTACAGGCCGACGGGAGCGGTCTGCTCCAGCAGCGACTGGGCGATCGGACCGGTGGCGTTGCTGTTGATCAGCACGGCGACCGCGCCGATCTGCGCGATCGCGTAGTAGTGCACCGAGTACGCGAACGAGTCCTCGAACCAGACGGCGACCCGGTCGCCCCGGGACACGCCCTGGGCCAGGTAGTACGCCGACCAGCTCTGCGCCAGCGCGTCGATGTCGTTCAGGCTGAGGTCGTGGGTCTCCTCGCCCGAGGTGGTGGTGATCGCCCGGTAGGAGTGGACGAACGGCAGCTCGGGGTGCGGGTTGGCGGCGATGGCCGACCGCAGGAGGTTGCCGCCGCCCACCGTGGTGTCGGCGGCGAGCTGCTCACGCTGCGTCGGGGTCAGGACGGTCGCGGCGAACGTTGCCATGGGATGCATCTTCCTTGTCAGAGTGAGGTGAACATCCGCGCGCACAGGTCGCGGTAGTGCGGGGCGTGCTCGCCCAGTTGGTCCCGGAGCTGTCCGAGGACGGTGGCGAACTCCGCCTCGGAGCCGTGCTCCACCAGGTCGGTGAGGAGGCGCACGCCCTCGGCGAGTTCCTTGCGCACCGCCGCCGCCTCCGGGTTGGCGGCCTGGACGTCCCGGTACACGGCGGGCGCCCCGGAGCTGATCCGGGCCAGCAGGGCGAGCAGCGCCTGGTGCGGAGGCGGGGCGATCTCGCGAATCCTCGCCAGGTCGGGGCCGAGCCGGGTCAGGGCGAGACCGAAGCCGAGGACGGCCGCGTGGGTGAGCGCCTGGGAGACGCCGGCCAGCCGGTCGTGCTCGGCCGCGTCCATCGGCACCACCCGGGCGCCCCAGCTTCCGACCAGGTCCAGCAGGCCGCCGACCTGGGGCCCGTCGTTGACGACGACGGCGGCCACCGGCCGGCCCTCGAAGCCGAGGTCCGGGGCGAACATCGGGTTCAGGCCGACCGCCTGCACGTCCGGGGCGTGGGCCCGGACGGCCGCGGTGACCGGCTGTTTGACGGACAGGGTGTCCACCAGCAGCGCGTCCGGCCGCAGCACGGCGGCCAGGCCGGGGACGGCCGCCAGCGCGACGGCGTCCGGCACCGCGAGCACCACCAGGTCGGCGTGGCCGAGGTCGGCCTCCAGCCGCGCGCCGAGGGAGGTGATGTCTCCGCGCACGTAGTGGGTGCCCGCGGGCTCGGCGCCCGGCTCGACGGTGTCGGCCACCGCCACCCGGGCACCGCCGGCCAGCAGCCGTTCGGCGAACAGCCGGCCGACCGCGCCGGCGCCGCCGACCACGACACAGCGCCGGATCACGGCCGGCTCCCGGCGGGTTCCGGAGCCGTGGCGAGGGCCGCGGGTTCCGGCGCCGTGGCGAGGGCCGCGGGTTCCAGCGCGGTGGCGAGGACGGCGGAGACCACGGCACGCGACTTCACGGCCGTCTCCGTGTACTCCTCCTCCGGGTCCGACAGGGCGATGATCGCCCCGCCGACGCCGAAGCCGAGCCGGTCCTCGGTCGCCACCAGGGTGCGGATGACGATGTTCAGGTCGGCCGCGCCGCTGAGCGAGAACCAGCCGATCGAGCCGGAGTAGACGCCGCGGGCGCCGTCCTCCAGCCGGTCGATGATCTCCATCGTGCGCAGCTTGGGGGCACCCGTCATCGATCCGCCCGGGAAGGCCGCCCGCACACAGGACACCGCCGACTCCCCGGGCCGCAGGGTGCCGCGGATGGTGGAGACCAACTGGTGCACCGGTGCGTACGTCTCGACGTGGAACAGGGAGGGCACGTGCACCGAGCCGACCTCGCAGACCACGTTCAGGTCGTTGCGGATCAGATCGACGATCATCAGGTTCTCGGCGCGGTCCTTCTCCTGGGAGAGCAGGTCCTCGCGCAGCGCCGCGTCCTCGGCCGGGGTGGCCCCGCGGGGCCGGGTGCCCTTGATCGGCTTGGACTCGGCGACCCGGTCGGCGCCGATGGTGAGGAACCGTTCCGGCGAGGCGCTGAGCACCGCCACCCCGGGGAAGTCGAGCAGCGCGCCGTACGGCACGGGCGAGATCTTCCGCAGGTGGGAGTAGGTGCGCAACGGGTCGATCCTGGCCTTGAGTTCGACCGCGTTGGTCAGACACACCTCGTAGGTCTCGCCGTCGCGGATCTCCTCCAGGCTCTCGGCGATCCGGTCCAGGTAGGCCCGCTTGTCGTGGCGCGGTGCGACGATCGGCGCGGCCTCCGGGTCGGTCATGCCGACGCCGCGGAAGCCGGCCGCCTCGCCGCGCGGTTCGCCGCCGGCCCGGGGCAGGGCCCGTACGGCGGCCTCGGCGCGGTCGAGCCAGGCGACGGCCGCGGTGTGGTCCCCGCCCTCGGACAGGGCCAGCAGATAGGCGGCGCCCTCGGCGTGGTCGAGCGCGAGCATCCGGTCGGCGAACAGCACGGCGGCGTCCGGGGTCTCCGCCTTGTGCGCCGCGCGGGCGCCCGCCTCGGCCTTCAGCTCGTAGCCGAGATAGCCGACGTAGCCGAGGTTGAAGTCGAACGGCAGCCCCTCCGGCCGGGGGACGGCGCGGACGCGCATCTGCTCGTCCAGATAGTCGAAGAAGCCCTGCTGGACGAGTTCGTCACCGTCGTCGGAGCCGCCGGGCCGGGTGATCCGGACGACGCCGTCCTCGACCCGGTAGGTCACGTACTCGGCCAGCGGGCCGGAGCCGTCGCCGAGGAAGCTGAACCGGGACAGCCCGTCGATGACACTGCTGCTGTCCAGCCAGAACGCGGTGTCGTGGTCGGCGAACAGCTCCCGGTACGCGGCCTCGGCCTGCGGCTCGGCGTCCACCCGGCGCACATGCACCGTGTAGCGCGGCTCGCGCCGCTTCGCGGCGTGGTGGGCCAGCGCCAGGTCGCGGAAGTTGGCGAGCAGTTCGCGGCCGTACTGGCTGCTGATGGATTCCGGGTGGAACTGGACGCCCCAGATGGGCCGGGTGCGGTGACGCACTCCCATCACCACGCCGTCCTCGGTCCAGGCGACGGCTTCCAGTTCGTCGGGGAGCCGGCCGGCCGCGAGCGAGTGGTAGCGGACCACGTCGTACGGGCTGGGCAGGCCGGCGAAGATGTCGGTGCCGCTGTGACGCACCGGGCACACACGGCCGTGCATCGGCTCCGGCGCGTGGACGACCTCGCCGCCGAAGAGGTGGCAGATGCCCTGGTGGCCGAGGCAGACGCCGAGCACCGGCAGGCCGCTCTCCAGGATCGCGCGCCGGCTGATGCCGAAGTCCCGCTCGCGGTCGGGGCGGCCCGGCCCGGGGGAGATCACGATCGCGTCGAAGTCGTCGAAGCGCAGGTCGGCGAAGTCCGTGCCGTTCTTCACGACCACCGGCGGGCGGCCGTTGGTCTCGCCGAGGAGCTGGTACAGGTTGTAGGTGAAGGAGTCGTAGTTGTCGATCAGCAGGGTTCTCATGGCGCGGCCCCTATGACCACGTCCTCGACCCGGCAGGTCTCCTCGATGATCAGGTCGTAGAGCCGGCGCAGGAAGTCCTGGCTGATCCCGTGCTCGTCGCCGAACCGGGCGGCGCGCTCCTGGACGATCCTGATCCGGTGCGGCTGCATCATGCGGACGTCGTTCTCGCGCTTGTAGTGCGCGATTTCCACACAGGTCTCGATGCGGGCGCGGAGTTCCTCGAGGAAACGCTTGTCGATGCCGTCGAGCTTCGCCCGAAGAATTTCGAGCCCGTCATCGGACGGACTATCCAGCACGGTTCTCCCCCTTTGTCAGGCACCTCTTCTCGAAAGCGCCGGAAAAGCCTCCGCTGGCGCCCCGATGACAGTCCCGACTCTGCCTCCCGCCTCTCGCCGGTGCCACGTTCGCGATGGTTCGGATCGACGCAGTGCGCGAAATTCCGGGGTTCATGACGGTCTTTAACCGGACAAAAGACCCGCTCCGGAGGCGGCTGAAGAGGCCCGATGCGGGCCCTCGGGGCATGGAACCGGCCAGGAGCCGGTGGCGTCGGGGGGTGTCCCCGCCAGCTTCTCGCCCCATTTGTAGAAATGCGTCCCGGCATGCTCGGGCGGTCAATCGGACACCCGGCACCCGGTCGCTTGCCAAAAAGATCCGGATGAACTCATAGTGTCGATTTGTTCGGCGCATGGGAATTCATTCGAACGGGGGATGTCGTGGAAATTCTGACCGAGCACGGCCCGGTGGCTCCGGAGCGCGGAACGGACGGATCACCGAGCCTTGTCGATCTGCTTTCGGCGCAGGCCCGGATTCGCCCCGACGCCATCGCGGTGGAGTACCGGGACGAGACCCTCACCTTCGCGGAACTCGTCGGGCGGGCCACGGAGTCGGCGGCCACGCTGCGCGCCCGCGGAGTGCGCCGCGACGACTGCGTCGGCGTCTTCCTCGAACCCTCCACCGCCCTGCCGGTCGCCGTCTGGGGCGTCCTGTTCGCCGGCGCCGCCTACCTCCCCCTCTCGCCGGACTACCCGGACGAGCGGATCCGTGCGACGGCCGAGGACTCGCGTGTCTCGGTGGTGCTCACCGAGGAGCCGCTCCGGGACCGGCTCACCGCCCTCGTGCCGCCCGGCACCACGCTCCTCACCCCGGCCGGCACGGCCACCGGCCCCCGGGCCGAAGGCGCCGCCCCGGTCGGCACGACCACCGGTTCCGGCGCCGACGCCCCGGCCGGCTCACCGGCGCCGGGCGACCTCGCCTACGTCATCCACACCTCGGGCAGCACCGGCCGCCCCAAGGGCGTGATGGTCGAGCACCGCGGCATCGTGCACCAGATGCGCTGGCTGGCCCGGACGTACGGGCTGGGCCCGTCCACCACCGTGCTCCAGAAGACGCCGATGAGCTTCGACGCCGCCCAGTGGGAGATCCTCGCGCCGTGCGTCGGCAGCCGGATCGTGCTGGCGGGACCCGGCGCCTACCGCGACCCCGAGGCCCTGGTCGACACCGTCGTCCGGCACGGCGTGACCGCCCTGCAGTGCGTGCCGACCCTGCTCCAGGCGCTGCTTGACACCGAACGGCTGCCCGCCTGCGACTCGCTGACCCAGGTGTTCTGCGGCGGGGAGGCGCTGTCCCGGCGGCTCGCGCAGCGCTTCGCGGAGACCCTGGGCAAGTGCGAACTGGTCAACCTCTACGGGCCCACCGAGTGCACCATCAACGCCTCCGCCTGCACCGTGGACCCGTCGCCGGTCGCCGGCGGCCCGTCCGGCGTCCCGATCGGCACCCCCGTGGACGGTCTGGCCTTCCATGTGCTGGACGAGCGGATGCGACCGGTCGCCCCCGGCGCGACCGGCGAGCTGTACATCAGCGGCGTGCAGGTCGCCCGCGGCTATCTGCACCGCCCCGACCTGACGGCCGAACGCTTCCTGGACAACCCGTTCTCCGACGACCCCGAGCACGCCGTGCTGTACCGCACCGGCGACCTGGTCCACCGGGAGGACGGCGCCTACCGGTTCGGCGGCCGCGTGGACCGGCAGGTCAAGCTGCGCGGCTACCGGGTCGAGCTGGACGAGATACGGCTCGCCGTCGAGGCCCACGACTGGGTCAGGAACGCCGCCGTGCTGGTCAAGGACGATCCGGCGACCGGCTACCGGAACCTCGTGGCCTGCGTCGAACTCAGCCCGCGCGAGGCCGCCCTGATGGACCAGGGCAACCACGACCGGCACCATGTCTCCAAGTCCGGCCGGTTCCAGGTGCGCGCCCAGCTCTCCGACGGCGGCTGTCGCGACACCGCCGATCTGGCCGGCCGCCGCCATGTCGACCTCCCCGGCCGCACCCCCACCCCCGCACAGCGCCGCCGGGTGTTCGCCCGCAAGACCTACCGCTTCTACGACGGCGGCGACCCCCGCCCCGACGCCCTGCTCGCCCTGCTCGCGGCCCGCACCCCCGGCGCCGCCCCGCGCCGGCCCGACCACCTTTCGGCGGCCGAACTCGGGTCCGTCCTGCGCTACTTCGGCCAGTACACCAGCGACGAGCGGCTGCTGCCCAAGTACGGGTACGCCTCCCCCGGCTCGCTGTACGCCACCCAGCTCTACCTGGAGGTCACCGGCCCGGACGGCTGCGCGGGGCTGGCTCCCGGCCACTGGTACCACCACCCGGTGGAACACCGGCTGTACCTGATCGAGGCCGGGGACGGCGGGGACGGCGCGCCCGGCATCCGGTTCCACTTCGCGGGCCGGAGGCGGGCGATCGAGCCGGTGTACCGCAACAACGTCCAGGAGGTACTGGAGATCGAGGCCGGGCACATGGCCGGTCTGCTGGAGGAGGTGCTCCCCGCGTACGGTCTGGACGTCGCCGCGGCCCCGTACACGCCCGAGGCGATGCGCCGGCTGCACTGCGCCGAGGAGGACCACTATCTGGGCGCCTTCGACCTGGTCCCGTACCGCGCCGACCGCCCGGACGTCCCCGTGGACGTGTACGTGCAGATCCACCCCGGCCGCGTGCCCGGCATGATGGCCGGCCAGTACCGCTACGCCGACGGAACGCTGGAGCGGATCGCGGACGAGCTGGTGCTCAAGCGGCATGTGATCGCCATCAACCAACAGGTCTACGAGCGCGCCGCGTTCGGCATCACGCTGGTCAGCCCCGGCCCTGAGCACCCGCACTCCTACCTGGACCTCGGACGCCGGCTCCAGCGGCTCCAGATGAACGACGCCGGCTTCGGGTTCATGTCCTCCGGATACAGCTCACGGACCGGCCACGACCTGCCCGCGGCCAGGCGGATGGAGGCCGTGCTGCGGTCCTGCGGCCGGCCCACCGGCCCCTCGTACTTCTTCGTCGGCGGCCGGGTCAGCCCCGAACAGGTCGCCCACCGGGGCATGCGCGAGGACAGCGTGCACATGCAGGGGCCGACCGAGATGATCAGGGCCGACCTGGTGGAACTGCTGCCCGACTACATGGTGCCCAACCGCCTGGTGGTCATGGACCGGCTGCCGCTGACCGCCAACGGCAAGGTCGACCTCCGGGCGCTGGAGACGGCGCCGGAGACGGACTTCACGGCCGCGGGCCGGCCCTTCGTCGCGCCGCGCACCACCACCGAGCGGATCGTCCGCGACCTGTGGCAGGCCGGGACGGGGCAGCAAGCCGCCTCCGTGCGGGACGACTTCTTCGAGTGCGGCGGCAACTCCCTCATCGCGGTCGGGCTGGTGCACCGCATCAACCGCCGGTTCGGCTGCGCGCTGCCGATGCAGGTGCTGTTCGAGTCCCCGACCATCGAGGAGCTGGCCCGGCGGGTCGACGGGCTCCGGGGCGCCTCCGCCTCCCGCCTGGTACCGCTGGGCGCCGCCCGCTCCGGCCGGGCCGTGTACTGCTGGCCGGGCCTCGGCGGCTATCCGATGAACCTGCGTCCGCTGGCCCGTCGGCTCGACACCGGCCGGCCGTTCCTCGGCATCCAGGCCCACGGCGTCAACGCGGGCGAGGACCCGTACGCCACCATCGCCGAGATGGCGGCACGGGACGTGCGGGCCATCACCGAGGCCCAGCCGGACGGCCCGTACACGCTGTGCGGCTACTCCTTCGGCGCGCGGGTCGCCTTCGAGACCGCCCACCTGCTGGAGCGCGACGGGCGCCGCGTCGACCGGCTGTTCCTGATCGCCCCGGGCTCACCCAAGCTCCGCACGGCGGGCGGCGGCGGCCGCGCCTCGTACACCGACCCCGCCTATCTGACCATCCTGTACTCGGTCTTCGCCGGGGTCGTCACCGGCCCGGCACTGGAGGCGTGCCTGCGGGCCACCACGGATGAGGAGAGCTTCGTCTCCCACCTGGTCGGGCAGTTCGACGGCCTGGACGGGGAGTTGGTCCGCCGGATCACCGAAGTGGTCCGGCGGACCTACGAGTTCCACTACACCTTCGCGGAGCTGCGGTCCCGGCGGATCCAGGCACCGGTGACCGTCGTGAAGGCGGCGGGCGACGACTACTCCTTCCTCGACGACAGCACCGGCTGGTCGGCCGCCGCGCCGGAGATCCACGAACTCGCCGCCGACCACTACGGCATCCTGCGCGAGCCCGGCGTCGGCGAACTGGCCCGCCTGATCGCCGACCGCCTCGACACCGCGGACTGACCGGCAGCAGCCCCACCCGAACCATCTGACCACCAACCCAGGGAGACACCGTGCCGCACGTCAACATCAAGCACTTCCCCACTCCGGTCGGCGAGGAGCAGTCGGCCCGTCTGGTCGCCGCGATCACCGCGGCGCTGACGGAGAACCTCGGCTGTACCGAGGACGCCGTGTCCATCGCCCTGGAGCCCGTCGACCCGTCCGAGTGGACGGAGCGCGTCTACCGCCCGGAGGTGGTGGAGCGGCGCGAACTGCTCCACAAGCTGCCGAACTACTGAACCGCGGCCGCTGAAGCCCGAGAGGCCCCGCGCGGCCGGAGCGATCCGGCCGCGCGGGGCCTCGTGCCGTGGCGAACGTGGTCAGAGCCGCTTGCGGAACACCTCGGCGGTCTCCAGGAAGACATCATCGGCCCGCTGCCCGCCGATCGTGACGCGGACGCCCTCGCCCGCGAACGGGCGGACCACCACACCGGCCTCGGCGCAGGCCGCGGCGAAGTCGAGGCTGTGGTCGCCGAGCGGCAGCCAGACGAAGTTGGCCTCGGAGCCGGCGACCGTCCAGCCCTGCGCGCGCAGCGCGGCGGTGACCCGCGTGCGCTCGCCGACCAGCGTCTCCACCCGCTCCAGCAGGGCGTCCTCGACGCGCAGCGAGGCGACGGCGGCGTCCTGGGCGAGCTGGCTGACGCCGAACGGGACGGCCGTCTTGCGCAGCGCGGAGGCGATCGGCTCGTGCGCGATCGCGTAGCCGACCCGCAGTCCGGCCAGGCCGTACGCCTTGGAGAAGGTGCGCAGCACACAGACGTGCGGGCGGTCGCGGTACAGCGCGAGACCGTCGGGCACGTCGGGGTCGCGGACGAACTCGCGGTACGCCTCGTCGAGGACGACCAGGACGTGCGCGGGAACGGCGTCCAGGAAGCGGACCAGTTCGGCGCGGCGCAGGGCGTTGCCGGTCGGGTTGTTGGGGTTGCAGACGAAGATCAGCCGGGTGCGGTCGGTGACCGCGGCGAGCATGGCGTCGAGGTCGTGGGCCCCGTCGGCGGTGAGCGGGACGGACACGGGAGTGGCGCCGGCGATCCGCGTGATCACCGGGTACGCCTCGAAGGAGCGCCAGGCGAACAGGACCTCGTCGCCCTCGCCTGCCAGGGCGAGCACCAGGGACTGGGCGACGCCGACCGAGCCGGGGCCGGTGGCGATGTGCTCGGCGGGGACGCCGACGTGCCGGGCCAGCTCGGCGGTCAGCTCGCCGACGGCCATGTCGGGGTAGCGGTTGAAGGCGCCCGCCGCGGCGACCGCGGTCTCCAGGACGCCGGGCAGCGGCGGGTAGGGGTTCTCGTTGGCGGCCAGGACGAAGGAGCCGGCGTAGTCCGGCTTTCCGGGGCGGTGGGCGGAGAGGGCGTCCAGATCCGGCCGCGGACGGGGGCCGTGCCGACGTTCGGTCACGGGATTCGAGGTCACGGGATTCGCGGTCACGGGGTTCACGCCTTTCTCGGAGGGGCGGTGCGGGAGGCCGGGGGCCGGCCGAGGGCGCGGTCGACGAGCAGCCCCGCCGCCCCGGTGTAGTGGTCGGGGTCCAGCAGGCCGGCGAGTTCGCCGTCGGTGAAGGCGTCCTTCAGCTCGGGCAGTTCGGTGAGGATCTCGGCCAGGGGGCGGCCCTCCCGGTCGGCCAGGACGGAGGCGAGGGTGAGGCACCGCCGGGCGGTCGCCTTGCCGATCCGGGGCGCGAGGACGGCGGTGATCCGCTCCGTGACGAGCTGACCGCCCGTCAGGTCCAGGTTGGCGCGCATCCGTTCCGGCCGGACGGTCAGTCCCTCGGCCAGCTCCACCGCGGTGTGGGCGGCGCCGCCCGCCAGCCGCAGGCACTCGCGCAGCAGCAGCCACTCGGCGTGCCAGGCCCCGCCGGACCGCTCGTCCTCGGTGGTCAGGCACTGAGTCAGTCCGGCCGCCAGCACGGGAACTTGCAGCGCGGCGGAGCGGATCAGCGTCGCGAGCACCGGGTTGCGCTTGTGCGGCATGGCGGACGACGCCCCGCGGCCGGCCAGAGCCGGTTCGCAGACCTCCGCCACCTCGGTGCGGGCCAGGACCTGCACGTCCACGGCGAGCTTCCCGAGGGAAGCCGCGGTGTGGGACAGCGCGGCGGCCAGGTCGGCGAGCGGGGTGCGCAGGGCGTGCCAGGGCAGCACCGGCCGGGCCAGCCCCGTCTCCTCCGCGTAGGCCGCGGTGAGCCGGTCGAGGTAGTCGCCGAGGCCGTCGTCGGTGACGCCGCCGTCGACCTTCGCGTACTCCAGATATCCGGCCAGCGTGCCGGCGGCGCCGCCGAGCGACACCGGCAGCCCGTGGGCCAGGACCCGCTCCAGCCGCTCGGCGGACGCCAGCACCAGCGCGCGCCAGCCCGCCACTTTGAGGCCGAAGGTGGTGGGTACGGCGTGCAGGGTGAGCGTGCGGCCGGCCATCGCGGTGTCGCGGTGCTCCCGGGCGAGCCCGGCCAGGGCGTCGGCCGTGCGGTGCAGGTCGGCGAGGACCAGCCGCAGTGCCCGGGCGGCGACGAGCATGGCCCCCGTGTCGAGGATGTCCTGGCTGGTGGAGCCGCGGTGGACGTACTCGGCGGCGGACGGGTCGTCCTCGGCGACGACGGCGGTGAACGCCTGGACCAGGCCGACCACGGGGTTGGCGGTCTCCCGGGCGGCCAGGGCCAGCGCCCGGACGTCCAGCCGCTCGGCGCGCGCGGCGGAGCTGATCGTGGCGGCGGCGGACGCGGGCAGCGTGCCCAGCCGGGCCTGGGCCCTGGCCAGGGCCGCCTCGGCGTCGAGCATCGCCTGGAGCCAGGCCCCGTCCCCGGTGGCCGCCTCGACGGGCGTACCGGCCCGCACGGGGGAGAGCAGCCCCGCGTCGATGTCGCGGTCGTTCATGCCACGGCCTCCCCCGCGTCGACGTGGGCGGCGTCCGCGCGGGTGTCGTCCGCCAGCAGGCTCAGCACGGCCGCGGCGATCGCGTCGGAGTCCTCGACGGTGACCGAGCCGACGCCCGGCCGGATGCCGGCCGCGGTGACCCAGTGCACCGACTCGGTCGGGACACCGTGCACGAACCGGCGCGGATGGGCGCGGCCCTCGGCGTCGACCGGGTGGTGCGGCCGGCCCGACACCGCGACGGCACCGGTCTCGTACTCGCTTCCGCACTCCCCGAGGATCCGGTAGGGCACGTACTGCCCGGTCGTCAGCAGGTGGCGCATCAGCCGGTCGTCGGTGCGGCGCAGGTCCGGCTCGGGCAGCCGGGCCTCGATCAGCGCGCCGGCCCGGTGCCGCGGCCCCGGTATCCGGCGGGAGCCGACCTCGAACGCGGCGCCGCCCTCCGTGACCGCCTCGACGACCATGCCGGGCCCGACGATCTCGACCGTGCCGGCCTCCACCAGGGCGATCAGCTCCTCGATCCTGGAGGCGGGCGGACCGATCGACAGGAAGGCGTTGAGCGGGGTGTACCAGTGCTCCAGCTCGTTCCGGTGGGAGTTGGCCTCCAGCCCGCCGTGGTCGACCGCGAGCCGGATCTCGTTGCGCAGGTCACGCAGCACGTCGAGGGCCGCCTTGAGCGGGCCGCTGACGTTGCCCCGCTCGGCCTCGACGACGTCCTGGCGCAGATGCCCCAGCAGCCAGGTGCGGAAGTCGTCGGCGGTGGCGAACTCCTCCTCCCGGTACGGCTCGGCGATCCGGTCCCAGTCCCAGCGTTCGACGGCGGGGACCCCCACGGCGTCGAGCAGCCGGGTCTTGTCGGCCGCCGAGTCCGCGGCCTTCAGGAAGCGGTCGGTGAAGGACGTCAGCTCGGCCGCGTCGACCCGGCCCGCCAGCAGGGCGGCGTAGTACACGCTCTCCACCTCCGCGGCGATCAGGGGCCACAGGTGGGTGCTGAACCGGATCCACTCGCCGTCGGCCGCGAGCGCCCGCAGTTCATCCGTCTTCTCCACCGTCAGCAGCCTGGGCCGGTAGCGGCCGTAGGCGCCCTTCTCGTTCTCGCCCCGGGCGTGGTACGGCACGCCGCGCCGCGATCCGGCGAGGATGCGCGGCTCCCGCCCGGACGGGCGGTAGACCAGCCGGCCGTCCACCCGCTCGAACGAACCGCCCCGCCCGGCGGTCAACAGGGCCATGTGGTCGAAGAAGTTGAGACCGAGGCCGCGCAGTACGACGCTCTCGCCCGGCCCGATCCGGGAGTGATCGGTGTCGGCCGGGTTCGCCGGGTCGAGGTACACCAGACCGTGCTCGGCGGCGAAGGCGGCGAGCCGCTCCTCCTGGGCGGTGGCCCGGACCGGGACGTGGCCCTGCGCCAGCACCACCGCGTCCAGGCCCGACAGCCGGGTGCCGTCGGCGAGCAGCAGCGTCTGGAGTCCGCCGTGCACACCGGACTCGTCGTCCAGGGCGACCGCGTACCCCCGGTGGACCCGGATCTCCAGGTGCCCGGGCGCCTGCGCGACCAGCGTCCGGAACACCCGGTCCAGGTAGTGCCCGTAGAACGCGCGGGTGGGGTAGGTGTCCGGGCCGAGGCGACGGGCCTCCGCGAGGGCGTCCCCGGGAACGGGGACCGTGCCGGACGCCACGTCCCGGGCCCATTCGTACAGACTCGGCCCGTCCTCGACCGGCCCCACCAGATTCACGCTGGCGTCGGCGAACACGGTGACCTGGGAGGCCACGGTGTTCATCAGCAGTTCCCGGGACTGGTCGGTGCGCCACACACGGCCGGGTCCCGGCGGATACGGGTCGACGACGTGGACCGTGATGCGGCCGGCGGACGGGGACTTCCGCTCCTGGGCGATCAGGCGCTCCAGCACCGAGAGCCCACGGGGACCGGCCCCGACGATGGCCATGGACGACGTACTGCTCTTCACGAGTGTTCTCCGCTCGACGGTGGAGGGGACGAGGGAAGCGGGAAGGGGAAACCGGCCCGGCAGCCCGGGCCGGGGCGCACGGGGGCACGGATCGGCGGACGAGGCCGGAACACCGGCGGCCCGGGGAAGGGCGAAGGAACCCGCGCCGAAGGAAGCCGGGGGCGCGGCCGCGACATCGCGGGCCGGCACCCTCACGGGCCACGGCGGCCGAGGACACCGGATGCGGGGACGGGCCTCTACGGCGGCGGAGGGCAGCCGCCGAAGCGCCTGGACCTGA
Organism: Streptomyces antibioticus; assembly: GCF_002019855.1. Lineage (NCBI taxonomy): Bacteria > Bacillati > Actinomycetota > Actinomycetes > Kitasatosporales > Streptomycetaceae > Streptomyces > Streptomyces antibioticus. Next base: position 5,752,203 of record NZ_CM007717.1, on the reverse strand, counting down.
CCTGTACCTGTCCGGACTTAGCGGAGAGGGCTGGGGATGAGGTTCTGGATCACGTCCGCACGGACGGAACACTCTTCCGCGCCACGCGCCGAAGCCCTCAGCGTGGCAGCGTCGGCCGCTGCGGCGACATCGCGCAGACCGCGGCCGGACTCCCGGAGCGCCATCGGTTTCCCCCAGTGGACAGGTCTGTTGTCACGGCCGTTCGCGGAACGCCGCTCTGACATGACAGCAACTATGTGAAGGCCGCGCCGCCGCGGACAAGGCAGTCAATCCCTCGGATACGCGCACTGCCGGGAAGCGAGGGATGTAAAGCCGGACGGATGGGCGCAGAAGGGGGTGATCCGCCGCCCGGTCGATGTCACCGCGTGGGGCCTGGAAAGGGGTCTCAGGCCCCGAGGCCGTCACGGAGCAGGGTCTGGGCCACCTTGGTACGCGACGGGGCGAGTTCCTCGGCCATCCGGGCGGTCCGGTCCGGGTCGGGGGTCAGGGCGGCCGTCGCGGGGGTGCCGGTGAGGAGGCAGGTGCGGCGCAGGTGGGTCGGGGGGTGGGTGGCGTCCACCTGGTGGCCCCGGCGGGCTCCGGCGCGGCGCTGACGCTCGTACTCGTGCTCCGGGACGGACGCCGCGTAGGCGGCGAGCCGGTCCCAGAGTTCGTCGGCGCGGGACGCGGCCTCGCGGGCGGCTCGCGGTCCGCCGAGGGTGGCGCGGTTGACCTCGCTGCGCAGCAGGACGGCGATCGGGCCGGCGATGAGCAGCCGGTCCATGAGGCCGACCGCCGCCTGCGTGGAGGCGGTGCGGGCGGCCAGCCGGTCGGCGAGGTACTCGGCCCGTGTCCCGGCCCGCGACGTCAGCCGCAGGAGCAGCACCAGCAGGCCGCGGATCAGCAGGCGCGGCACCACGTAGACGACATTGACGACCGTCTCGATCGCGGACGGGTGCTCGATCGGCTGGAGGGCGTGGTGGCAGAGGGCGAGGCTGCGCACCGCCGAGCCCACCACCAGGCCGTTGCGGATGTCGCCGTTGGCGTAGTGGGCCAGTTCGTGGCCGAGGAGCGCGATCCGCTCCTCGGGGCTGAGGACCTCCCACAGCGGGATGCCCAGCACCAGCAGCCGTCGGCCGCGCACCCCGTACGTCGTGACGGCGGCGTTGATGCTTCCGTCCACGGCGATCGCGTGCACGCTCCGGGTGCCGACGGCCGCCGCCACCTCGTCCACCAGGGCGAAGAGTTCGGGCGCGTCGGTCCGGAAGAGGACGGGTGTGCCGGTGGGCAGGGGGTCGGGCCGCGGGGCGAGACCCAATCCCAGCGCAAAAAGCACGAAACCGATCCACGGGCTGCCGCCCCAGTCCGCCATGACGCCCCAGATTCCGCCGACGACCAGCGCGAGGGTGACGCCGTGCACGGCCAGGGCCAGCGCGGTGGCCAGCACCGCGTTGGCGTCGCGTCGCGGCTGCGGTTCCCGTCCGCTCAGCATCTCGGCGAGCAACTGTTCGCCGTGGCGTCGGGCCAGGGCGCGCTCGACCCGCTCCAGCCGTCCTCCGGCCGGCTGCGGTTCCCCGGGGTCCACGTTCCAGTCGCAGGCGGCGCACCAGACGGTGAACCGGCTGTCGCCACGGATCTCCGCGCCGCATTCCGGGCACGGCTGTGTCGTCTCTCGGGCGACGGCGGGCATGGCGCTTTCCCCTCCTCCGCGGCCTCTCCCCAGAGCCGCTACCTGCTGGTACGCGCAGATCTGATCACACGGCCGGGCCAGAGTGAAGGCGGGGTCGTCCGGATCGGACGAACCGTGATCACGCCGCAATCGACCGCGGGAGAACCGCGGGGGTGGTGCGGTGCGTGTAGGGGGTGGTGGTCGACCAGCCACCGCCTTCACCGTCCAAGAGTTATGGGGGATTTGTGAAATCCGTTGTTCGGAAGGCCGCCGGCTTCGCCGGGGTCGGCCTGTTCGTCGCCGCCACGTCCTTGACCGGGGCGTCCGCGGCGCATGCGGAGGGGCCCACTCAGGGGTGTCCGTATCCGTACGTCTGTTTCTACGTGGACAACGACGCCTTGCTCGCGGGCAGGGTGCTCTCGAAGTACAAGGACGTCACCAGTGGCTATCAGGCGGTCACGCCCCGGCCGCACTACGGCGTCCTGAACACCCGGAACGACGACGTGGTGTTCCTGCGGCTCCAGAGCGGGGGGTCGATCTGTCTTCCGCCGAACAGTCAGACCGTGTTCGCCGACGGCTACCGCGTCAACGGCATCAAGATCTCCAGCAGTTCCACCTGCCCTGCCGGTCAGTAGCCCGAGGACTCGATTCCTGCCGGGACGTCGTCGTCCGGGACCTGGACCCTGATCAGGGTGAACTTTCCTGATCGGGAGCGGGATCGAGCCTCCCGCAGGGCCGCGGTCAGGGTCTCTTCGTCGGACACGGTGATGCCGTGGCCGCCGAAGGCCCTGGCCAGGTCGTCCGCCGGGGTGGAGCGCCAGGTCGTGGGGATGTGCGGGCCGGGAGTGCCCGCGCGGAGGCGGCGGGGCCAGCCGAAGCCCTCGTTGTCCAGGACGACGACGATCACGCCCAGGGCGTGGTGGTGGAGGGCGTCCAGGGCGCCGACGCTCAGGCGGAGCGCGCTGTCGCCCGTGACCAGGACGACCGGTTCGCCCGGGCGGGCCAGGGCCGCGCCGATGGAGGCGCCCAGGCCGAAGCCCATCATCGTCTGTTCGCCGGGGCAGACCGGGCGGGCGCCGTGGGCGACCGTGAGGACCGGGTAGTGGTAGGTCCAGATGTCGTGCAGGCCGTTCTCCTGCACGAGGAGGGTGTGCGGGCCCAGGACGCGGGAGATGCGGTGGAGGGTCGAGCGGACCGGGGAGCGGTCGAAGTCCGGCTCTGCGGTGGCGTGTTGGGCCGCCGATACGCGGTGTTGGGCGGCCGACCACGCCGCTTTCGTCGTTCCGGGGGTGGCGGTCAGGCGTCTCGTCAGTTCCTGGACCACCGACTGCGCGTCTCCCAGCAGTGGATGGGTCACCGTCGGGCTGCCCTCGCCGAAGGCCGCGGGTGAGGTGTCGGCCTGGACGACCGTCGCCGTACGCCAGTTCGTCCAGCCCATGCGGGCCGTCTCCTCCAGGCGGGTGCCGAGGAGGAGCAGGGTGTCCGCCGTCTCCAGGAGGTCCGTCGCCGGGGGTGTGGTGTAGAGGCCCAGGAGACCGAAGGCGCGCGGGTGGCGTTCGTCCACGGCTCCGCGGCCGGCCGCCGTGGTGAGGACGGGGGCCTCCAGGAGGTCGGCCAGTTCCTCCACGCCCTCGATGTCGTGCGGCCAGCGGGTGCCGCCGCCCGCCACGATCAGGGGGCGGCGCGCGGTGCGCAGGGTCTCGGCGGCCTCGTCCAGGTCCGCGGGCGAGGGGAGGGTGCGCAGGCGGCGTACCGGGCGGATCACGGGTGGTGGTGGCTGGTTCGTTCTTGTCAGTTCGTCCGTGATCTCCAGGGCCGTCAGGTCCGGGCGGCCGTTCAGTGCTCGGTGGATCGCCTGGCGCACCGCCCAGGTGAGCTGGCCGGGGTCGTCCACGCGGTGGGTCCAGCCGGCCAGGTCCCGGATCATGGATAGCTGGTCCACGTACTGGAACGCGCCGCGGCCGATGTTCTCCTTCGGTACGGCGGTCGTGATCACCACCAGGGGTACGGCGAGGGAGGACGCCTCCAGCAGGCCGGGCAGCGCGTTGGCGAAGCCGGGGCCGGAGTTGAGGGCCAGGACGGTGGGTTCGCGGGCGGTGAGGGCGTAGCCGGTGGCCGCGCAGGCGGCCGTGCGCTGGTCGCCGATGACCGTGACGCCGAGGCCGGGGACGGCCGACGCGGCGTCCAGCAGGCCCGGTTCGTCGGAGGGAAGCCCGAAGACGTGGCGTACGCCGCCCGCGGCAAGGGTGTGGGCGACGGTCGCCCAGCAGGTGGGGAGGTCGTTCATGCCTCGGCCCCCTTCTCCGTGCCGGGCCCGCCCAGTTCGGCCGAAAGGAGCAGCGGGCGTGCCGTGACGGTGCCGTGGGCGCGGACGTGGCCGGCGTCCGGGCCGTAGCCGCCGAGGGGTTCGTTGCCGTTCTCCGCGTCCAGGGCGGTGCGGGAGTCCAGGGACACGGCGGTGGCTATCCGGGGCGTTCCCGATGTGGTCGTCGGCGGGTGGAGCTTCGGCTCGCCGTACACCGAGACGTACATGCCTCTGCGCCGTTCCGTCGGGGTGTGCAGCCAGCGGGACACGTCCGTGGCGGTGCCGTAGCGCATCACGCAGACGACCGGGGCGAAGAACTCCGGGGGTAAGAAGGAGTCGTCCCAGGTCAGGTCCAGGAGGGTGGGCGTGACCAGGCCGGTGCGGTGGTCGACGCGGCCGCCCTCCCTGATGTGGTCGCGGTGGGCGTCGAGGAAGGTCGCCGCCTGCCGTACGGCGTCCGGGTAGCACAGGGGGCCGACGGTCGTGGCCGGGTCGGACAGAGGGCCCACGGCTGTCGAGCGGAGCGCTTCGCGCAGGGCCGTCACCAGGTCGTCCGCGATGGAGTCGTGCGCGAAGACGACGTCCGGGCAGAGGCAGTCCTGGCCGGAGTTGTGGGTGCGGGTGCGGACTATGTCCCTTGCGGTGGTAGCGAGTTCGGCCTCCGGGCCCACGACGATCGGGTTCGGGCCCGAGCCGAAGGCCAGGAGGAGGGTGCGGTGCGGGAGGGACGCGCCGACCTCTCGGGCGTTCTCCGGGCGGCCGTTGAAGACCACGGCCTCCGTCTGGGCGCACCTGGCTATGAACTGACGTTGCGTCATGTCCGTCAGCTCGATGTCCGTGGGGTGGATGGCCCGGAAGGCCGGGTCGGAGGTGATGATGCGGTGGATCCGCCGCGACTCCTCCCCCACCCTGCGGGACGGCCGCATCACGATGTGCCCCGCGAAGCCGCTCGGGATCAGGCCGAACAGGACGTACGAGTAGAGGATGTTGTTGGAGGGGAGGAAGACGCCCAGTTCCGTGATCGTGCGCGGGCGGTGGGTGTCCGTCTCGGCGCGGGCGCCGCGCAGTGCGGCGAGGGCGCTGTCGAACTCGGCGGTGGCGGCCGCCCTCGTGGTCACGGACTCCAGCGCGGCGAGGAGTTCGGGGCGGTTGCGCAGGAGGATCGCCGTTACGGGGTCCGGGTGGGGCGACTGGCTCGCGTGGTCCATGACGTGCGGCTCGGGCATGGTTCCTCCTGGCCTCGGATGTGCGTGCTCGCCTGGGGTGGCCGGTATCCGGTGGGTATGCCGTGGGGGTGTGCCGTGGGCGTGATGTACCCGGCAGGTGTCGGGTCCACGCACGCGCCGGCGCCGAGCGGTCGGTGTCGTAACGGGCACGAGTTGGTTGCGACAAGGCGGTGGGGGCGTGGAGGAGTGGGGGAGACGGTAAGGCTGCGGGCATGAATCGGGACCGGTACGTCGACTTTCTGCGGGCCTGGGCGATCCTGCTCGTCGTCGCGGGGCACTGGCTGATCACCGGGCTGGTGCGGCTGCCGGACGGGACGATCCGTGCGCCGGAGCTGCTGGTGGCCGTGCCCTGGACGCAGTGGCTGACGCTCGGGTTTCAGATCATGCCGCTGTTCTTCCTCGCGGGCGGGTACGCGGCAGGCGGGTCCTGGGAGCGGGCGCGGGCCGCCGGCGGGACGGCCGCCGGGTGGGTGGGGCAGCGGGCGATACGGCTGCTGCTGCCCACGGCCGTGTACAGCGGGCTGGTGCTCGCCGCCCTCGGGATCTGTCTGGCGGTCGGCGTGGACCCCGGGACGATCGCGCTCGTGGGGTGGGCCATGGCCATGCAGTTCTGGTTTCTGCCGGTCTACTTGCTGCTCAGTGCGCTGACGCCCGTGCTGTACGCGCTGCACCGCCGGGGTGGGCTCGTCGTGCCGGTCGTGGGCGGGGTGGGCGCACTGGGGGTGAGTTGGCTGGTCGCGGCGACTTCCGGTGCGGGGGCGGGAGTTGTCGGGGCGGTCAACTACTTGTTGGTGTGGGGGGTCGTCTATCAACTGGGGTTCTGCTGGCGGGATCGGCTGGTCGGGCGGGGGCCGGTGGTGCCGGCCGGGATGGTGGCCGGGGGTGGCGTGGCGTTCGCCCTGCTCGTCGGGGTCGGGCCGTTTCCCGTCAGTCTGATCCTGGTGAGCGGTGAGGAGTTGAGCAACACCACTCCCCCGTCGGCGGCCATGCTGGCCTGGGCCGTCGCCCAGGTGGGGCTGGCACTGCTCGTCGCGCCCCTCGTACGGCGGGTGGTCGGGCGGGCCGGGGTCGGCCGGGCCGTACGGGGGCTGGGGGCCGTCAGCATGACGCTGTACCTGTGGCACATGCTGCCCGTGCTCGTCGTCGCCGCCGCGTTCTATCTCACCGGGCTCGCGCCGCAGCCGCCGTACGGCTCGACGGGGTGGTGGCTGCTGCGGGTGCCCTGGCTGGTGCTGCTGGGGCTGGTGCTGGGGTTGCTCGTGCGGGCGCTGCGGCCGCTGGAACGGCGGCTGGCGCTCACCGCGGCGCGCGTTCGGCCCGGTGCGGGGGTGCGGGGGCCCGGTGCCTGGCGGGTGTGGGCGGGGGTCGTGGTCAGCGCCTGGGCGTTGGCGTACTTCGCCGGGCACGGGTTCGCGTACGAGGGGCGGTTCCCCGGGGCGGCCGCCGTGGGGCTGGCCGTGGGGGTCGCGCTCGTGGCGGATCCGGGCGGGTGCCGTCAGGAGCGGGGCGACGAGAAGAGCGGGGGGAGGGCGGCGCGGGTGGGGGCCGTGTGACGCGCCCCCGCGCGCGGGCCGCGATCGCGTTCTGGGTCATGCCGTGCGTTTGCGGGCCGTCGCCTTCTTCGCCGTCGTCTTTTTCGCCGTCGCCTGCTTCGCGGTCGTCTTCTTCGCCGCCGTCGTCTTCTTCGCCGCCGTCTTCGCCGTCGTCTTCTTCGTGGCGGAGGTGCTCTTCGCCGTCGTCTTGCGGGGCTGAGTGCCGGCGGAGGTCGACTTCTTGGTGTCCGTCTGCTTGGGGGTCGCGCGGGACGACTGCTTGCGCTGCGGGAGGGATCTGACCTCCGCCTCCTTGTCCTTGGAGGGCTCCTCGCCGCGCGACTCCTTCGCCGCCCGCACACTGCTCTCCAGCGCCGCCATCAGGTCCAGGACCTTGCCGCCGGACGGGGGCGCCGGGGCCTCCGGGGGTTCCTCGCCGGCCGCCTTCGCGGCGACGAGTTCCTCGACCGCCTCGCGGTACTCGTCGTGCAGGTCGTCCAGGTCGACCTCGCCGAGGGTGTCCATCAGGGCGTCCGCCAGGTCGAGTTCCTTGTCGCGTACGGTCACCGAGGCGTCCGGGGCGACGCCCTCGGGGGCACGGACCTCGTCGGGCCAGAGCAGGCCGTGCATGGCGATCGCGTCGCCGACCACCCGCAGCATGCCGAGCCGCTCCCGGCCGCGCAGGGCGTACTTCGCGATGGCGACCTTGTTGCTGCGCTTCAGCGCCTCCCGGAGCAGGGTGTACGGCTTCGCCGCGGGGGCGCCGCCCGCCTGGAGGTAGTACGCGGCGTCCATCTGGAGCGGGTCGATCCGCTCGGCCGGCACGAAGGCGACGATCTCGATCGTCTTCGCGGTGGGGATCGGCAGATGGGACAGGTCCTCCTCGGTGATCGGGATGATCGAGCCGTCGGCGTCCTCCCACCCCTTGCCGATCTCCGCGGAGCTGACCTCGCGGTCCTCCAGCTCGCACACCTTGCGGTAGCGGATGCGGCCGCCGTCCTCGGTGTGGATCTGGCGGAAGGAGATCGTGTGGTTCTCGGTGGCGTTCACCAGCTTGATCGGGATGCTGACGAGGCCGAAGGAGATGGCGCCGTTCCAAATGGATCGCACGTGCGGCTTCCTCCTGTGCGGGCGGCTGTCCGGTCGACGAGAACACGTCGGGCGTCATGTACCGGTTTCATGTGATTCTCATGGTATGACGCCGATCACAGAGGTGGAGGGGCGGAGGCTCGCGCTCAGCAATCTGGAGAAGGTGCTGTATCCGGCCACCGGCTTCACCAAGGGCGAGGTGCTGCACTACTACGCGAGCGTGGCCGACGTCCTGCTCCCCCATCTGCGCGACCGTCCGCTGTCCTTCCTGCGCTATCCGGACGGGCCGGACGGACAGGTGTTCTTCGCCAAGAACGTGCCGCCCGGGACGCCCGACTGGGTCACCACCGCCGAGGTGCCGCGGTCGGAGGGGCCGGCCCGGATGGTGCTCGTGCAGGATCTGGCGACGCTGGTGTGGGCGGCGAACCTCGTCACCGAGTTCCATACGCCCCAGTGGGTGATCCAGGATCCCGGGCAGGCCGACCGGCTTGTTTTCGACCTCGACCCAGGGGCGCCGGCGACGGTCGTGGAGTGCAGCGAGGTCGCGTTGTGGCTGCGGGAGCGGCTGGCGGCCGACGGGATCGAGGCGTACGTGAAGACGTCGGGGGCGAAGGGGCTGCATCTGCTGGCGGCGGTGCGGGGGGCGTCGTCCGGGCGGGTCACGGAGTATGCGAAGGAGCTGGCCGTGGAGGCGGAGGGGGCGCTGGCGGGGCTGGTGGTGTCGCGGATGACGCGGAGTCTGCGGGCGGGGAAGGTGTTCGTCGACTGGAGTCAGAACGCGGCGCGGAAGACGACGGCCACGCCGTACACCTTGCGGGCTCGGGAGGAGCCGACCGTGTCGGCGCCGGTGACGTGGGAGGAGGTGGCGGAGGTGACCGAGTTCCGGGGGCCGGGGAGGCTGGTGTTGGGGGCGGGGGATGTGGTGGGGCGGGTGCATGAGTACGGGGATCTGTTGGCGCCGTTGCTGGATGTGGATCGGGCGGCGCCGGTGCCGGTGCCGGCGCCGTGAGGGTGGGGCCTCTTTCCGGGCGGGGCCTTTTTCTCGCCCCCGCCGCCCCTACCCGTCCCGTCCTCCAGGGGCGCCGCCCCTTCGACCCCGTGCTTCGGGGGCTGCCGCCCCCGGGCCCCCGCTTCGGCCCTGAACGGGCCTCGTCCTCAAACGCCGGACGGGCTGCTTGGCTCACTTGCCCCACGTCCTCCGGTCCCGTGCCATCGCGTGCAACCCCTCCACGTCCGCCGGTTTCAGGACTCCGCCCAGGCGGGTCAGGGACGGAAGGTCCAGGTCCGTGAGGACGCGGACCTCCCGGGGGGCGGTGGTGAACACGACCTCCGTCGGGGAGACCAGGGCCAGGACCGGGCGGACCTCGGCCGTCAGGGCGTGGGAGGCGCGGTCGGCCGTGGTGCGGAGGTGGCGGAGCAGGGGTTCCGGGGTGTGGCGGCCCAGGGTGATCAGGGGGTCGGCCACGTGGACGCGTTGTCTGCGGGCCTGGAGGGTGTGGATCGCGAGGAGGCCGCCGGGGCCGATGGCCAGGTGGTGGACGCGGTCGCCGCCGGGCAGCGGGACCGAGTGGAGGGTGTGCCAGCCGGCGCCGTCGAGGGCGTCCAGGGCCTCGCCGACGGTCTGTTCGGCGGCGAGGGCGCGGCGGCGCGGGTCGGTGCGCAGGCGGTGGGCGGGGCCGGGGTCGCGGTCCAGGGCGATCAGGAGGGCCTCGCCGGGGCGGTTGGGGGCGAGGTCGTCGTCGGGCGGGAGGGCGAGCCGGGCCAGTTCCGCCGGGGTCGGCACCGGGGGCGGGCCCACCGCGACGGGGCCGGTCAGGAAGGGGCCCAGGGCTTCGAGGACGTCCTCCCTGCGGTCGTCGCGGAGCAGATTGACCCGGGCCGCCTCACGGTCGTACCAGGCGATGTTCCTGCCGTCGGTGAGACAGACGTACAGCCGCTCCCGGCCATGCCGCCAGGTCGGTACGACACGCAGTCCGCTCATGCGTCATCACCCCTTTGACCATGGGAACAGGAGGGGCGCTCCAGGGGCAAGAAGGCGGTTACGTCCGCGCGGAGTTGGGAAGTTCCTCCAGAAGCACGTTGAGCACGTTGCGCATGTTGCAGGCCCTCGGGGAGCGCGTTGGGGAGGCGCTGTTGCGGACCCGCAGGAAGCAGCCCGACGTACCGGCGCCCGGAAGGCCGTGGGACGAGATCGTGCCCGGTCTGTGGATGGGCGGTCATGAGTTCCGCGGCCGGACCGGGCAGCGGGAGTCCGCCGTGGTGCGGGACGAGTTCGATCTCGTCCAGACGCTGCTGCGGCTGCCCGGGTACGGGCCGGACCCCGGTGTGGAGCACCATGTGTGGCCGATTCCGGACGGTCCGCTGGACGGCACCCAGCTCGCCGGGGTGATCCGGCTGGCACAGGCCGCGGGAGACGCGCTGGACGCGGGACGTACGGTCCTGGTCCGTTGCTACAGCGGGTACAACCGGTCGGCGCTGGTGGTGGCGCACACCCTGGCCCGCCGGGGGCACTCGGCCGACGAGGCGATCCGGCTGATACGGTCGCGGCGCTCGCCGTGGGCCCTGCACAACGAGCTGTTCGTCGCGTACCTGCGGGCGGGACTGCCGACGGCCAGGCTGCTGGAGGAACTGGCCGAGTGACCGTGAACAATCGTTTCATCGACCCGCTCCCGCCCGGTACGCAAAAAGGACTTCCCTACGAATAAGGTGTACGGGGCCCCGCAACACCCTGCATCACAGGAGTCCCGTGCCACCCCGTCGCCCCGTCCGTACCGCCCTCGCCGCAGTGGCCGTCGCCCTGCTGGTCCCGGCCGCCGCGGCCTGCGGTGACGCCGGCGGGCTGGAGGGCGCGGGCGCCACCCCGACCGCCGCCGCCCCCGACAAGCTCTGGCCGGAACTGACCCCCGCCTCCAGCCCCGCCTTCGAACTGGGCGAGGTCGACACCCAGGTGATCAAGGGCGTCACCGTGCCCGGCGGCGACATCCGCGCGGTGGACCCGGTGCGGGTGGTGGCGAAGGAGATCGCCGCCCACCCGGACGAGTACACCGACGGAAAGTACGCCGAGACCGCCCGTCGGATGGCCGACTGCGGACGCGCCGGCGAGGACGGGTCGGGGGACTCCGGGGACCGGGGGCGGGAGCGGTGTCCGGTGCTGCGGGCCTACTACCGCGATCTCACCGGTGACGGCCGGGACGATCTGACCCTGGGCTTCCGGAAGCTCCCCGGCAATCTGACCGCCGTGCGCGTCTACACCGCGCGGGGCGACCGGCTCGTCGAGGTCATGGCCTACGAGGACGCCGTGAGCGGGGTCGAGCTGGCCGGGCGGTCCGTGATCATCCGGGCTCCCTCGGAGGTCGCCGGGTACGAGTACCGGCTCCAGTGGACCTGGGACCCGCAGCAGCGGGCGATGCTGCTCACCCACGACGAGATGCTGCGCACCGGCGACCCCAAACGCTCCCCGCGCCCGAAGAGTTCGGCCGCGCCCGCCTCCCCGTCCGGCTCCGCGAGCGGCCGATGAGGCTCGCGCTGCCCCGGTGGTCCGGCACGCTCGCCGTGAAGGCCGCCCTGTTCATCACGGTGATGTGCTGCGCGCTGGCCGCCCTGCTCGGCGTCCTCGTGCACGTCTCGGTGACCAACCAGACCGTCGGCCAGGCCCGTGACCTCGCGCTGGCCCGGCTGGACGACGCGACGACGGCGTTCGAGGCCGGGGAGACCCTCGCCCCGGGCGCGGGCCTCGACCCGCCGGGGCTGCCCGCCTCGCTGCGGGCGCTGGCGCTGTCCGGGGAGCGCGGCACGGTCGTCGCCGATCACCAGGGACGGCCCACGATGTGGGCGGCGGGTCCGGTGGACGGCGGCCGGGCGCTCGCCGTCCAGGTGGACTACGCGCAGAGCGCCCGCACCATCGAGGGCCTCGACCGGGCGATCCTGTGGTCGTCGGGCCTGGCGATCGGGGCGACGCTGCTGGTCGGCGCGTTCGCGGTGACCCGGGTGACGCGGCGGCTGCACACCACGGCACAAGTGGCCCGCCGGATCAGCGCGGGCGACCTGGACGCCCGGGTGGACGACCCCCGCGCGAAGGACACCGGCCGGCCGCAGGACGAGGTGGCCGCCGTCGCCGCCGCCCTCGACACCATGGCCGCCACGCTCCAGGGCAAGCTGCTGAGCGAGCAGCGCTTCACCGCCGACGTCGCCCATGAGCTGCGCACCCCGCTGACCGGGCTGCACGCGGCGGCCGAGCTGCTGCCGCCGGGCCGACCGACGGAGCTGGTGCGCGACCGGGTGGCGGCGCTGCGCACGCTCACCGAGGACCTGCTGGAGATCTCCCGGCTGGACACCGGGCGGGAACGCCTCGAGCTGGACGCGGAGGAGCTGGGCGCGCTGGCCCGGCGGGTGGTGCGGGCGTCGGGCACGGACACCGAGGTCCGGGTCGTACGGGACGCGCGGGTGGAGACCGACCGGCGGCGGCTCGAACGGGTGCTCGGCAATCTGGTCGCCAACGCGCACCGGCACGGGCGGGCGCCGGTGGAGCTGACCGTGGACGGCACGGTGGTCACCGTACGGGACCACGGGGACGGCTATCCGGAGTACCTCCTCGCGCACGGTCCGCAGCGGTTCAGGACCGAGGGCGGGGCGAAGGGGCACGGGCTGGGGCTGACCATCGCGGTCGGACAGGCGGAGGTGCTGGGCGCGCGGCTGACGTTCACCGACGCGGCGGACGGCGGGGCGGTCGCGACCCTGACCCTGCCTTCGGAGTAGGCCGTCCGAGGGCCTCAGCACCTATGGCCCAGCGTGACGGGCGACGGCCCGGCCGCGCTCCTAATGTGGCGATTAGTCAGTTTCGATCCCTGTACGGAGGTATCGCCATGTCTCTGCGCCGCTCCGCCCTCGCCCGGCTCGCCATAGTCACCGCCGCCGCCACGCTCGCCGCCTCCGCCGCCGTCGTCCCCGCCGTCGCCTCCGACCGGGACGGGAACGGCAACGGGAACGGCAATGGGAACGGGAGCGGGAGCAGCTCCAGCCAGTGGGGCAACGGGAACGGCAACGGCAACGGCTCCGGTGGCGGCAACACCCAGAGCCAGGGCGGCAACTCCCAGAGCCAGGGCGGCAACTGGCAGAACCAGGGCGGGAACACCCAGAGCCAGGGCGGGAACGGCGGCAACGGGAACAGCGGCAACTGGCAGAGCCAGGGCGGCAACGGCGGGAACGGCGGCAACACCCAGCGCCTCTACCGCGGCCGCGTCACCGCGAACCAGCTCCTGCTGCGCAGCCGTCCGACCCGCAACAGCCAGGTGATCCGGGTCGTCCACCGCGGTGACGTCGTGCGGATCTTCTGCAAGACGCCCGGTCAGAACGTCCAGGGCAACCCCCTCTGGTACCTCCTCACGGACGGCACCTGGGCCTGGGGCTCGGCGCGGTACATCGACAACATCGGTGAGGCGCCGCGCTGGTGCTGACCGTCCATCCGCCCCACGGACCGAGGTCACAAGGAGCCCTATTTGGGTAGGTTCCGGACATGACGCGAGCCGGAGTCGGCGCCGGGACCGGTGCGCGGATCACGGTGGCGGCGGGCGACGCGCCCGCCGCCCCGGTCCGCCTCCCCCGGCGCCGGGGCATCGAGCTGTCCCTGATCGTCCTGGCCGTCCTGCTGTCGGTGTACGGCTACTGCGCGGTCGGGCTCGCCAGGAACGGCACGGTCCCGCCCGGCGCCGCCGGCTACGGCGCCGGGCTCGGCGTGCTGGCGCTGCTGGCCCACACCGCCGTACGGCTGCGCGCCCCGTACGCCGATCCGCTGCTGCTGCCCATCGGGGTGCTGCTCAACGGGATCGGCCTGGTCCTGATCTACCGGCTGGACCTGGAGACGCCCGGCGACCGGGGGGCGCCCACGCAGTTGGTGTGGTCCACCCTCGGCGTCACGTTCTTCATCCTGGTCGTGGCGGCGCTGCGCGACCACCGGGTGCTCCAGCGGTACGCGTACGTGTGCGTGGTGGCGGCGCTCGCCCTGCTCACCCTGCCGATCCTCTTCCCGGCCGTGAACGGCGCCCGGATCTGGATCAGGATCGCCGGATTCTCCATCCAGCCGGGCGAGTTCGCGAAGGTGCTGCTCGCGGTGTTCTTCGCGGCGTACCTGGCGGCGAACCGCACGGCGCTGGCGTACGCGGGCCGCAGGTTCTGGTGCGTGCAACTGCCGACCGGCCGGGTGCTCGGCCCGATCGTGGCGATCTGGCTGCTGAGCGTCGGCGTGCTGGTGCTGGAGCGGGACCTCGGCACGTCCCTGCTGTTCTTCGGCCTCTTCGTGGTCATGCTGTACGTCGCCACCGGCCGCACCGGCTGGATCGCGGTGGGGCTGCTGCTGGCGTCGCTGGGCGCGGTCGCCGTGGGCCGGCTGGAGCCGCACGTCCACGGCCGGATCGAGGACTGGCTGCATCCGTTCGCCTCGATCGAGGCGGGGCTCGGCCCCAACCAGCTCGCCCAGTCGCTGTTCTCCTTCGCGGCGGGCGGCACCTTCGGCACCGGTCTCGGCCTCGGCCACTCGCATCTCATCGGCTTCGCCGTGAAGTCCGACTTCATCCTGGCGACGGCGGGCGAGGAACTGGGCCTGGCCGGCCTTTCGGCACTCTTCCTGCTGTACGGGCTGCTGGTCGAGCGCGGTTTCCGGACGGGGCTGGCCCTGCGCGACCCGTTCGGCCGGCTGCTGGCGGTGGGGCTCGCCTCGATCGTGGCGCTCCAGGTGTTCGTGATCGCGGGCGGGGTGACCGGGCTGATCCCGCTGACCGGGATGGCGATGCCGTTCCTGGCGCAGGGCGGCTCCTCGGTGGTCACCAACTGGGCGATCGTGGCGCTGCTGATCCGGCTGAGCGACTCGGCGCGACGGCAGTACGACGACGGGAAGGCGGCGCCATGAGCGGCCGGGCGGCCGGTACGGGCCCTGTGACGTCCGGGGCGGCCCGGTGACCCGGCACATCCGGCACGCGGCCTTCTTCTGCGCGCTGCTGCTGGTGGCCCTCCTGGTCAACGCGCTGCGCGTGCAGGTCGTGCGGGCCGGTGTCTACGACGGCAACCCGGCCAACCGGCGGGACTCCATCGCCCGTTACGGCCAGCCCCGCGGGGACATCCTGGTCGGCGGCGCCGCGGTGACCGGCTCCCGGGACACCGGAGAGCAGTTGCGCTTCGAACGGACGTACCGCGACGGGCCGTTGTACGCACCGGTGACCGGGTTCGCCTCGCAGGAGTACGGGACGACGTTCCTGGAGCACGCCGAGGACGGGGTGCTCTCCGGCGCCGATCCGCTGCTCGCGCCGTTCCCGCTGTGGAACGACATGACACGGGGCCGCCCGGCCGGCGGGAACGTCGTCACGACCCTCGACGAGCGGGCCCAGCGTGCCGCCTACGAGGGGCTGCACGGCCGCAAGGGCGCGGTCGCGGCGGTGGAACCGGCGACGGGGCGGATCCTGGCGCTGGTGTCGAGTCCGTCGTACGACCCGTCGGTGCTGTCCGGGAACGACGCCGGGGCCGAGCGGGCCTGGGCGCGGCTGAACGGCGATCCGGACCAGCCGATGCTCAACCGGGCGGTCCGGCAGACGTATCCGCCGGGGTCGACCTTCAAGGTGGTCACCGCGGCGGCGGCGCTGGACGCGGGGGTGATCCGGGATCTGGACGAACCGACCCTGTCCCCCGCGCCGTACACCCTGCCCGGGACCAGGACGCGGCTGACGAACGAGGGCGAGGGCTGCCGGGACGCCCCGCTGCGGGTGGCGTTCGAGTGGTCGTGCAACACGGTGTTCGCGAAGCTCGGGGTGGACGTGGGGCTGGCCCGGATGACGCGTACGGCGGAGGCGTTCGGCTTCAACCGCGCCGATCTGCGGATCCCGTACTCGGCGGCCACGAGCACCTTCGACACCTCGCTGGACCGGGCGCAGTTGGCGCTGTCGTCGATCGGGCAGTACAACACGCGGGCGACGCCGTTGCAGATGGCGATGGTGTCGGCGGCGGTGGCCAACGGGGGGCTGCTGCGGGATCCGTACCTGGTGGAGCGGACCACCCGGCGGGGCGGGGCGACGGTGGCCTCGGCCGGGTCGCGTCCGGCGCGGCAGGCGATGCTGCCGTCCACGGCGCGGCGGATGCGGGAGCTGATGGAGGACGTGGTGCGCGAGGGCACCGGGACGAACGCGGCGATCCCCGGCGCGGTCGTCGGCGGCAAGACCGGCACCGCCCAGCACGGGGTCGGCAACGCGGGCACGCCGTACGCCTGGTTCGTGTCCTGGGCGCAGGGCGAGCGGGAGTTCGAGCCGGGGGTGGCGGTCGCGGTGGTGGTGGAGGACGCGTCGGCGCGCCGCGGTGACATCACCGGGGGCGGGGTCGCGGCGCCGATCGCCCGGGCGGTGATGGAGGCGGTGCTCAGCCCGTGAGACGGGGGGTTCACGGGGCGGTCAGGAGCGTCCTACGGTGCGCGCATGACTGATGCCGCCCTCGAACTCGCCCAGGTCAACATCGCCCGCCTCAAGTTCCCGCTGGATTCACCCGAGTTGAAGGACTTCGTCGACGCCCTCGATCCGGTGAACGCGGACGCGGACGCCGCCGCCGGGTTCGTGTGGCGGCTCCAGTCGGAGGGCGGCGACGCCACCGACGTCCCGGTCTTCGGGGACGACTGGCTGATCGTCAACATGTCGGTGTGGCGGGACGCCGACGCGCTGACCGCGTACATGTACCAGGGGCGGCACCGCGAGATGCTCGCCCGGCGCCGGGAGTGGTTCGAGCGGGTGCGGGAGGCGATGTCGACCCTGTGGTGGGTGCCGGCGGGCCACCGTCCGACGGTCGCGGAGGCCGAGGCCCGGCTGCTCCACCTGCGGGCCCACGGCCCGACGCCCTACGCCTTCACCCTGCGCACGTCCTTCCCGCCCCAGGGCGCGGACCCGGTCGCCTTCACGGTGCCGGAGGAACTGGGCTGCTCGGTCTAGGGCCCGCGGTCCCGGCGCTCAGGGCAGCGGGAGCCGGAAGAGGCCGGGCGGCGGCGGCCGGTGGTGGCCGCAGTCGATCTCCGCACCGTCCTCGTCCCCGACGAACGCGTGCGACGGGGCCCACACCGTGACCGTGCCGGGCTCGTGGACCACCTCGAAGAGACCGGCGTCCTCGGCGGTGAGCGCCCAGACCACGAAGGTCTCGCCGGGCCGCAGCCAGTGGTCGCTGCCGTACGGTTCGAGGATCAGCTCCAGCAGGTCCCGGCCGCGGTTGGTCACCCGAAGACCGGCGACCGGCCCCGAGGCGGCCGTCACGCCCGGCCCCCGGCGCCGGGCAGCGCTTCCCGACGATCCAGCCAGACCGCCGGGACCCCCTCGACGCCGGTACGGCACGCCACGACACCGCCAGTGATCGCGCACGTGGTGTCGACGTCACCGAAGCCCTCGGCGGTGGTCCACAGGGCGGAGACCAGGTCGGCGGGATGACGGGCGGCGGACCAGAGGGCGAAGGGGACGGTGTCGTCGGCGCGGACGCGCCCGCCGCTGCCGAGAGCGTCCGCGGCCTTCCAGGGCTCGGTGGCGAAGGGCAGCGCGGCGGCACGGGCGAGGCCCTCGCGGACCGCGCCGTCGGGGGTGCGGGCGGCCACCGCGTCCAGGGTCAGTTCGTGCCGTGCGGAGAGCGCCGCCGCGACGGCCACCGCGACCGCCCCGGCGATGCCCTCCGGGTGGGCGTGGGTGACCTCGGCGGAGCGGACGGCCTGGTCGGCGACCCGGTCGAGGTCGGCGTGGAACCAGGCGCCGAGGGGCGCCACACGCATCGCCGCGCCGTTGCCGAGGCTGCCCTCGCCGTCGAACAGCTCTCGGGCCGACTCGGGCCAGCGGTCGGGCTCTTGGAGCAGCCGGGGCAGCAGGGCGTGCATGCCGCGGCCGTAGCCCCGGGCGGCGTCGGCCCGATGGCCGTGCGCGAAGGCGCGGGCCAGTTCGGTGCGCCGGATCTCGCCGTGACGGTCGAGGACGCGCAGGATCCCCAGGGCCATCGCGGTGTCGTCGGTCCAGTGCCAGAACGGCTCGGGCGGGGTGCGGCGGGCGCGGATCTCGGCGTACGCCTGGCGCGGCGGGCGGAACAGGGGGAACCAGCGTTCGCCGAAGGCGTCCCCGAGGGCCAGGCCCTCCAGGCTGCGGCGCGCGGCGGTGGCGGGGTCCACGCGGTCCCCCTCCCCCGACGGTGTCTCCGGACGCGGTCAGTCTCGCACGGGCGTGCGAAGGGAGGGGAGGAAGTGAGAAGTCCACGCACGGGGATTGACGGGCTTACTGACAAGCAGTCTCATAAGAGCCATGACGACCCTCACGGATGCAGACGCACTGGAAGGGCTGCGGGACGCGCTGGGCCTGCTCAAGGACCGGGAAGAGGTGGCCGAGCGGCTGCTCGCCTCCTCCGCCAAGCACTCCTTCGACCCGGACAAGGAACTCGACTGGGACGCCCCCTTCGAGGACGGCAAGTGGTTCTGGCCGCCGGAACTCGTGTCGCTCTACGACACCCCGATGTGGAAGCGGATGAGCGAGGAGCAGCGGATCCTGCTGTCCCAGCACGAGGCGGCCGCGCTGGCCTCGCTGGGCATCTGGTTCGAGATCATCCTGATGCAGCTCCTGGTCCGGCACATCTACGACAAGTCGGCGACCAGCGCGCATGTGCGGTACGCGCTGACCGAGATCGAGGACGAGTGCCGGCACTCGAAGATGTTCGCCCGGCTGATCGCCCAGGGCGACACCCCCTGGTACCCGGTGAGCCGTGCGCACCAGCAGCTCGGCCGCGTTTTCAAGACGATCTCCACCACCCCAGGCTCCTTCACCGCGACCCTGCTCGGCGAGGAGATCCTCGACTGGATGCAGCGGCTGACCTTCCCGGACGAGCGGGTCCAGACCCTGGTCCGCGGCGTCACCCGGATCCATGTCGTCGAGGAGGCCCGGCATGTGCGCTACGCCCGTGAGGAGCTGCGCCGCCAGATGGTGACCGCCCCGAGGTGGTCCCAGGAGTTCACCCGGGTCACCTCCGGCGAGTTCGCGCGCGTCTTCTCGGTCGCCTTCGTCAACCCCGACGTGTACACGAACGTCGGACTGGACAAGCGCGAGGCCCAGGCCCAGGTGAAGGCCAGCGGACACCGCCGCGAGGTCATGCAGACCGGCGCCAAGCGGCTGACGGACTTCCTGGACGACATCGGCGTGATGCGCGGCGTCGGCCGCCGCCTGTGGAAGTCGTCGGGCCTGCTCGCCTGACGGCGCGGGGCCTGCCGGCCTGACGGCACACCCGGGGGCCGAAGGACGCCCCCGGCCGCGCGGACCGGGCGCGGGCGGCGGGCGGGGCGATTACGCTGCACGTCATGACCCCCGCCGCACCCGCCTACCGCCGGCTCAGCGTGGAGGAGCGCCGCAGCCAGTTGCTCGACGTCGCGCTGTCCCTCTTCGCGATCCGCGTCCCGGAGGACGTCTCGCTGGACGACGTGGCGGAGGCCGCCGGGGTCTCCCGGCCGCTGGTCTACCGGTACTTCCCCGGCGGCAAGCAGCAGCTCTACGAGGCGGCGCTGCGCTCCGCCGCCGAGGAGCTGCGGCAGTGCTTCGACGAGCCCCGCGAGGGCCCCCTCCTCCCCCGGCTCGGCCGCGCCCTGGACCGCTACCTCGTGTTCGTCCGGCGCCACGACGCCGGCTTCGCCGCCCTGCTCCAGGGCGGCAGCGTGGTGGAGACCTCGCACACCACCGCCATCGTGGACGGCACCCGGCGCGCCGCCGCCGAGCACATCTACGCCCACCTCGGGGTCGACGAGCCCGGACCCCGGCTGCGGATGACCGTCCGCATGTGGATCACCGCGGTCGAGGCCGCATCCCTGATCTGGCTCGACGAGGACCGCCAGCCGCCCGCCGACGAACTGCGGGACTGGCTGGTGGAGCAGTTCGTCGCGCTGCTGACGGTGACCGCGGGCCGGGACCCGCAGTGCGCCGAGCTGATCCGGGGCGCGCTCGCCGCGGAGCTGTGATCGACACTGGTGCCGTGAGAAGCGAAGAGACCCCCTTCGAGGGCGGGCCCATGGACGGCCGCGTCCTGTCCGTCCTGACCGGCCCCACCGGACAGCCGCCGAAGACGTACCGCATCCCCGTCCCCGACGCGGCCGGCGGCCCGCCCACCGTGCTGGTCTACCGGCGCGTGCCGCGCGGCCACAGCAAGCGGCTGGGACTCCCGCGGGGCTGGAAGTACGAGTTCGACCCGAGCGGGAGGGCGGCGGGCCGGCTGAGATGGCCGTGGTCGAAACCGGAAGCCCCCACGCCGGACGAACGCCGGGACGACACCGACGGGTGACCCGGTTGCGCCGAAGCGCGCACACCCGGCGCGCGGACCGCGCCCGCACGCCCCATGCTCGCCCTGCGGGACGGAGGGGCCAGCCGGGCCGCTCCCCCGCGGCGGAGGTGATGACGTGTCAGAAAGGCTGCTGCGTCTGGCCTGTACGGCGGTGACGGCCGCGCTCGCCGCGCAGGTGGTCCTGGCCCCGGGGGCCGCATGGGCCGTACCGGAACCGGAACCGGCCGGACCCTCGGCCACCGCGTCCCCGGAGGCGGGCGCGACCGCGCCTCCCGAGGCGGGCACGGCGGCGGCGCCCGGCGGGCGGTCCGTGGCCGAACTGCTGACGGAGCTTCAGCGGCTGTACCGGGAGGCCGAGCGGGCGACCGAGGCGTACAACGCCACCGAGGAGAAGCTGAAGGAACAGCGGGCCGCGACCGAACGGCTGGACACCGCCCTGGCCGAGGCGCGGCTGTCGCTGCACGAGAGCCGGGGCGCGGCCGGCCGGCTGGCCCGCCAGCAGTACCAGGGCAGCACCGATCTCTCCCCGTACGTCCGGCTGCTGCTCGCCCGCGACCCCCAACACGCCCTGGAACAAGGGCATGTGATCGGCCGTCTGGCACGGGAGCGGGCCGAGACCGTGGACCGGCTGGAGGGCGGCGAACGCCGGTCCGACGAGCTGGCCCGCGCGGCGCGCACCGCGCTCGACGCCCAGCTCACGCTGGCGGAACGGCGCAAGAAGGAGCGCGACGACGTCCGCCGCCGCCTCGGTGACGTCGAGAAGCTCCTCGCCTCCCTCACCACCGCCCAGCTCGCCGCGATCGCGGAGCTGGAGCAGGCCGGTGTCGCCGAGGCGCAGAAGCGGGTCATGGCCTCCGGCGACCTGGACGACGACCGGCCGCCGTCTGCGGAGGGCGACCGGGCCGTGCGCTACGCGGTGGAGCAGATCGGGAAGCCGTACGAGTGGGGCGCCGAGGGTCCGGCGTCGTACGACTGCTCGGGGCTGACCTCCGAGGCGTGGGGGCACGCCGGGACGCCGATCCCGCGCACCAGCCAGGAGCAGTGGGCGCGGCTGCCGCGCATCCCGCTGAACCGGCTGCGCCCCGGTGACCTGGTGCTCTACTTCCCCGAGGCCACGCATGTGGCCCTGTATCTGGGCGACGGCATGGTGGTGCAGGCCCCGCGCACCGGGGAGCGGGTCAAGATCTCACCGATCGCGTCCAACCCGGTGCTGGGAGCCGTACGCCCGGACCCGGATCCGGATCCGGTGCCGGACGCACGGCCGCAGGGCGGACCTCAGGCGCCCGCCACCTCGCCGAGGTAGGCGGCGGTCTTCTCGGGCTCGTAGAAGAAGTTCTCGAAGTCCGACGGGTCGTCGAAGGCGTTGGCGAAACGGTCGGCCACGGGCTGCAACTGGCCTGCCGCGCCCAGCATGTTCACGATGTGCTCCGGCGGCGGGGCCAGCATCGCGTTGGTCCACTTGGTGACGTGCCGCGCGGTGTCCCAGTAGCGGTCGAAGGTGGCGCGCATCCACTCCTCGTCGAACTCCTTCTCGCCCCGCTCCAGGATCGACGCGAGGTACGCGGCGGCGCACTTGGAGGCGGAGTTGGAGCCCTGGCCGGTGATCGGGTCGTTGGCGACGACGACGTCCGCGACGCCGAGGACCAGCCCGCCGCCGGGCAGCCGGCCGACCGGGTTGCGCACGGTCGGCGCGTACCGTCCGGCCAACGTGCCGCCCGCATCGGTGAGTTCGACGCTCCGCGCCCGCTCGTACTCCCAGGGCGTGAACCGCTCCATGAGTCCCAGGGTCAGGGAGAGGTGCTCGGCCGGGTCCTTGACGCCGTCGAAGACGTCGAGCGGGCCGCCGGGTATGCCCTCCCAGAAGAGGATGTCGGCGCGGCCGGACGTGGTGAACGTCGGCATGACGAACAGTTCGCCGACGCCGGGGACCAGATTGCAGCGGACCGCCTCGGTGTCCGGGTGCTCCGGGCGCGGGCCCAGTCCGTGGACGTAGGAGACCGCCAGCGCGCGCTGCGGGGCGGTGTAGGGGGAGCGCTCGGGGTCGCGGGCGAACATGGAGACCAGCTCGCCCTTGCCCGCGGAGACCAGGACGAGGTCGTAGGCGCGGGAGAAGTAGTCGAGGTCGCCGACGGCCGCGCCGTGGATGACGAGCCGGCCGCCGCGCTGGGCGAAGGTCTCCATCCAGCCGGCCATCTTCACCCGCTGGTCCACGGACTGCGCGAAGCCGTCGAGCCGGCCGAGCCAGTCGATGGCGCGCTGGGTGGGGCCCGGGTCGTGCGAGCCGGGGGCGGCCACGGAGACGCCGAGTCCCTGGATCTTCGGGGCCTGGGACTCCCAGAAGTTCAACTGGAGAGCGCGCTCGTGCTCCAGGGCCGTGTGGAACATGCACTGCGTCGACATGACCCGGCCGGAGCGGATCTCGTCCGCCGTCCGGTTCGACATCAGGGTGACCTCGTACCCGTGCGACTGGAGGCCGAGGGCGAGCTGGAGTCCGGACTGGCCGGCTCCGACGACGAGTATCTTCCGCATGCGGGGATGGCTCCTAAGGGGACTTCACTCGGGACTACTCGGGGGTTTCGTCCAGCGCGTGGCCCACCAGGGCCAGAAGGGTCTCGATCACCGAGATCCGGCGCCGCGCGTCCATGATCATGACAGGTATGTGTGCGGGGATCGTCAGCGCCTCCCGCACGTCGTCCGGCTCGAACAGCTCGCTGTCGTCGAAGTGGTTGACGGCGACGACGTACGGCAGTCCGCAGCTCTCGAAGTAGTCCAGCGCGGGGAAGCAGTCCTTGAGCCGGCGGGTGTCGGCCAGCACGACCGCCCCGATCGCGCCGCGCACCAGGTCGTCCCACATGAACCAGAACCGCTGCTGGCCCGGGGTGCCGAACAGATAGAGGACCAGGTCGTCGTCGAGCGTGAGACGGCCGTAGTCCATGGCGACCGTGGTGGTGGACTTCTCGGGCGTGCCGGTGAGGTCGTCCTCGGCCGCGCCGGCCTCGGTCATCAGCGCCTCCGTCTGGAGGGGCTCGATCTCCGAGACGGTGCCGACCAGGGTCGTCTTGCCGACGCCGAAACCGCCCGCGACCACGATCTTCGTGGCGACGGGCGCCCTGGTGCGGTCGGTCTGCCAGGGGCGGAGCGGCTCGTCCGCGTCGGACGGCGCGGCAGCGGCGGGGATTCCCGGGAGGGAGGTGACGCCTACGGAGGTGGCGGCGTCAGAGACGACGGAGTCCACTCAGCACCCTTTCCAGCAGAGCGCGGTCGGGACGGCCCGTACCGTGAGCGGTACCGGTGCCGTACACACGGATCTTTCCCTGGTCCGCGAGGTCGCTCAGCAGGACGCGGACCACACCGAGCGGCATCTTCAGGAGCGCGGCGATCTCGGCCACCGTGCGCATCCGGCGGCACAGTTCGGCGATGGCGCGCAGCTCCGGCATCACGGCGGACCTGAGCGAACTGTTCGTCAACTCCTTGCGCTCCTCGGGGGCTTCGAGGGCCGCCACGAAGGTCTCGACGAGGAGGACATGGCCGAAGCCGGTCCGGCCGCCGGTGAGCGAGTAGGGGCGGACGCGGGCGGGCTTGCGGTCGCCGCCGCGGACGGGGAGCCGCTTCCTGGCGGCCGGGCCGGTGCTCATCGGCCGCTCCCGGCCGACTCCAGCGACTGCCGTAGCTCACTGCGGAGTTCGGGGGTCAGGACATGTCCCGCACGGCCCACGAAGAGCGCCATGTGGTACGCCACCACGCTCATGTCGCAGTCGGCGGAGCCATGGACGCCGAGCAGGGAGCCGTCGCTGATCGACATCACGAAGAGGCTGCCCTCCGCCATCGCGATCATGGTGTGTTTCACCCCGCCGAACTCCATGAGCCGGGCGGCGCCGATGGTGAGGCTGCCGATGCCGGAGACGATGGTGGCGAGGTCGGCGGACGAGCCGCGCGGGCCGGCGGGTTTGTCCTCGTCGCCGGTCCTGCGGCGGCGCGCGTCGCCGGGGGCTGCGGTGCCCTCGTGCAGACGCGTCCGCGCGTGCGGGAGGTCGGGGTCCGAGGAGAGCAGCAGCAGGCCGTCGGAGGAGACGACCGCCACGGACCGGATCCCGGGCACCTCCTCCACCAGGTTGGTCAACAGCCAGTGCAGGTTACGGGCTTCACTGCTCAGTCCGAAGGTACTGGGCGCGGTCAACTGCTTGCCTCCTCGACTGTGCCCCCCGTGTCTTCTTCGGCGTGTGCGTGTGCTTCTTGAGCCGCTTGCGGGGCCGGAACCTTGTTCTGGCCCGTCTTCTCGGCGATCTCCGCCTCCACCTCGCGGTACCCGGCCTCCGCCCCCCGGCGGAAACCGCCCAGCCGACGCCGGAGGGCCTCGGCGTCGACCGAACCGCTGCGCTGTCTCGGGGTCTGTGCGGGCGCGGTGATCCGGGGGGTGCGCTTGGGCAGTCCCTTGTCGGTGACCGGCTCTTCGGGCTGGTCGGGGACGCGGGTGTGTTCTTCAGAGGGCTGGGCCCGGGCCGGGACCTGGGACTCGGGCGAGTCCGTCTGCGGGGCCGGGACCTCGTCCTCGGGTGCCGCCGGGTCCGCTTCCGCGGGCGGGATCGGCAGCAGGAGTTCCATGGTCGTCTCGGCCGGGCTTTCGGCCGGGAGTCCTACGGGTGCCGCCGGGAGTCCTACGGGTGCCTCGGGGGCCGGCTCAGGGCTCGGCTCGGGGCTGGTCTCGGGGTCGGCCTGGGCCGCCCGCGCCTCGGCGTCGGCGTCGGCGCCGGACAGCGCCTCCGCCGGTGTCTCCTTGCGGGGCCTCGGGACCGTATCCCCCCGGCTCTCCTCCCCCGCCGCCCGTACGGCCTTCTCCGCCAGCGCGACCAGGGGGTCCCCCGCGGCCGGCTTCGGGCGGCCCGGGAGGACGTTGGAGTTGGCCTCCGCGTCGGCGCCGGGGAGGGAGAAGGACTGGGCCTTGGCGGAGGCCGGTGTCGCGGACGGGACCGCGGCCGAGGGCGCCTCGGGCAGCAGCGTGGCCGGGAGGACGACGACCGCCGCCACCCCGCCCTGCTTCTGCTCGCGGAGCTGCACCCGCACCCCGTGCCGGTGCGCGAGGCGGGCCACCACGTACAGGCCGAGGCCGAGCCCCTCCTCGCCCTCCTGGTCGTAGGGGGTCTCGGGGTCGAAGTCGGTGAGGCGGGCGTTGAGGACGGTGAGGCGGTCCTCCGGGATGCCGATGCCCTCGTCCTGGACGGAGAGCATGACCTCGCCGCTCTCCAGGAGCCAGCCGGAGACCTCGACGGGAAGGTCCGGCGGGGAGAACGAGGTGGCGTTCTCCATGAGTTCGGCGAGCAGATGGCTCAGGTCGTCCGCGGCGAAGCCGGCCACGTGCGCGTGCGGCGGCAGCGCCGAGATACGGACCCGCTCGTAGCGCTCGATCTCGCTGACGGCCGCCCGGACCACGTCCACCAGCGGGATCGGGCCCGCGTGCTGCTGGACGTGCTCGGTGCCGGCGAGGACGAGGAGGTTCTCGCTGTGGCGCCGCATGACGGTCGCGAAGTGGTCGAGCTTGAAGAGGGTGGCCAGCCGGTCGGGGTCCTGCTCGCGCTCCTCCAGGGTCTCGATGACGCCGAGTTGGCGCTCGACGAGACCGAGGGTGCGCAGGGCGAGGTTGACGAAGGTGCCGGTGATGCTGGACCGCAGCCGTTCGAGCTGGGCCGCCGACTCGGCGATCTCCGCGCGCAGTTCCTCACGGGCGTCGGCCATCGCCTGGCGCTGGCCCACGAGATGCCTGCGGTCGGACTCCAGCGTGGCCACCCGCTCGTGGACGGCGACGGCGTGCGCGTGCAGCGCGTTGACCGAGCGGACGACCTGGGCGAACTCGTCGTTGCGGCCGGTGAAGGTGACGGGTTCCTCGGCGGCCGGGTTCTCGGCCCCGGCGAGCCGGGCGGAGCCGCGGCGCAGCACGGACAGCGGGCGGGTGAGGCTGCGGGCCATGCCGGTGGAGACGGCGACCGCGAGCAGCATCAGCGCGCCGAGCAGGGCGATCCTGATCTCCAGGCCGGTGACGTCGTCGTCGCGCAGCGCGGCGAGGTCGTCGGCGCGCCCGCTGTAGAGGGAGGACTCGGCGCCGCGCATCAGGTCGACGCGGGCGGAGAGCGCGGCGTCCAGCTTCTTGACGCCGGTGGCGAGTTCACCGGCGCTCAGGGTGGGCTGGTCGGTGAGGCGGGCGAGGTACTTCTCCGCGGTGTCGACGTCCCCGCCGGTGACCGTGGAGTCGTACGACTCGACGATGTCCTCGGGGGCGGACGCGCGGAAGTCGGCGAGAGCCGCGTCGGAGCGGACCCGGGACTGCTGGGCGGCGGCGGTGAGGGCGTCGCGGCGCTCGCCGTCGGCCTCGGAGGAGACCTTCTCGGTGCTCGCCAGGCCGGTGACCGGGTCGATGACGGTCCGGGTGGCGGTCGGCACCCGGAGCGCGGCAAGCAGCAGTCCGCGGGTCGCGGACGCCTGCTGGACGGCGGTGTCGAGCGCGACGAGGGCGTGCGCCCCGGAGCCCGCGCGCGCCGGGGTCTGCTCGGCGAGCCGTTCGGCGAGGCCGTGCAGGGCGGTGATCACCTTGGAGTAGGCGTCGTGCGCCTCCAGGGCGGTGCCCTCGCCGGTGAGCGCGGTGCGGCGGACGGCGGTGAGGGAGTCGAGCGCGTCGCGCAGGCCGGCGGTGACGTCCGTCTCCGCGGTCAGCTCGCGGGCCTGGCGGTCCACCCGGGCGCCGCTCTCGGCGGACGGGGCCTCGGAGTCGGGGCGGCCGGCCGCGACGTACGAGGTGACCTCGTCGCGTTCGTCGGCGAGGGACCGGGCCAGAGCGAGGGCGTCCTCGGTCTGTTCGGCCAGGGTGACCAGGTCCTGGGAGTCCTTGAGCTGCCCGGAGGCGGTGAGGAGCGCGGGGGCGCCGGCACCGGCGATCGCGGCGGCCACCACGGCCACGGCCACGATCAGCCGGTTGCGTACGTGGGTGGGGCGGCCCTTGCCGACGGGGGTGCGCTCGGCGCCGCCCTCGGAGGCCGTCCGGCTGCCTTTACGCCCAGTCCGCGTCTTCTGCACCGGTGCTCGCATTCCTGACTCGTGTACCCATGGGCCGGATGTGACGCTCCGTCAAATGATGCGTACGCCCGGTTCGGTCCCCGACCCTCCCAGTGCCGGTGGGCAGCGGTCGCGCATCGCTTCCCCCGCCACCCGAAGGAGTGAACATCGGACGGGAGTTGGCGGGCAAGTTCCCGCGGCGCGCGTGACGGCCCGGTCCGGCGGGCCGGTTGGACGTGAGCGGCAGGCTTTGACAATATTCGCCACCACGTCTGCCCCGAGCCCAGCATTCCCGCCCAAAACAGGCGTCTGACCTGGGCCGGGCGAGGCTCGCACGGCGGTCCGGCGGCGCGTGTGGGACGTTCGTGGACGCTGTGGAGCGGTCGTGCAGACTGGCTGGATGCGTACGGAACTTGTGTCGGAGCCGGGCGATCGGGCCCGTCCCAACGAGGACTTCGCGAGTGTCGGACTTTCCGCCTCCGGACAGGGCGGTTCGGTCGTCCTGCTGGACGGGGTGACACCACCGGCGGACGGCGGGGGCTGTCTGCATTCGGTCCCCTGGTTCACGGCACGGCTGGGCGGGGCCCTGACCGAACTGACCGTTTCCCTCCCGGATGTTCCGCTGGCGGAGGCCCTGTCCCGCGCCATCGCGCGTACCGCCGACGCCCATGCGCGAACCTGTGACCTTTCTCACCCGCGTACGCCGCAGGCGACGGTGGCCCTGGCGCGCTGGTCCCCGGAGACCGTGGAGTACCTGGTGCTGTGCGACGCGACGCTGCTGCTGGCGTCCCCCGAGGGCACGGTCGCACCGGTCCGGGACGACCGTCTCGCCCTGCTGCCGCGCGCCCTGTTGAGGAGCGCCGCGACGGTCGACGGGACGCTGCGCAACAAGGAGGGCGGCTTCTTCACGGCCGCCGCGGATCCGGCGGTGGCGGACCGGGCGGTGGCCGGAAGTGTGCCCCGCACGGAGGTCGTCTCGCTGGCCGCGCTGTCCGACGGCGCGACCCGCTGGACGGAGACCTTCCACGAGGGCGACTGGACGTCCCTGTTCACCCTCGTCCGCGAGGACGGCCCCCGCGCCCTCGTGGAGAAGGTGCGGGTGCTTGAGGACGCGGACGCCACGGCCCGGGCCTTTTTGGGGACCGGCAAGACACATGACGACGCGACAGCGGTGTACGTGGACCTGTAGAGGGACCAGTAGATGGACCTGTAGGGAGCGTCAGGCAGGCGGGGGCCGGCGCTACTTCTCCATGCCGCGGTTGAGCTGCTGCAGCAGCCGGGCCAGTTCGGCGACCTCGGTGCGGTCCCAGTCGGAGAAGTTGCGGACGTACCGCGCGCGGCGGGCCTCGCGGACGCGGCCGACCCGGGTGCGGCCCTCCTCGGTGAGGTCGACGAGCCAGGCGCGGCCGTCGGCCGGGTCGGGTTCGCGGGCGACCAGACCGAGCTGTTCCAGGGCGCGGAGCTGACGGGACATGGTGGCCTTGCCGACGCCGATGTACGCGGCGAGTTCGGTGGCGCGCTGCCGGCCGCACTCCTCCAGCCGGACCAGCAGACCGTACGCGGCGGACTCCAGGTCCGGATGGACCTCGCGGGCCATCTCGCCCTGGTTGGCGCGGGCGCGGCGCAGCAGCACCGTCAGTTCCCGCTCCAGGGACAGGAACTCCGTGGACTCGCCGCCCCCGTGTCCCTCGCCGTGTGTGTCCTCGTGCACGTCAGCACCCCTGCTCCGGTTCCCCGTGTCCGTCTGGTCGTCTACCTGCGTAGCTTTCCATGTTCCCGGCCCGGGTCCGGCGAGGACCCGGGCCTCCTGGGAGATCCGGGTCCCGCCGTCCTTCCGGAGGCGTCCGTCACGCCGCCACCGGAACCTCCGGCGCCGCGCCGTTCGCGGCGGGCGCGAGCGCCAGTTCCAGGACCTGGCGGACGTCGGTGACGGCGTGGACGTCCAGCGTGTCGAGGACCTCCGCCGGGACGTCGTCCAGGTCGGGTTCGTTGCGCTTGGGGATGACGACGGTCGTCACCCCGGCGCGGTGGGCGGCGAGCAGCTTCTGCTTGACGCCGCCGATCGGCAGCACCCGGCCGGTCAGGGAGACCTCGCCGGTCATCGCCACGTCCGTGCGGACCAGACGGCCCGACAGCAGCGAGGCGAGGGCCGTCGTCATCGTGACGCCGGCGCTCGGGCCGTCCTTGGGGACCGCGCCCGCCGGGAAGTGGATGTGCACGCCCCGGTCCTTGAGGTCGCCGACCGGCAGCTCCAGCTCCGCGCCGTGCGAGCGCAGGAAGCTCAGCGCGATCTGCGCCGACTCCTTCATCACGTCACCGAGCTGACCGGTCAGGGTCAGTCCCGCCGCGCCGGTCTCCGGGTCGGCCAGCGACGCCTCCACATAGAGGACGTCACCGCCGGCGCCGGTGACCGCGAGGCCCGTGGCCACGCCGGGTACCGCGGTGCGGCGCTCGGCCGGGTCCTGGGCGGACTCGGGCACATGGTGCGGCCGTCCGATCAGCGCGCGCAGATCGGCGTCGGTGACGGTGAACGGCAGCTCCCGCTCGCCCAGTTCGTGCTGGGCCGCGACCTTGCGGAGCAGCCGGGCGACGGTCCGCTCCAGGGTGCGCACGCCCGCCTCGCGGGTGTACTCGCCGGCCAGCTTGCGCAGGGCGCTCTCCTCCAGGACCACTTCCTCCTTGTCCAGGCCGGCCCGTTCGAGCTGGCGCGGGAGGAGGTGGTCGCGGGCGATGACGACCTTCTCGTCCTCGGTGTAGCCGTCGAGGCGGACCAGCTCCATCCGGTCGAGCAGGGCCTCCGGGATCGCCTCCAGGACATTGGCGGTGGCCAGGAAGACGACGTCGGACAGGTCCAGCTCCACCTCCAGGTAGTGGTCCCGGAAGGTGTGGTTCTGCGCCGGGTCGAGGACTTCGAGGAGGGCGGCGGCCGGGTCGCCCCGGTAGTCGGAGCCCACCTTGTCGATCTCGTCCAGCAGGACCACCGGGTTCATCGACCCGGCCTCCTTGATGGCCCGCACGATCCGGCCGGGCAGCGCGCCGACGTACGTACGGCGGTGGCCGCGGATCTCGGCCTCGTCACGGACGCCGCCGAGGGCGACGCGGACGAAGGAGCGGCCCATGGCGTGCGCGACCGACTCGCCGAGGCTGGTCTTGCCGACGCCGGGCGGGCCGACGAGCGCCAGCACGGCACCGCCGCGCCGCCCGCCGACGACACCCAGGCCCCGCTCGCCGCGGCGCTTGCGCACGGCCAGGTACTCGGTGATCCGCTCCTTCACGTCCTCCAGGCCCGCGTGCTCGGCGTCGAGGATCGCCTTGGCGCCCTGGATGTCGTAGGAGTCCTCGGTCCTCTCGTTCCAGGGCAGTTCGAGGACGGTGTCCAGCCAGGTGCGGATCCAGGAGCCCTCGGGCGACTGGTCGGAGGACCGCTCCAGCTTGTCGACCTCCTTGAGGGCGGCCTCGCGGACCTTCTCGGGCAGGTCGGCGGCCTCCACGCGGGAGCGGTAGTCGTCGGACTCCTCGGCGGAGTCCTTGGAGTCGCCGTTCAGCTCGCGCAGCTCCTTGCGGACGGCGTCGAGCTGACGGCGGAGCAGGAACTCGCGCTGCTGCTTGTCGACGCCCTCCTGGACGTCCTTGGCGATGGTCTCGGCGACGTCCTGCTCGGCGAGGTGGTCGCGCAGTTGCCGGGTGGCGAGCTTCAGCCGGGCCACCGGGTCGGCGGTCTCCAGCAGCTCCACCTTCTGTTCGGTGGTCAGGAACGGCGAGTAGCCGGAGTTGTCGGCGAGCGCGGAGACGTCGTCGATGGCCTGGACGCGGTCGACGACCTGCCAGGCGCCGCGCTTGCGCAGCCAGGCGGTGGCGAGCGCCTTGTACTCCTTGACCAGGTCGGTGACGTGCCCCGGCAGGGGCTCCGGCACGCTCTGGTCGATTCGGGTGCCCTCGACCCAGAGCGCGGCGCCCGGGCCGGTCGTCCCGGCCCCGATCTGCACGCGCCCGCGGCCGCGGATCAGCGCGCCCGGGTCGCCGTCGGCCAGCCGGCCGACCTGTTCGACGGTGCCCAGCACGCCGGTGCTCGCGTACGTCCCGTCGATCCGCGGGACCAGCAGCACCCTGGGCTTGCCCGGCTCGGACCGCGCGGCGGCCTGGGCGGCCTCCACCGCGGCGCGCACGTCGGTGTCGTTGAGGTCCAGCGGAACCACCATGCCGGGGAGTACGACCTCGTCATCGAGAGGCAGTACGGGCAGGGTGAGCGATGCGGACGTCGAAGCCATGATCTCCCCTTCGGCAGTCAAGTTGAGCTATGCCGACTCAATGCATGGGAGCCGCGGGATGTTCCCGGGACGTCCGTCCGTTCGCTGTGGGCGATCACCCGGCGATCCCCCAGCGATCTCCGAAGGGGGAGTCACAGCCCGTCCGTCAATGCCGCACAGCTTCTTCACCCCCGCCCGACCAGGACTCTTCGCAATCCGTCAACGTTCCGTCAGAGAAATGCCACGATGGGCCGATGGTGACGCCCTACGACATCCCCGAAGTGCTGGACCGTCGCGAGGGTCCCCACGGCGAGGTGGTGCTGCGCCGGCACGGGACGCTGCTCCAGATCATCGCGAACGGCTGCTTCCTGATGGACACCTCCGACGGCCGCTCCGAACGCCTGCTGGTGGACGCCGCGCTGACCGCCCTGGACGGCCGGGACGCCCCGGAGCTGCTGATCGGCGGGCTGGGCGTCGGATTCTCGCTCGCACACGCCGCGGCCGACCCCCGCTGGGGCGCGGTCACCGTCGTGGAGCGCGAGCGGGCCGTCGTCGACTGGCACCGCGACGGCCCGCTGTCCGCCCTCTCCGCGCGGGCGCTCGCCGACCCGCGCGCGAAGATCGTGGAAGCCGACCTGCTGGACTACGTCAATGAGACATGCGACACGTTCGACGCGCTCTGTCTCGACATCGACAACGGCCCCGGCTGGACCGTCGACGAGGGCAACGACAGCCTCTACTCGGTGGCCGGACTCACGCGCTGCGCAAGGGTGTTGAGACCCGGTGGCGTGCTCGCGGTATGGTCCGCCCAGCCCTCTCCGGAATTCGAGGGAACCTTGGGGAATGCCGGGTTCCAGCAGGTGCGTACCGAAGAGATCCCCGTTGCCCGAGGCGTGCCGGACGTCGTGCACCTCGCGGTCCGACCTGGATAGCAAAGGCGAGGTGACTCCGGGTACGTTTCATGCCTGACGCCGATCATTTACGCGTCAACCGCAGTCATGCGCAGACAAGGGACCACCCCACTGGTTCCGGAAAGCACACTCAGGGGCGGGCGATGGAGCAGACACACACCGCGCACAACGGCACGACGACGGCGACCCAGGGCGCGCAGCGTCGCGTTCTCGTGGTCGAGGACGACCCGACGATCGTCGACGCCATCGCGGCCCGCCTGCGCGCCGAGGGATTCCTCGTGCAAACGGCGGGCGACGGCCCCGCGGCCGTCGACACCGCGGAGGCATGGCAGCCCGATCTGCTGATCCTCGACATCATGCTGCCCGGCTTCGACGGCCTCGAGGTGTGCCGCCGGGTGCAGGCCGCCCGCCCGGTGCCGGTCCTCATGCTCACCGCGCGCGACGACGAGACCGACATGCTGGTCGGGCTCGGCGTGGGCGCCGACGACTACATGACCAAGCCGTTCTCGATGCGCGAGCTGGCCGCGCGCGTGCACGTGCTGCTGCGCCGGGTGGAGCGCGCCGCCATCGCGGCGACCACCCCCCGCAGCGGCATCCTGCGCCTCGGCGAGCTGGAGATCGACCACGCGCAGCGCCGGGTCCGGGTCCGCTCGGAGGACGTGCATCTGACGCCCACCGAGTTCGACCTGCTGGTCTGCCTGGCCAACACCCCGCGCGCGGTGCTCTCCCGCGAGCAGTTGCTGGCGGAGGTCTGGGACTGGGCGGACGCCTCCGGCACCCGCACGGTCGACAGCCACATCAAGGCGCTGCGCCGGAAGATCGGCGCCGAGCGGATCCGCACGGTGCACGGTGTGGGCTACGCGCTGGAGACCCCCACGCCATGAGCGGCGCGGACGGTCCGAGAGACCCCGGGGAGTCCTGGGGGAAAGTGCGCCCGTTCTCGGTGAAGACCAAGCTCGGCGCGCTGGTCGTCGTCTCGGTGCTGATCACCACCGGGCTGTCCGTGATCGCCGTGCACACGAAGACGGAACTCCGCTTCATCACGGTCTTCTCGATGATCGCCACCCTGCTCATCACGCAGTTCGTGGCGCATTCCCTCACCGCTCCGCTGGACGAGATGAACGCGGTCGCCCGCTCGATCTCGCACGGCGACTACACCCGCCGGGTCAGCGAGAACCGCCGCGACGAGCTGGGCGACCTGGCCCAGACGATCAATGTGATGGCGGACGAGCTGGAGGCCCAGGACCGCCAGCGCAAGGAGCTGGTGGCGAACGTCTCGCACGAGCTGCGCACTCCGATCGCCGGACTGCGCGCGGTCCTGGAGAACGTCGTCGACGGCATCGCCGAGGCGGACCCCGAGACCATGCGCACCGCGCTGAAGCAGACCGAGCGCCTCGGCCGGCTGGTGGAGACCCTGCTGGACCTGTCCCGCCTGGACAACGGCGTCGTACCGCTGCGCAAGCGGCGTTTCGAGGTGTGGCCGTATCTGTCGGGGGTGCTGAAGGAGTCCAACATGGTCGCCTCGGCGCGGGCCGCGATGGGGTCGGGCGGCACGCACACGCGTACCGACGTGCATCTGCACCTGGACGTCTCGCCGCCGGAGCTGACGGCGCACGCGGACCCCGAGCGCATCCACCAGGTCGTCGCCAATCTGATCGACAACGCGGTCAAGCACTCCCCGCCGCACGGCCGGGTCACGGTCAAGGCGCGGCGCGGCCCGCTGCCGGAGTCGCTGGAGCTGGAGATCCTGGACGAGGGGCCCGGCATCCCGCGCTCGGAGTGGCACCGCGTGTTCGAGCGGTTCAACCGGGGAGCCGTCCGCCGGCCGCACGGGCCGGGCAGCGACGGCGGTACGGGGCTGGGTCTCGCGATCGCCCGCTGGGCGGTCGATCTGCACGGCGGCCGGATAGGAGTGGCCGAATCCGAGCGGGGTTGCCGGATTCTTGTCACTCTTCCGGGAGAGTCTTCCGTACCAAGTTGACGTAAAGTTGAATGCGGAGCCAGATGATCCACGGCCGTCCGCACGCATGGACACGTGTGATCAGGCACAGAACCGACGGCGCACCGGCGCAGGTCGGCACGGGTCCGCACGCTCGGTGTGCGCGACCTGCGTCAACGCACCCCTTTCGCAGCGCAACCGCGCTTGTTTCCCGCCATTTCCGCCCCCGAAACGCGTGTTCCGATGTGACTTACGCGACGATGGACCGGCCCGGCCTGACCTACGTGCTCTTGGAGGCGTAGCCTTTATTCCCGCTGTCCATCACCTTGTGAAGCGGAAGAGGGCGGTTGCCGCCGTGTCGCCACAGTCCCCCAGTAACGCATCGAGCCTTTCGACCGACGCAGACCAAGCGGGCAAGAACCCCGCTGCCGCGTTCGGAGCCAACGAGTGGCTCGTCGACGAGATCTATCAGCAGTACCTCCAGGACCCGAATTCGGTAGACCGTGCCTGGTGGGACTTCTTCGCCGACTACAAGCCGGGCGCGGCCGCCGCCGCTCCGGCTACGGCGGGTACTGCGGCCGCGGGGGCCGCAGGGACCACCACACCCGCGGCGCCCGCCGCCCCGGCACCCGTGCCGGCCCCGGCCGCCGCGCAGCCCGCCGCCACCCCGGCTCCGGCGCCCGCCGCGAAGGCCCCGGCCCAGGCACCCGCTCCGGCGAAGCCCGCCGTGGCTCCCCGGCCGGCCGCCGCGAAGGCAGCGCCCGCCGCGCAGCCCGCGGCCGCGCCCGAGGGCCCGGAGCTGATCACCCTGCGCGGCCCCGCCGCCGCGGTCGCCAAGAACATGAACGCCTCGCTGGAGCTGCCCACGGCCACGTCCGTGCGCGCGGTCCCGGTGAAGCTGCTGTTCGACAACCGCATCGTGATCAACAACCATCTCAAGCGGGCCCGGGGCGGGAAGATCTCCTTCACGCACCTGATCGGCTTCGCGATGGTGCAGGCCATCAAGGCCATGCCGTCGATGAACTGGCACTACGCGGAGAAGGACGGGAAGCCCACCCTCGTCAAGCCGCCGCACGTCAACTTCGGCCTCGCCATCGACCTGGTGAAGCCCAACGGCGACCGCCAGCTCGTCGTCGCCGGCATCAAGAAGGCCGAGACGCTCAACTTCTTCGAGTTCTGGCAGGCGTACGAGGACATCGTCCGCCGCGCCCGCGACGGCAAGCTGACGATGGACGACTTCACCGGTGTCACGGTCTCCCTGACCAACCCCGGTGGCCTCGGCACCGTCCACTCCGTGCCGCGTCTGATGCCCGGCCAGTCGGTGATCATGGGCGTCGGCTCCATGGACTACCCGGCGGAGTTCCAGGGCACCAGCCAGGACACCCTGAACAAGCTCGGCATCTCCAAGGTCATGACGCTCACGTCGACCTACGACCACCGGGTCATCCAGGGCGCCGCCTCCGGCGAGTTCCTGCGCGTCGTCGCCAACTTCCTGCTCGGCGAGAACGGCTTCTACGACGAGATCTTCGAGGCGCTGCGCATCCCCTACGAGCCGGTCCGCTGGCTCAAGGACATCGACGCCAGCCACGACGACGACGTCACCAAGGCCGCCCGGGTCTTCGAGCTGATCCACTCCTACCGGGTCCGCGGCCATGTCATGGCCGACACCGACCCGCTGGAGTACCGCCAGCGCAAGCACCCCGACCTGGACATCACCGAGCACGGCCTCACCCTGTGGGACCTGGAGCGCGAGTTCGCCGTCGGCGGCTTCGCCGGCAAGTCCCTGATGAAGCTGCGCGACATCCTCGGCGTGCTGCGCGACTCGTACTGCCGCACCACCGGCGTCGAGTTCATGCACATCCAGGACCCCAAGCAGCGCAAGTGGATCCAGGACCGCATCGAGCGCCCGCACACCAAGCCCGAGCGCGAGGAGCAGCTCCGCATCCTGCGCCGGCTGAACGCCGCGGAGGCGTTCGAGACCTTCCTCCAGACGAAGTACGTCGGCCAGAAGCGCTTCTCCCTGGAGGGCGGCGAGTCCGTCATCCCGCTGCTGGACGCGGTCATCGACAGCGCGGCGGAGTCCCGCCTCGACGAGGTCGTCATCGGCATGGCCCACCGCGGCCGGCTGAACGTCCTGGCCAACATCGTCGGGAAGTCGTACGCGCAGATCTTCCGTGAGTTCGAGGGCAACCTCGACCCGAAGTCGATGCACGGCTCCGGCGACGTGAAGTACCACCTGGGCGCCGAGGGCACCTTCACCGGTCTCGACGGCGAGCAGATCAAGGTCTCCCTGGTCGCCAACCCCTCGCATCTGGAGGCGGTGGACCCGGTCCTGGAGGGCGTCGCGCGCGCCAAGCAGGACATCATCAACAAGGGCGGCACGGACTTCACCGTCCTGCCGGTGGCCCTGCACGGCGACGCGGCCTTCGCGGGCCAGGGCGTGGTGGCCGAGACCCTGAACATGTCGCAGCTCCGCGGCTACCGCACCGGCGGCACGGTCCACATCGTCATCAACAACCAGGTCGGCTTCACCGCGGCCCCCGAGTCCTCGCGCTCCTCCATGTACGCGACGGACGTGGCCCGCATGATCGAGGCCCCGATCTTCCACGTGAACGGCGACGACCCGGAGGCCGTGGTCCGCGTCGCGCGGCTCGCCTTCGAGTTCCGCCAGGCGTTCAACAAGGACGTGGTGATCGACCTCATCTGCTACCGCCGCCGCGGTCACAACGAGTCCGACAACCCGGCCTTCACCCAGCCGCTGATGTACGACCTGATCGACAAGAAGCGCTCGGTGCGCAAGCTCTACACCGAGTCCCTCATCGGTCGCGGCGACATCACCCTGGAAGAGGCCGAGCAGGCGCTCCAGGACTACCAGGGCCAGCTCGAGAAGGTCTTCACCGAGGTCCGCGAGGCCACCTCGCAGCCCGCCTCCGGCGAGTCCCACGACCCTCAGGACGGCTTCCCGGTCGCGGTCCCCACCGCGATCTCCGCGGAGACCGTCAAGCGGATCGCCGAGTCCCAGGTCAACGTCCCCGACCACATCACCGCCCACCCGCGGCTGCTTCCGCAGCTCCAGCGCCGGGCCGCGATGGTCGAGGACGGCACCATCGACTGGGGCATGGGCGAGACCCTCGCCGTCGGCTCCCTGCTCCTGGAGGGCGTGCCCGTCCGGCTCGCCGGCCAGGACTCCCAGCGCGGCACCTTCGGCCAGCGGCACGCGGTGATCATCGACCGGGAGACCGGCGAGGAGTTCACCCCGCTGATGTACCTCTCCGAGGACCAGGCGCGGCTGAACGTCTACAACTCGCTGCTCTCCGAGTACGCGGCGATGGGCTTCGAGTACGGCTACTCGCTGGCCCGCCCCGACGCGCTCGTGATGTGGGAGGCGCAGTTCGGCGACTTCGTCAACGGCGCGCAGACCGTCGTCGACGAGTTCATCTCCTCGGCCGAGCAGAAGTGGGGCCAGACCTCCGGCGTCACCCTGCTGCTGCCGCACGGCTACGAGGGCCAGGGCCCGGACCACTCGTCCGCCCGCCCGGAGCGGTTCCTCCAGCTCTGCGCGCAGAACAACATGACGGTGGCCATGCCCACGCTCCCGTCGAACTACTTCCACCTCCTGCGGTGGCAGGTGCACAACCCGCACCACAAGCCGCTGGTCGTCTTCACGCCGAAGTCGATGCTGCGTCTGAAGGCCGCCGCGTCGAAGGCGGAGGAGTTCACGCACGGCGGGTTCCGCCCGGTCATCGGCGACGCCTCGGTCGAGCCGAGCGCCGTCAAGAAGGTCGTCTTCTGCGCGGGCAAGGTCTACTACGACCTGGAGGCCGAGCGGCAGAAGCGCGGCGCCACGGACACGGCGATCATCCGCCTGGAGCGGCTGTACCCGCTGCCCGGCGCCGAGGTCCAGGCCGAGGTCAACAAGTACCCCAACGCCGAGAAGTACCTGTGGGTCCAGGAGGAGCCGGCCAACCAGGGTGCCTGGCCGTTCATCGCCCTGAACCTGATCGACCACCTGGACCTGGCGGTCGGCGCCGACGTCCCGCACGGCGAGCGGCTGCGGCGCATCTCGCGCCCGCACGGCTCGTCCCCGGCCGTCGGTTCCGCCAAGCGCCACCAGGCGGAGCAGGAGCAGCTCGTGCGTGAGGTGTTCGAGGCGTAACCGCCCTCGCGCACGCCGTACGACGGCCGGGCCGCACTCCCTCGACGGGGGTGCGGCCCGGCCGTTTCCGCGCATTTATCCTTGACCCATGTACTTCACCGACCGTGGCATCGAAGAGCTGGAGAAGCGGCGCGGCGAGGAGGAGGTCACCTTCGAGTGGCTCGCCGAGCAGCTCCGGACGTTCGTCGACCTCAACCCGGACTTCGAGGTCCCGGTGGAACGCCTGGCGACCTGGCTGGCACGGCTGGACGACGAGGACGACGAGTAGCACCCGCAGCACCGGAACGACGACAAGGGCGCCCCTGGAGGCGCCCTTCTCGTGTCTACGGCGTCGGCGGCGGGGGTTCCCGACCGGGGTGCCGTCAGTCGCGGGGGCGGCCCAGGTCGTAGGCGAGCCCGAGGAGGCCGTGGGCCAGCAGCAGCGCGCCCGCCGCGATCCAGCCGGCGCTGCGCTTCCGCAGGCCCCAGGCCGTGACCGGGACGGCGGCCGTCACCTGGGCCAGCGCGAGGACGTGCGCGCGGGGTGTGCCGGACCAGGGCAGCCAGGGGCCCAGGGGGCTGTGCTCGACCGCGTTCTCCATGGCGTCGAGTTCGGTGCGGACGGTCTCGCGCCAGCCCCGCCAGTCGATCCGCTGGACGTCGTCCCGCGCGCGTGCGGCGTCGCGGAGGGCGCGGGCCGGGGCGCCGGGGGTGAACCCGGCGGGCAGGGTGAGACCCGCGCGGGTGAGGACGGCGAGCAGTACGCCCACACGCGTGTGGGCGTCGGCCTCGGGGTCCGGGCGCGTCAGCGGCTCCAGGTCCTGGAGGTCGAGGACGGGGTCGAGGCCGAGGCGGGCGGCGAGGGTGTGCAGGGCCTCGTCCTCGCCCTCCGGGGTGCCGTCGGCGAGCCAGCCGTAGCCGACGGGACGGCGGAAACCGGACGCGACGGTGAGCCCGGCCCGCCCGGCGTCCCACCACAGCCCCAGGACGGGCCAGGGGGCGCCGACGGCCAGGGCGGCGGCCCAGCGGGCGAGGACCTCGTCGACGGGGTCGCCAGTGCCGTCGCCCGAGCCTTCGTGGGAGTCGGCGCGGGCCTCGCCGTGCGTCCACGGGGTGCCGTCGGGGACCAGGACGCTCCATTCGGCACCGGCGCCCGTGAGGAGCATGCCGGTGCGCAGGAGGTGGGCCGCGGGGGCGACGGCGTCGGGGTCGGCGCGGCAGATCAGCACGGCGCCGGAGGGGCTGTCTTCCGTCGGCATGCTCCCCACGCTAGGACGCCCGGCGACGGGCCGGGATCCGGTGGTCACCCGAACGGGTGGCTTGACTTCCCGAGGCCGCGATATATCGTGAATAGCGGGAGACGCGATATGGCGCGTTGCCCTGTCGCGTCGAGGAGGTCAGCACCATGTCCGAGTGGTCCGTCGCCGAGCCCACGAAGCTCACGTTCGACGCCCCGGTGAGCAACCTGCACGTGCGCGTCGTGAACGGCACGGTGAACGTGGTGGGCACCGACGAGGAAGCCGCCCGTCTGGAGGTCACCGGGATCGAGGGCCCACCCCTGGTGGTGACCCAGCGGGACGGCACCCTGACCGTGGCCTACGAGGACCTGCCCTGGAAGGGCTTCCTCAAGTGGCTGGACAGCAAGGGCTGGCGGCGCAGCGCCGAGGTCTCCCTCGCCGTCCCGGCGGGCACCCGTGTGGAGGTGGGCGTGGTGGGCGCCGGGGCGACGGTCTCCGGGATCGTCGGGCCCACGGAGGTCAAGGGCGTCGCCGGTGACACCACCCTGGTGGGTCTCGCGGGCCCGGTCCGCACGGACACGGTCTCCGGGAGCGTGGAGGCCCAGGCCCTCACCGGGGACCTGCGCTTCCACTCCGTCTCCGGTGATCTGACGGTCGTGGAGGCCGCGTCCTCGGTCCGGGCCGACTCGGTGAGCGGGTCGATGATCGTCGACCTGGACGCCGCGAGCGGGCCCACGGACATCGCGCTGACCAGCGTCTCCGGCGAGATCGCCATCCGGCTCCCGCATCCTGCGGACGCGCGCGTGGAGGCGAACACCGCCAGCGGCTCGGTCTCCAACGCCTTCGAGGACCTCCGGGTCAGCGGCCAGTGGGGCGCCAAGCGGATCACCGGCCGGCTCGGCGCGGGCAACGGCCGGCTCAAGGCCACCACGGTCTCCGGGTCCATCGCCCTGCTGCGGCGCCCGGCCGCGGAGGACGGACCGGCCTTCGACTCGGGGGAGAATGCCCCTTCCGGCCCGGACGACGACTCCCCCGGCTCTCCGGCCGACAGCACGACCGACAAGAAGGTGTTCTGACATGCCTCCCGTCTTCGCCCACGGCCGCCTCCGCCTCTACCTGCTGAAGCTGCTGGACGAAGCCCCACGCCACGGCTACGAGGTGATCCGCCTCCTGGAGGAGCGCTTCCAGGGCCTGTACGCGCCGTCGGCGGGCACCGTCTACCCGCGGCTGGCCAAGCTGGAGGCCGAGGGCCTGGTCACCCACACCACCGAGGGCGGCCGCAAGGTGTACGCGATCACCGACGCGGGCCGGGCCGAACTGGCCGACCGCAGCGGTGAACTGGCCGATCTGGAACTGGAGATCCGCGAGTCCGTCGCCGAACTGGCCGCGGAGATACGGGCCGATGTGCGCGGCGCGGCGGGCGATCTGCGCCGGGAGATGCGCGCGGCCGCCTCCGAAGCCCGCCGGGACACCGGTTCAGGCGGACGCCCGGACTGGGAGCCGGAGTTGGGCGACAAGGAGGCGTGGCGGGCCGCCAAGGAGGAGATGCGCCGCGTCAAGCTGGAGTGGAAGGAGCAGGCCCGCCGGGCCAAGGACGAGAGCCGCCGCGCCCGTGACGAGGCGCAGCGGGCCCGCCGCCAGGCCAAGGAGGCCCAGGACCACGCCCGGGCCCAGGCCCAGGAGGAGGTGCAGCGCATAGCGCGCCGCGTCCAGGAACAGGTCCAGGACCACTTCGCGCGCGGCGACTGGCCGACGGGCGTCCGTGAGGGCCTGACCGAACTGGCCAAGGAGTTCGGCGAGTTCGGCAAGGACTTCGGCAAGGATCTCGGCCGCGACCTGGGCCGCGACTTCGGCTTCGGCCGCACCGACGGCGGCAAGGCGTCCACCGGAGCGGCGGGCGCCGAGCGGGCCCCGGAGTACTCCGACACCCCGGAGGACTTCCCGGCCGGGTACGAACCGGCCTGGGCCCACGAGGAGTCCAGCGGCGACCCGGCCCGTGACCTCGACCGTCTGCTGGACCGCTTCCGGGACGACATCAGGGACGCGGCCCGCGACCACGGCGTCACCGCCGACCAGCTCCGCGACACCCGCCGCCATCTGTCGACGGCGGCGGCACACATCGGGGCGATACTCCGGACGCCGAAGGGCTGAGCCGGGGGCTGGGGCGAGTGCCGGGGGGGGTGGGGGCGGGTCAGCTCGCCTTGGCCTCTCCCCCGCCGCCCAGCACCCGGGTCAGGGAGGCATGGGTGACCCCGTGGTCGGCCAGGACCTCGGCGGTCGGCCCGGGGCGGACGGTCATCGCCAGCAGCAGGTGCTCGTCGCCGATGTGCCGCTCGCGGCGGGCCAGGGCCATCCGCAGCGACTGCTCCAGGACACCCTTGGCCTCCCGGCCGAAGCCCGGTCGCCCGCTCCGGCGGGCACCGGCCTTCCCGTCCCCGGCCGCCCCGTCGCCCGCCATCGCGCCGACGCCGTGCGCCTCCTCGACACGGGAGACGATCTCCGAGACGTCGATGCCCAGTCCGGCGAGGGCCTCGGTCTCGGCGCGGGACAGGCCCGCCCGGCGCCGGGTCTCCTCCAGCGCCGTACGCACCGCGTCCTTGCGGTCGGCGAGCCCGAGGGCGGCCAGCGCGAAGG
Organism: Streptomyces antibioticus; assembly: GCF_002019855.1. Classification (NCBI taxonomy): domain Bacteria; kingdom Bacillati; phylum Actinomycetota; class Actinomycetes; order Kitasatosporales; family Streptomycetaceae; genus Streptomyces; species Streptomyces antibioticus. Next base: position 5,709,955 of record NZ_CM007717.1, on the reverse strand, counting down.
AGGCGCGGCTCGCCTCCCGGTCCAGCAGCGCGAGCAGCAGATGCTCGGCCCCGACGGTCCGGCCGCCCGCCTCCGCACAGTGGTCGACGGCGCCGCGCACCACGGCCCTCGCGTCCTTGGTGAACCGCTCGAACATCACTGCCTCCCGTACTTCTTGTGCACGGCCTGCCTGCTGACCCCGAGTTCCGCGGCGATCTCCTGCCACGACCAGCCCTGATTGCGGGCGCTGCGCACCTGCACCGCCTCCAACTGCTCCAGCAGTCGGCGCAGTGCGGCGACGGCGCGCAGTCCGACCCGTGGATCACGGTCACCTGCGCGCTCGGCGAGATCCGTTGCTTCGGTCATGACGTCAACGTACGTTGACAACGGGAGGATGTCAACCAGAGTTGACGTCAGGAGTGGGTGAGCACGATCTTGCCGAACTGGTCGCCGGCCGCGAGCCGTTCGAACCCCTCGCGGGCGCGGTCCAGGGGCAGTTCCTCATCGATGACGGGGCGTACTCCGGTGGCGGCGCAGAAGGAGAGCAGGTCCTCCAGCTCGTCCTTGGTGCCCATGGTGGAGCCGACCACCTTCAGCTCCAGGAAGAAGATCCGGGTCAGCTCGGCGTGCGAGGGCCGGTCCCCGCTGGTCGCGCCGGAGATCACCAGCGTGCCGCCGGGACGGAGCGACTTCACCGAGTGGGACCAGGTTGCGGCGCCGACGGTCTCGATGACGGCGTCCACCCGCTGGGGCAGCCGCGCCCCGGGCTCCACGGCCTCCACGGCGCCCAGTTCCAGCGCCCGCTTGCGCTTGGCCTCGTCCCGGCTGGTCGCGAAGACCCGCAGCCCCGCGGCCTTCCCCAGCACGATCGCGGCGGTGGCGACCCCGCCCCCGGCGCCCTGCACGAGCACCGAGTCACCGGGCCGTACCCCCGCGTTGGTGAAGAGCATCCGGTACGCGGTCAGCCAGGCCGTGGGCAGACAGGCCGCCTCCGCGAAGGACAGCTCCTTGGGCTTGGGCAGCAGGTTCCAGGTCGGCACGGACACCAGCTCGGCGAAGGTCCCCTGGTAGCGCTCGGTGAGGATGGAGCGGGGCTCCCTGGGGCCGACGCCATGGCCGCTCTGGCCGATGACGGAGTGCAGGACGACCTCGTTGCCGTCCTCGTCGACACCGGCGGCGTCGCAGCCGAGGATCATCGGCAGCTTGTCCTCGGCGAGGCCGACGCCGCGCAGGGACCAGAGGTCGTGATGGTTGAGGGAGGCGGCCCGGACCTGGACGGTGCTCCAGCCGGGACGGGCCTCGGGGGCCGGTCGCTCCCCCAACTCCAGTCCGGAAAGCGGCTGGTCGCGGTCGATTCGGGCGGCGTAGACGGCGAACATGCACCTGACGATAGGGGCCGGACGGGACGGGCGAAACCGGGGGCGACTGTGAGACATGCCCTCTTGCGTGACCGGGGGACCACGGTGCGGCAGCCCGACCGCGGCGGCCCGACCGCGGCGGCCCGACCGCGGCGGCCACTTCACTCGAACAGGCGAGCGGGCAGGCAAAGAAACGGCCAAGTGCGGGCAGGCGAATGGCCCCGCCCGATCGGACGAGGCCATTCGAGGTGTGCATGACGCACGCGTCAGCGGCGCGCGACGCCTTCCGCCCGGGCGGCCGCGGCGACCGCCGCCGTGACCGCGGGGGCGACCCGCTCGTCGAACGGGGACGGGATCACGTAGTCCGCGGAGAGATCGTCGCCGACGACCCCCGCCAGGGCCTCCGCCGCCGCGATCTTCATGCCCTCGGTGATCCGGGACGCCCGGACCTGGAGCGCGCCCGCGAAGATCCCCGGGAACGCCAGCACGTTGTTGATCTGGTTCGGGAAGTCCGACCGGCCGGTCGCCACGACCGCCGCGTACTTGCGGGCGACGTCCGGGTGCACCTCGGGGTTCGGGTTGGCCATGGCGAAGACGAACGCGCCCTTCGCCATGGAGGCCACCGCCTCCTCCGCGACCGTGCCGCCGGAGACGCCGATGAACACGTCCGCGCCGGCCAGCGCGTCCTCCAGGGAGCCGGAGAGCCCGGCCTTGTTGGTGAACCCGGCCAGCTCGCGCTTGACGTCGGTCAGGTCCGCCCGGTCCGCGGAGACGATGCCCTTGCGGTCGGCCACCGCGACGTCCCCGATACCGGCCTCGACCAGCATCTTCGCGATGGCGACACCGGCGGCGCCGGCGCCCGAGATGACGGCCCGCAGATCGCCGACCGCGCGTCCGCTCAGCCGCGCCGCGTTGCGCAGCGCCGCCAGCGTCACGACCGCCGTGCCGTGCTGGTCGTCGTGGAAGACCGGGATGTCGAGCGCGTCCTGGAGCCGGCGCTCGATCTCGAAGCACCGCGGTGCCGAGATGTCCTCCAGGTTCACGCCGCCGAAGGAGGGCGCGAGGCGCACCACCGTCTCGACGATCTCGTCCACGTCCGTGCAGGCGAGCGCGATCGGGACCGCGTCCACACCGCCGAACTGCTTGAAGAGGATGGCCTTGCCCTCCATCACGGGGAGGGATGCCTCCGGGCCGATGTCCCCGAGTCCCAGCACGGCCGTGCCGTCGGTGACGACGGCGACGACCGAGGACTTCCAGGTGTAGTCGTTCACCAGGTCCGGCTGTTCCGCGATCGCGGTGCACACGCGCGCGACGCCGGGGGTGTACGCGAGGGACAGGTCGTCCTTGTCACGGATCGGGACGGTGGCCTGCACGGCCATCTTTCCGCCCCGGTGCAGCGCGAAGGCCGGATCGAACGAGTCGAGGGGCTCCGCACCGCCCTCCTGGCCCGCATGGTCCGCGCTATCGCTGCGAGGATTGACGATCTCCGCTGCCACTGTGTCTTACCCCTTAGGTGTTCATGGATGAGGGTGGCCACTCCTGGTGAGGAGTGGGCGGGCACCGCGCAGAGCCCTGAGGTGATGCGTACGGGCGCCTGCGCGTCGGGCGCGCCGCACACGCGCCCTGAGCCCCGGATGAGGGGTGTAAAGAACCTTCTTACCGGACGGAGACCGCAGCCGACGAGTCCATTCGTGCAAGGTCACATGGCGTCTCTTGCAGGACTCCTACAGTCCGCCCCGTGCGATCGTGCCGGGCGCGCTCAGCCGTCCTACCGCCGTGACATGACTCATGCAGGCAGAAGTGGACAACGAGTGGACAAACTCTTGACGCGGACTCAAGTCAACGGACAGGAAGCATCGGAGGCAGTCACATAGTGAGACGAACCGAAGATCTTCCGGCCGAAAACCGGGATTTCCGCAGATGGTCCGGCACTGTCCGGCCGTGATGTACCGGACTGATGTGGTTCGGGGGTCGCCCGTTATCCGATTTTGACATAGCTGGACCCCTGAATGGCGCAGTCCGAATGGCAAGATGCCGTAATCACACGAGGTCGCGACACCCGAAGGTGTGTGTTCTCGTCGACCCATCGGCATTTGCCGGCCCATCGGCATCACCATCCATCCGCCGGAGGAACCCACCATGACCGCACGCACCACCCGCCACACGACCGCCGCGCGCACGCGCCTCGCCGCGGTCGGATCCCTCGCGGTCGCGGGCGCCCTGTTGCTCTCGGCCTGCGGTGACCAGACCAAGGACAACGACTCCGGAAGCAGCGAGACCAGCGCGGCCCCGCTGGCCGACAAGCTGCCCCAGGCCATCCGCGACAAGGGCGTCATCCGGGTCGGCTCGGACATCGCCTACGCGCCGGTCGAGTTCAAGGACAGCTCCGGCAAGGTGGCCGGCATCGACCCCGACATCGCCGCGGCCATGGGCGAGCAACTCGGTGTGAAGTTCGAGTTCCAGAACGCCACCTTCGACACCCTCATCGGTGGTCTGGCCTCCAAGCGCTACGACGTCGCGATGTCTGCCATGACCGACACCAAGGACCGCCAGGAGGGCATCGACGGCGACACCGGCAAGAAGGTCGGCGCCGGCGTCGACTTCGTCGACTACTTCACCGCGGGCGTCTCGCTCTACACCAACAAGGGCGACACCCAGGGCATCAAGACCTGGGACGACCTCTGTGGCAAGACGATGGCCGTCCAGCGCAACACCTTCTCCCACGACCTCGCCAAGGAGCAGGCGGAGAAGTGCAAGAAGGACGGCAAGCCCGCCCTCAAGATCGAGGACTTCGCCACCAACCCCGAGGCCGAGACCCGGATGCGCTCCAAGGGCGCGAACGTCGTCTCCGCGGACTTCCCGATCGCGGCCTACTCCGTGAAGAACGCCGGCGGCGGCAAGTACTTCGAGATCGTCGGCGACCAGGTCGAGGCGGGCCCCTACGGCATCGCCGTCGCCAAGGACAACACCGAGCTGCGTGACGCGCTCCAGGCGGCCGTCCAGGCGATCATCGACAACGGCGAGTACAAGAAGATCATCGAGAAGTGGGGCGTCGCCGACGGCGCGATCACCGAGTCCAAGATCAACGGCGGTTCCTGAACACCGGCACCGCACGACTCGGCTCTGAAAGGCTCCACCCGTGACTGTTGACGTCAACAAGTCCGACGGTCCCGACGCGACGCCCCCCGCCGGGCCGGAGGCCATCAAGGCCATCCCGGTCCGGCACCCCGGGCGATACGTTTCGGCCTTCGTCGCGATCGCGCTGCTGGTATCCGTCGTCTACGCCTTCGCGCAAGGCAACATCAACTGGGGCGCGATCCCCGACTACTTCTTCGACGACCGCATCCTCCACGGCGTCTGGAACACCCTGCTGCTCACCGTCCTCTCGATGGTGATCGGCATCGTGGGCGGCATCCTGCTCGCGGTGATGCGTCTGTCGAAGAACCCGGTGACCTCGTCCATCGCGTGGTTCTACATCTGGTTCTTCCGCGGTACGCCGGTCCTGGTCCAGCTCTTCGTCTGGTTCAACCTGGGCCTGGTCTTCGAGTACATCAACCTCGGCCCGATCTACAAGGACTACTGGTCGTCCTTCATGACGCCGCTGCTGACGGCGCTGCTGGGTCTGGGTCTGAACGAGGCCGCGTACATGGCCGAGATCTGCCGTGCCGGTCTGCTCTCGGTCGACGAGGGCCAGACCGAGGCGTCGCACGCCCTGGGCATGAGCCACACCAAGACGCTCCGCCGGATCGTCATCCCGCAGGCCATGCGCGTGATCGTGCCGCCGACGGGCAACGAGGTCATCAACATGCTGAAGACCACGTCGCTGGTGTCGACGGTCCAGTACGTGGATCTGCTCAAGGCGGCTCAGGACATCGGCCAGAACGCCGGTTCCACGGTGGAGATGCTCTTCCTCGCCGCCGCCTGGTACCTGATCCTGACCTCGATCCTGAGCGTCGGCCAGTACTACGTCGAGCGGTACTACGCCCGCGGTTCCAGCCGCAGCCTGCCGCCGACGCCGCTCCAGCGCTTCAAGGCAGCCGTCCTGCCCGCGCGCCGCCCGAAGGGAGTCTCGGCATGACTCACCCCATGGTGAAGGCCGAAGGCGTCCACAAGTCCTTCGGCTCGGTCGAGGTCCTCAAGGGCATCGACCTGGAGGTCAAGAACGGCGAGGTGTTCTGCCTCATCGGCCCGTCCGGCTCCGGCAAGTCGACCTTCCTGCGGTGCATCAACCACCTGGAGAAGATCAACGCCGGCCGGCTCTACGTCGACGGGGATCTGGTGGGCTACCGCCAGAAGGGCGACAAGCTGTACGAGCTGAAGGACAGCGAGGTCGCGCTGAAGCGCCGGGACATCGGCATGGTGTTCCAGCGGTTCAACCTCTTCCCGCACATGACCGCGGCGGAGAACGTGATCGAGGCCCCGGTCCAGGTCAAGGGCGTCAGCAAGGCCCAGGCCCGGGAGCGGGCGAAGGAACTGCTGGACCGGGTCGGCCTCGCCGACAAGGCCGGCAACTACCCCTCGCAGCTCTCCGGCGGCCAGCAGCAGCGCGTGGCGATCGCCCGGGCGCTGGCCATGGACCCGAAGCTGATGCTGTTCGACGAGCCGACCTCGGCCCTCGACCCGGAGCTGGTCGGTGACGTCCTCGACGTCATGCGCGACCTGGCCGAGTCGGGCATGACGATGGTCGTCGTCACCCACGAGATGGGCTTCGCCCGCGAGGTCGGCGACAGCCTGGTCTTCATGGACGGCGGTGTGGTCGTGGAGTCCGGCAACCCGCGCGACGTCCTGGGCAACCCGCAGCACGAGCGGACGCAGGCGTTCCTGTCCAAGGTGCTGTAGCGCGCAGTCAATGACGAAGGGGCGGTACGGAGAGATCCGTACCGCCCCTTGCGCATGCCGGGACTACTTCACCGCGAGCAGCAGCGTGTCCGAGGGCGAGCACCACACCGGGCGGGCCTCGGTGAAGCCCTTCTCCCTCAGTACGCGGGCGTGCCACGCGGGGGAGGGCATGTCGCCGTCGGCGTGCTCGCCGTAGATCTCGAAGCGGCGGGCGGTGGGGGCGGCCAGGGCCGGGTCCTGGGCGGCGAGCTGCCACCACTCGGCCCAGTCGACGGCCCCCTGGGACTTGGCCTGATCCATACGGGCGTGCCGCTGCGCGCGTTCCGCCGCGTTGATCCGGGGCGTCGACTCGTCGATCATGTGGTCCGCGTTCATGAAGACACCGCCGTCGCGGACGAGTCCCGCGATCCGGCCGTAGAGGTCCGCGAGGGGTTCGCTGTGCAGCCAGTGCAGGGCCGTGGCGGTGAGCACGGCGTCGTACGAGTGGTGCGGCAGCCGGGCCGTCCAGTCCGGGTCCTTGAGGTCGGCGGTGACGAGGGTGACGCGGTCGTCGCCCGCGAAGGTGCCCTCGGCGATGGCCAGCAGGGCCGGGTCGAGGTCGACGCCGGTGCTGGTGGCGCCGGGGAAGCGGGCGAGCAGCCGGGCGGTGATGGTGCCGGTGCCGCAGGCGAGGTCGAGGACGCGCGGCGCGGTGCCGACGAGGGCCTCGACCATGTCCAGCATGATCCGGAAGCGGTCCTCCCGGTCGGGCATGTACCACTCCTGCTGACGGTCCCAGCTCTCCTGCCAGGCCGCCCAGTCGGTTCCCGTGCCCGTTCCCGTTCCGGTGCTCGTGGTCATGAGAGCCCTCTCCTCCGTCGCCCGCGTAATACCCTTGGAGCACGATCAGCTCTTACCCGACCGCACGCACGACCATAGAGCCCCTCCGTAAGGACTACAAGTGGAACTGGCCTATTACTCGGACTACGCCGTCCGTCTCGTCAACAGCGAGGAGCCGACCCGGGGCAAGGACGCACTGACGTCGGTCGAGGCCGTCCGCGATCTGTTCGGCGGCAACCGGTCGGCGGCCCGCCGGGCCACCGAGGCGGACGTCACCCGGTTCCGCGCGGTGCGGGCCCGGCTGCGGGCGGTCTTCGAGGCGGCCGACGGCGGCGACGAGACCCTCGCCGTGGACCTGCTGAACTCGCTGCTCCTGGAGTTCCCGGTCAGCCCGCAGATCTCCGGCCACGACCACCGCGACGACGACGGCCGCCCGCTGTGGCACATGCACCTGGCCGACCACCCCTCGAACGCGACCGCGGGCTACGCCGCCATCGCCGCCATGGGCCTGGCCTTCCATCTCACCGAGCACGGCGTCGACCGTCTCGGCCTGTGCGAGGCGACGCCGTGCCGCAACGCCTATCTGGACACCTCGACCAACCGCTCCCGGCGCTACTGCTCCGACCGCTGCGCGACCCGCGCCAACGTCGCCGCCTACCGGGCCCGCAAGCGCCAGGAGGCCGACCGGGTGGACAGCACGGGCCTCGCGGCCGAGAACGCCCAGCGCACCAGCGCCAGCGGCGAGCGCTGATCCCGCTTGCGCGGCCGGTAGCGCAGCCGCGCCCGGCCGAGGATCAGCTCGTCGGGCACGGTCCCGTAGTCGGTGCTGTCCCCGCCGGCGAACGCGTTGTCGCCGAGGACCCACCAGCCGCCCTCCCGGCGCTCCGCGGCCCGCTTGACGACGAGCAGGTCCTGCTGGAACGGATGCCGCAGCACCACGACGTCCCCCGCCCGGACCCTGGCCCCGTACCGCACCACCAGCACATCTCCGTGATACAGCGTGGGCACCATGGACGGACCGGTCACCTCGGCCAGTCCGAAGAGCGCGGCGACCCTGCCACGCTCGGTCTCCCGCGACAGCTCCGGCATCGCCGGCACCTCCCCTGGTCCGTTCCTCCACCAGTCTCAGTCTGACCCCGGACTTTTGTCCTAAGCCCACGGGGGCACTCGCGAAAACCCGTCGTGCAGGGAGTAATGTCCCACCTGAGAAGACGATCACGAGGAAGGAACGCTCCATGCTTTCCCGCCTGTTTGCCCCCAAGGTCAAGGTCAGCGCGCACTGCGACCTGCCCTGCGGCGTGTACGACCCGGCCCAGGCCCGCATCGAGGCGGAGTCGGTGAAGGCCGTGCAGGAGAAGATGGCCGCCAACGACGACCCGCACTTCCAGGCGCGCGCCATCGTCATCAAGGAGCAGCGCGCCGAGCTCGCCAAGCACCACGTCTCCGTGCTGTGGAGCGACTACTTCAAGCCCCCGCACTTCGAGAAGTACCCGCAGCTCCACACGCTGGTCAACGACACCCTGAAGGCCCTGTCGGCCGCCAAGGCGTCGAGCGACCCGAAGACCGGCGAGAAGGCCCTTGAGCTGATCGCCGAGATCGACCGTATTTTCTGGGAGACCAAGGCCTGACGACCGGTCTCCCCCACCGGCGGTCGGTGCACCACCGCCGCGCAGGGACGTCCGGGAAGGGGCCCGGCCGACGCACCCCGTCGGCCGGGCCCCTTCGGCGTCTTCCGCCCCGCCTACGATCACCTCATGGACTCCCGTCACCGCGTCCGCTGGACGTACGCCTTCATCGACCGGCCCGCCGAACACCTCGCGCGGGCCTGCTCCTTCTGGACGGCCGTCACCGGGACCCGGCTCTCCGAACCGCGCGGTGACGACGGCGAGTTCGTCACCCTGCTGGCGGAAGGCGCCGACCCCTGTGTGAAGGCGCAGGGCGTCACGGCCGGGGCGGGCGGCGCCCATCTCGACTTCGCCGTGGAGGACGTGCCCGGGTTCGTCGCCGAGGCCCTGGAACTGGGCGCGCTCATCGAGGCCGCGCACGACGGATGGGCCGTACTGCGGTCCCCCGCCGGGCAGTTGTTCTGCGCGGTGCCGTGGGCCGGTGAGTCGGTCCGCCCTCCGGTGGTCGCGGGCAGCCGCCTCGACCAGGTGTGCGTGAGCGTCCCGCCGTCCGCCTACGACGCCGAAGTCGCCTTCTTCACGGCCCTGTTGCCCGAGTGGACGTCCCGGGCCGGCTCCCGGCCCGAGTTCCATGTGATCGCGCCGCCGGACGGGCTGCCGGTCCGCGTCCTGCTCCAGCGGCTCGACGGCGAGGAGCCCGTCACCGCCCATGTCGACCTGGCGAGCGGTCCGGACACCGGCGCCGTCCGCGCCCGGCACGAGCGGCTCGGCGCGGTCCCGGTCGCCGAGCATCCGCACTGGACGGTGATGCGTGATCCGGCGGGCGGGCTGTACTGCCTCACCGGCCGCGACGCGCGCACCGGCGGGCTGCCGCGCGCGGAAGCCTGAAGCCGCGCGGAAGCCGGAAGACCCTGTGGGTCAGGGCTCGCGCCGGTCGGTCGGGGGCGCGGGGGTCCGGGCGTGCTGCTCGGGCGGCGGCGCGCCCTCCTCGACGTACGCCTCGCACTTCGGGTTGTGGCAGGGGCCCGCGACCCAGCGCGGTACCCAGGCGCCCAGCGTCTTGTGGCGCCGGACGACGGACTGCACGGACTGCCCGCAGGCGGGACAGAAGCGTTGTTCCCGGTCCATGACCTCAGGGTAGGGCGGCACCGGCCGAGGCGCTCCCCGCTGTACGCGAGAAACTCGGCCGGTGCGGGCGGGTCCCGCACACCGTGGGGATGTGCGGGACCCTCGGGGCCGGCGGTCCGTCGCCTCAGGTGCTGCGGCGGGTGACGAACTCCGCCAGGGACAGCAGACCGCCGGCCGCCTCCGGGTCCGGGATCGCCCGGGCCAGTTCGGACATCGCGCGGGACATCCGGTCGGCCGCCTGCTCCTGCGCCCAGGCGCGCCCGCCCGCCCGCTCCACGGCGAGCACCGTGCGGTCCAGGTCGGCCGGTTCGAACGGGGCCGCGTACAGCGCGGCCAGCTCGTCGGCCGCCGGGGTGCCGGAGGACAGGGCCGCCACCACCGGCAGGGACTTCTTGCGGGCGGCGAGATCCGCACCGGCCGGTTTGCCGGTGTGCCGCGGATCGCCCCACAGGCCGATCACGTCGTCGATGAGCTGGAAGGCGAGCCCGGCCTCCCGGCCGAAGGCGTCCAGCGCGTCGACGTCGTCGTCCGCCGCGCCCGCGTACAGCGCGCCGACCGCGCAGGCGCAGCCGATCAGCGCGCCCGTCTTGGCCTCGGCCATGGCGAGCACCTCGTCGAGGGTGACCTCGGCGGGGTCGCGTCTCTCCAGGGCCGTGTCCACCTGCTGGCCGGCGCAGAGTTCGACCACACAGGCCGCGAGCCGGGCGACGGCCGCCGTGGACGCCGGGTGCGGGTCCTCGGCGAGCATGCCGAGGGCGAGCGCCTGGAGGGCGTCCCCGGCGAGGATCGCGTCGGCGTCGCCGAACACGGTCCAGGCGGTGGGGCGGTGACGGCGGGTGGCGTCCCGGTCCATCACGTCGTCGTGCAACAGCGTGAAGTTGTGGACCAGCTCGACCGCGGCGGCGGCCCGCGCGGCCGCCGCCCGGGCCGCCGGGCCGCCGAGCGCGGCGGCCGCGGCGAGGACGAGGGCGGGGCGGATGGCCTTGCCGGCGTTGCCGGTGGCCGGGGTGCCGTCCGGATGCTCCCAGCCGAAGTGGTAGCGCGCGATCCGGCGCAGCGGTCCGGGCAACGCGTCGACGGCGGCGCGCAGTTCGGGGTCGACGGACACCCGTGCGCGCTCCAGGATCGCCGTCGCCTCGTGCCCGTCGGCCGTGCCCGGCCCGGTCCCGCCGGTCCCGCCCTGGCTCCCGATGGACGCCCGCCCTCCCCGAGTCCCCTGCGGCCTGGTGGCGGAGGTCACCGCCAGCGGCCGATCTCGACGTTCTCCAGAACGCCCAGCGCGTCGGGGACGAGGACGGCCGCCGAGTAGTAGGCCGTCACCAGGTATTTGATGATGGCCTGCTCGTTGATGCCCATGAACCGCACGGACAGGCTCGGCTCGATCTCGTCCGGCAGGCCGGACTGGCGCAGGCCGATCACGCCCTGGTCCTGCTCGCCGAGGCGCAGCGCGATGATGGAGCTGGTGCGGGCCTCGGTGACCGGGATCTTGTTGCACGGGTAGATCGGCACACCGCGCCAGGTCGGGATGCGGTTGCCGCCGATGTCGATGGTCTCGGGCACCAGACCGCGCTTGTTCAGCTCGCGGCCGATCGCGGAGATCGCGCGCGGATGGGCGAGCAGCATCTTGGTGCCGCGCCGCCGGCTGAGGAGTTCGTCCAGGTCGTCGGGGCTGGGCACGCCGTCGTGCGGCTGGAGGCGCTGGTCGTACTCGCAGTTGTGCAGGAGCCCGAACTCGCGGTTGTTGACCAGCTCGTGCTCCTGGCGCTCCTTGAGCGCCTCGACCGTCAGCCGGAGCTGCTGCTCGGTCTGGTTCATGGGCTGGTTGTAGAGGTCGGCCACACGCGTGTGGATGCGCAGGACGGTCTGGGCGATGCTCAGTTCGTACTCGCGCGGACGGGCGTCGTAGTCGACGAAGGTGTGCGGGATGTCGGCCTCACCGGCGTGGCCCGCGGCCAGGTCGACCTCCTTCTCGCCGTACTTGTTGGTGCGCTGCTCCGGGATGGCCCGCAGCTCGTGGAGGTGGGCGCGCAGGGTGTCGGCGCGCTCCGCGACCTGTTCGACGTCCTGGCGGGCCAGGACCAGCACCGTGCAGGCGGTGTCGGCGCGGGCGGTGTACTCCCAGATGGCGTCGGCGTCGAGCAGGGCCTGCTCGCCGAAGTAGGCGCCGTCGGCGAGGACCCCGAGGACCTGGTCGTCGCCGTAGGGGCCGGTGCCGACCTTCTCCACCCTGCCGTGCGCCAGCAGATAGACCTCGTCGGACTGGCTGCCGAAGGACGCGATGATCTCCCCGGGGGCGAACTCCCGCTGCCGGCAGCGCTGGGCCAGCTCCCCCAGCACCTCTTCGTCCTCGAAGTCGCGCAGCGCCGGCAGCTCGCCCAGCTCGGCCGGGATCACCTCGACGCGGTCACCGGTCTTGACGAACGTGATGCGGCCGTCACCGACCGCGTACGTCAGCCGCCGGTTGACCCGGTACGTGCCGCCCTGCACATCCACCCAGGGCAGGGTCCGCAGCAGCCAGCGCGAGCTGATCTCCTGCATCTGCGGCGCGGACTTGGTGGTGGTGGCCAGGTTCCGCGCGGCCGCCGTGCCGAGACTCTGCTGCGGCTTGCCCGACTCGGTGCGGACCTCTTCGCCTACCGACATGAGAAATTGCCCTCCCAGCTCATGCACGGGCGCCGAACTGCGCCGGTGCACTGTTCACGCGGCCAGCCTTCCATCACTTTGTGTGCTCGTGCCATTACACGAAAGAGCGGGAATGGATCACGGTCGAGCCGGGAAGCGGAGGGTTCGGACGAACGGTGTTCGACAATGGGCGGGTGACCGACCTGCGCCCCCGACTGCCCTCGCCGCTCCAGGAGGTGGCGGACGACCGGTTCGAGCGGCACGGCGTCCGGCTGCTGCTGAAGCGCGACGATCTGATCCACCCGGAGCTGATCGGCAACAAGTGGCGCAAGCTCGTGCCCAATCTGGAGCGGGCGGCGGGCCGCACCCTGCTGACCTTCGGCGGCGCCTACTCCAACCATCTGCGCGCCACGGCGGCCGCCGGCCGGCTGCTCGGGCTGCCCACGGTGGGCGTGGTGCGCGGCGACGAACTGGCCGGGCGTCCGCTGAACCCGTCCCTGGCCCGGTGCGCGGCCGACGGCATGCGGCTGCACTTCACCGACCGGGCCGCCTACCGCCGCAAGGCCGAGCCGGAGACCCTCGCCGCGCTGCTGCGGGCGGCCGGCGCCGAGGACGCGTACGTCGTGCCCGAGGGCGGCAGCAACACGCTCGCCGTCCGCGGCTGCCGGGCGCTCGGCGAGGAGCTGCGCGGCCGGGCGGACGTCGTCGCGCTGGCCTGCGGCACCGGCGGCACGCTCGCCGGGCTGGCCGCCGGGCTCGCCCCGCAGCAGCGCGCCCTCGGCATTCCGGTTCTCAAGGGCGGTTTCCTCGGCGAGGAGATACAGGCCCTCCAGCAGCGGGCTTTCGGCGCCCGGCGCGGCGACTGGCGGCTCGACGAACGGTTCCACTTCGGCGGCTACGCACGGGTGCCCGCGGAACTCGACGCCTTCGCCGACGACTTCGAGCGGCGGCACGGGATCCCGCTCGAACGTCTCTATGTCGCCAAGTCGCTCTACGCCCTTGTCACCCTGGCCGAGGAGGGGGCGTTCGCCCCCGGGACCCGGCTCGCGGCGGTGGTGACAGGGGCGCCGTTCGGCGGGTGAACCGGTCCCGGCTAGCCGGCCTCCCGGTAGGCCGCCGCCTCCTCCAGGTCCAGCCGGCGCAGCAGGACGCGCAGCATCTCGTCGTCGATGTAGCGGCCGTCGCGGAGCCGGACGAAGACCTCGCGCTCGGCGCCGATCATCTCGCGGGCGAGCCGGCGGTAGGTGTCGTCGACGGTCTCGCCGGTGACCGGGTTGGTCTGGCCGAGGCGCTCCCAGACGGCGTTGCGGCGCCGCTCCAGGACCGTGCGCAGCCGGTCGGCGAGGGGCGGCGGCAGGGCGTTGCGCTCGTCCTCCAGGAGCGCGTCGAGGCGTTCCTCGGCGACCCGGGACGCCTGTGCCTGGGCGTTGGCCTCGGCGAGGGTGGCGGTCTGCGGGTCGGGCTCGGGGAACTTCAGCAGATGGATCAGCGGGGGCAGGGTCAGCCCCTGCACGACGAGGGTGCCGATGACGGTGGTGAAGGTCAGGAAGAGGATCAGATTGCGGTGCGGGAAGGGCGCCTCGCCGTGGTCCACGGTGAGCGGGATGGAGAAGGCGATGGCCAGCGAGACCACGCCCCGCATCCCGGCCCAGGCGATCACGAAGGGCCCGCGCCAGGTCGGGTTCTCCTCCCGCGCGCGGATGCGGGCCGACAGCAGCCGCGGCAGGAAGGTCGCCGGGTACACCCACAGGAAGCGGACCGCGACCACCACGACGAACAGGACGACGGCGTACCAGGCGGCGTCCGGGCCCTCGTAGTCGCCGAGCCCCCTGAGGACGACCGGGAGCTGGAGGCCGATCAGGGCGAAGACCGCCGACTCCAGGATGAAGGCGACCATCTTCCAGACGGCCTCCTCCTGGAGCCGGGTGGCGAAGTCGACCTCCCACGCGCGGTGCCCGAGGTACAGGGCGACGACGACCACGGCGATGACCCCGGAGGCGTGGAACTGCTCGGCGGCCGCGTAGGCGACGAACGGGATCAGCAGGGAGAGCGTGTTCTGGAGGAGGGGTTCCTTCAGGCGGGTGCGCAGCCAGTGCAGCGGGGCCATCAGGACGAGGCCCGCGGCGACGCCGCCGATCGCCGCCACCAGGAACTCCTCGATGCCGCCCGCCCAGGAGGCGCCCTCGCCGACGACGACCGCGAGAGCCACCTTGTAGGCGGTGATCGCGGTGGCGTCGTTGAGCAGGGACTCGCCCTGGAGGATCGTGGTGATCCGCGACGGGAGGCCGACCCGGCGGGCCACCGCGGTGGCCGCGACCGCGTCCGGCGGCGCCACGACCGCGCCCAGCACCAGCGCGGCGGTCAGCGGCAGCCCCGGGACCAGCAGGTAGACGGCCCAGCCGACGACGAGCGTCGCGAAGAGCACGTACCCGACCGAGAGCAGGGCCACCGGCCGCACCTGGGCGCGCAGGTCCAGGTAGGAGCTCTCGGACGCCGAGGTGTACAGCAGCGGGGGCAGCAGCAGCGGCAGGACGACGTCCGGGTCCAGGGTGTAGTCCGGCACCCCGGGCAGGTACGACACCGCCAGGCCCACCGCCACCAGCAGCAGCGGCGCGGGCACGGGGGTGCGCCGGGCCGCCGCCGCGATCGCCGCGCTGCCCGCCACCAGCAACAGGAGTGGCATCACGTCCATGTCTCGCCGTCTCGCCGCCCTTCGTTTTTCCGCGCGGTCGTCCGCACGCCCGTCGTAATCTGGCAATCATGAAACAGTGCACGCACGCCGACGCGCTGCCGGACCCCGAACCCGCCCCGTTGGGCGAGACGTGTCCCGAGTGTGTGCGCGACGGCACCCACCCGGTGCAGCTCCGGCTGTGTCTGTCGTGCGGCCATGTCGGCTGCTGCGACTCCTCGCCCGGCCGGCACGCGACGGAGCACCACAAGGACTCCGGGCACCCGGTGATGCGTACCTTCGAACCCGGTGAGAGCTGGCGGTGGTGCTTCGTCGACCACGTCCTGGTGTGAACGTCCCGGGCGCCCCGGACGTTGCAGTTCATGTACGGCGGGGCACGGTACCGGCGAGACGGTCCGGCCGTCCGACGGGTACGGTTCGACGGTCTGACGTCTGGGTACGTCAACCCGGCGCGCCCTCTTCCCTTTTGGGTCCGCAGACCCCCTAGACACGGAGCGTGTTCACAGCTTTACTGTGAGTGACGCCAGGGGGTTGGGGTCCCGGGACGGGAGACCGGAGAGCGCGGTAGCGTCACCGCTGCACCACACACGCGTTACCCCCGGGGGGAGACCCTCGGCCCCGAAAAGCTTGTACCACCTTGGAGGTGAGGGTGTCCCAGATCGCAGGCGAGCCCGCGACCCAGGACTTCGTGGAAGTCCGGCTGCCGGCTGCGGGTGCCTACCTGTCGGTGCTGCGGACGGCCACGGCCGGCCTCGCGGCCCGTTTGGACTTCACCCTGGACGAGATCGAGGACCTGCGCATCGCGGTGGACGAGGCCTGCGCGATCCTGCTCCAGCAGGCCGTGCCCGGCTCGGTGCTGAGCTGCGTGTTCCGGCTCGTCGACGACTCGCTGGAGGTGACGGTCTCGGCGCCGACCACGGACGGTCACGCCCCCGCGCGCGACACCTTCGCCTGGACCGTGCTGTCCGCCCTCGCGGGCAAGGTCTCCTCCGCCGTCGACGACGACAAAACCGTTTCGATCAGCCTCTACAAACAGCGCGGCGCGGGACCCGGGCCGGCGTGAGGGACGGGGACGGGCCGGTGCGGGACGAAGAGCGCGGCACACGGGAGCTGCCGGCCGAGGACACGGTCTCTCCGGGCGATTCCCGACGCATGACGGCGGATGGCATCAACGGCATTCCCGACCAGGCGAGACCCCACCCGGAGGACGCCCCGTCCTCCGCGGCGGCCGGTCTCCCGGAGGACGCCGTGCAGGACGGCCCGCCCCGGGAGGGGCGGATCGGGGGTCCCCCCGGCCGCTCTGCCGAGGCCAGGGCTCGACAGAGGGCGACGGGCGGGACGATGAGCGAGCACCAGCGAGACGACGAACAGGGCGTGCGGGGCACCCAGCACGAACCCCGTCAACAGCACGAGCCCCGTCACGAAGGGGACCGCAGCGGGGCACGGGCGATGTTCGTCGAGCTGCGCGGACTGAAGGACGGCAGCCCCGAGTACGCCGAGCTGCGCAACCAGCTCGTCCGGATGCACCTGCCGCTCGTCGAGCACCTCGCGCGCCGCTTCCGCAACCGCGGCGAGCCGCTGGACGACCTCACCCAGGTCGCCACCATCGGCCTGATCAAGTCGGTCGACCGCTTCGACCCGGACCGCGGGGTGGAGTTCTCCACCTACGCGACCCCGACGGTCGTGGGTGAGATCAAGCGGCACTTCCGCGACAAGGGCTGGGCGGTGCGGGTGCCGCGCCGTCTCCAGGAGCTGCGGCTCGCGCTCACCACGGCGACCGCCGAGCTGTCGCAGCAGCACGGCCGCTCCCCCACGGTGCACGAGCTGGCCGAGAAGCTCGCCATCTCGGAGGAGGAGGTCCTGGAGGGCCTGGAGTCCGCCAACGCGTACTCCACCCTCTCCCTGGACGTCCCCGACACCGACGACGAGTCCCCGGCGGTCGCGGACACCCTGGGCGCGGAGGACGAGGCGCTGGAGGGCGTCGAGTACCGGGAGTCGCTCAAGCCGCTCCTGGAGGACCTCCCGCCGCGCGAGAAGCGGATCCTGCTGCTGCGGTTCTTCGGCAACATGACCCAGTCGCAGATCGCGCAGGAGGTCGGCATCTCGCAGATGCACGTCTCCCGGCTGCTGGCCAGGACCCTGGCGCAGCTACGGGAGAAGCTGCTGGTCGAGGAGTAGAGCCGACCGGGGCGTGCCTAGCCCTGGTCCGCCGCGTTGCCGGGCCCCCGGATCCCGAGGGCCCGGGTCGTCTCCGCGTTGACCAGCAGGATCAGCCCCGTGACGGCGAGCGCCGCGAGCGCGATACCGGCCGGGATCGCGAGGCTGTCGGCCTGGAGCAGGTTGTAGGCCACCGGCAGCGCCAGGATCTGGGTGATCACGGCGGGCCCCCGGCTCCAGCTCCGCAGGGCGAGCAGTCCGCGCGCGGCCAGCAGCGGCAGCAGCGCGAGCACCATCAGCGTGATCCCGCCGGTGACGGCCTGCTGCCGGTCGTCCGGGTCGCCGGTGAAGCCCAGGACGAGGATCCAGATCCCGCCGGCGACCAGCGCCAGCCCTTCCAGACCGGTCAGCGCGGCGGCGTACGTCAGCCGGCGCGGGCGGGCGCCCTCGGCCTCGGCCTCGGGGGCGAGGGGGGTCTCGGGGGTGGCGGGGGTCTTCTCACTGCTCACCCCTGAAGGGTAGCCGTCGGCCGGGACGGCGCCCGTGGCGAGCCTCACCTCCCGATCTCCCGCCCGATCCCCACCTCGCCCTGTGCCGGGTACCACCCAGTAGGTACGCTGCAACCCATGCGTGCACTTCTCGTGGTCAATCCGGCGGCAACCACTACCAGTGCACGGACGCGTGACGTCCTGATCCACGCGCTCGCCAGCGAGATGAAGCTGGAGGCGGTCACCACCGAGTACCGCGGACACGCGCGTGACCTGGGCCGGCAGGCCGCGGAGAGCGGGAACACCGACCTGGTCGTGGCCCTCGGCGGCGACGGCACGGTCAACGAGGTGGTCAACGGCCTGCTGCACGCCGGACCGGACCCGGACAACCTGCCCGGTCTCGCGGTGGTCCCCGGCGGTTCCACCAATGTCTTCGCCCGCGCCCTGGGGCTGCCCAACGATCCGGTGGAGGCGACCGGCGCCCTGCTGGACGCGCTGCGCGAGGAGAGCGGGCGCACGGTCGGCCTGGGTCTGGCCTCGGGCACGCCGGGTTCGGAGGACGAGTCGGTGCCGTCGCGCTGGTTCACCTTCAACGCCGGGCTCGGCTTCGACGCGGGGGTCGTCGGACGGGTCGAACAGCACCGGGAGCGGGGCCGCAGGTCCACCCACGCGCTCTACATCCGGCAGGCCGTGCGGCAACTGCTGGGCGAGTCCGAGCGCCGGCACGGATCGATCACGCTGGAGCGGCCGGGCGCCGAACCGCTGACCGATCTGGTGCTCTCCATAGTCTGCAACACGGCGCCGTGGACGTATCTGGGCAATCGCCCGGTGTACGCGTCACCTAAGGCGTCGTTCGATACAGGGCTCGACGTACTCGGTCTCAGCCGTCTGTCCACCGCCGCGGTTGCCCGGTATGGCACCCAGTTGCTCACTTCGTCCCCCGAGCGCGGCCCGCACGGCAAGCACGCCCACTCCCTCCACGATCTGGACCGGTTCACCTTGCATTCCAAGGTCCCTCTGCCCCTTCAGATGGACGGCGACCACCTGGGACTGCGTACGAGCGTGACGTTCACAGGCGTACGCCGTGCACTGCGTGTGATTGTGTGAGCAGAAAGGGCTGAAGTCCTTTCACTCGAACGTTTAGGCCAGGGTCCACCCCATGGAAGTACGGCTGTGACCTAGTCGACACCGAGGAATCAAAAAAAACTTTCCGGAAGGGGTTGTATCCGCCGCTGAGGTTTGCGACGCTCTACGTGGCGATCGGGACGGCCCGCAAGACCGGCCTCCACTGATCACCAGAACCCCTCTTCGAACCACAGGACCACGCCAGCGAACCTGGCGGGTTGGCCCTTCACTTGTTGAGGGATTCGTGAAAGCGTTCACATTCACAAGCAACCTGCATGTAATACCAAGGAGAGGTAGCAGCCATGGACTGGCGTCACAACGCCGTTTGCCGCGAGGAAGACCCCGAGCTCTTCTTCCCCATCGGCAACACCGGTCCTGCGCTGCTGCAGATCGAGGAAGCCAAGGCCGTCTGCCGTCGCTGCCCGGTGATGGAGCAGTGTCTGCAGTGGGCGCTCGAGTCCGGCCAGGACTCCGGCGTCTGGGGTGGTCTCAGCGAGGACGAGCGTCGCGCCATGAAGCGCCGCGCCGCCCGCAACCGGGCCCGTCAGGCCTCCGCCTGACAACACCCGCCCCGTACACGGCCTGAGCTTGGCGGCGCGTACAGCGCGTACGCAACTCCCGCCCCCGAGCCGCAGCGCGCAGTACCCCCGATGCGCAGCTAATCGCTGGCAACGAGCATTTGAGCCCCGGACCCCTGAACGGTCCGGGGCTTCTTGCTGTGCCGGACTGTGCCGGAAGCTGTGCCGGAAAGGGAATACACCGCATTCCCCGGCGCATTCCTATTTCTGGGCCGGCACCGGAATGTCGAGGATCACCTGCGTACCGCGTTCCGGCGCCGGGACCATGTCGAACGTTCCGCCCAACTCCCCTTCCACCAGGGTCCGTACGATCTGAAGGCCGAGGTTGCCCGAGGTGTGCGGGTCGAATCCCTCGGGCAGGCCCACGCCGTCGTCCTGCACCGTGACCAGCAGGCGGGCCTCCTTCGTCGTACCGCCGCGGACCGCCGCGACCTCGACCGTGCCGGTGTCGCCCTCGCGGAAGCCGTGCTCCAGGGCGTTCTGGAGGATCTCGGTGAGCACCATGGAGAGCGGGGTGGCGACCTCCGCGTCCAGGATGCCGAAGCGTCCGCTGCGCCGGCCGGTGACCTTGCCCGGGGAGATCTCGGCGACCATGGCGAGCACCCGGTCGGCGATCTCGTCGAACTCCACGCGCTCGTCCAGGTTCTGGGAGAGCGTCTCGTGCACGATGGCGATCGAGCCGACCCTGCGCACCGCCTCCTCCAGCGCCTCCCGGCCGCGCTCGGACTCGATCCGGCGGGCCTGGAGCCGCAACAGGGCGGCGACGGTCTGGAGGTTGTTCTTCACCCGGTGGTGGATCTCCCGGATGGTCGCGTCCTTCGTGATCAACTCGCGTTCGCGGCGGCGCAGTTCGGTGACGTCCCGCAGCAGGACCAGCGAGCCGATGCGGGTGCCCTTGGGCTTGAGCGGGATCGTGCGGAACTGGATGACCCCGTCCTTGGCCTCGATCTCGAACTCGCGGGGCGCCCAGCCGCTGGCGACCTTGGCGAGCGCCTCGTCCACCGGGCCACGGGTGGGGGCGAGTTCGGCGGTGGTGTGGCCGAGGTGCTGGCCGACGAGGTCGGAGGCGAGGCCGAGGCGGTGGTAGGCGGAGAGCGCGTTCGGGGAGGCGTACTGGACGAGTCCGTCGCCGTCGACCCGGATCAGACCGTCGCCGACGCGCGGGGCGGCGTCCATGTCCATCTGCTGGTTGGGGAAGGGGAAGGAGCCCGCCGCGATCATCTGCGCGAGGTCGGAGGCGCTCTGGAGGTAGGTCAGCTCCAGCCGGCTCGGGGTGCGCACGGTGAGCAGATTGGTGTTGCGGGCGATCACCCCGAGGACCCGGCCCTCGCGCCGCACGGGGATGGACTCCACCCGTACGGGGACCTCTTCGCGCCACTCCGGGTCGCCCTCGCGCACGATCCGGCCCTCGTCGAGCGCGGCGTCCAGCAGGGGGCGGCGGCCGCGCGGGACGAGGTGGCCGACCATGTCGTCCTGGTAGGAGGTGGGGCCGGTGTTGGGGCGCATCTGGGCCACCGACACATAGCGCGTGCCGTCGCTGGTGGGGACCCACAGGACCAGGTCGGCGAAGGAGAGGTCGGAGAGCAGTTGCCACTCCGAGACCAGCAGGTGCAGCCACTCGAGGTCGGAGTCGTCGAGGGCGGTGTGCTGGCGTACGAGTTCGTTCATGGAGGGCACGCTGCGAGCGTACCCGCGGGTCAGGCCATGGCCTAAAACACCCGGGGGCGAAACACCCGGGCCCGGAAACACCCGCGGGCCGCGGCGCCTGGGAGGGACCCTCAACCCTCCCGGCACCGCAGCCCGGAGCAATATCGGCCGCGGGGTGTGCGGTCCCGTCGGCCGAAGGTGAGGAGCCGGGGCAGTCAGGGCAGAGAGCTCCGGACCCTCGGTCCGCCTTCCTGTGCGGGGAAGACGGAAGTTCGCGGTGGTGCGTGTACTGCTTCGCTTCTCCCGACCATTGTGGACTAGACCACTAGGTGTGTCCATGAGGAGGAGCAACTGTCTGATCGATCGTACGCACTCGTATCCACAACGCAGCCTAGCCTGTGGGAGTTCCCGTGCGGAGCCGGAACGGCGGGCAATGTGCGCCCTGGCGCAACCACCCCCCTCTGCTAGATTGGTCTAAACCACATAGCAGTCTCTCCAGAACGGCAGGCCCAGCGTGGAAGTTGTCATCGTTCCGGACGCCGCGGCGGGCGGCGAACTCATCGCCGAGGCCATGGCGCGGCTGCTGCGGGGCACCCCGGGCGCCCTGCTCGGTGTGGCCACCGGCTCCACCCCGCTGCCCGTGTACGAGGCGCTGACGGCGAAGGTGCGCGCCGGGGAGGTGGACGTCTCGCGGGCCCGGATCGCCCAGCTCGACGAGTACGTGGGCCTGCCCGCCGACCACCCCGAGTCCTACCGCTCGGTGCTGCGCCGTGAGGTGCTGGAGCCGCTGGGCATCGGGATGGACGCGTTCCTGGGGCCGGACGGCACCGCCGGGGACATCCGGGCGGCCTGCGCGGCGTACGACGCGGCGCTGGCGGCGGCCGGCGGGGTGGACCTGCAGTTGCTGGGCATCGGGACCGACGGGCACATCGGGTTCAACGAGCCGTGCTCCTCGCTCGCCTCGCGCACCCGCATCAAGACGCTGACCGAGCAGACCCGGGTCGACAACGCGCGCTTCTTCGACGGTGACATCGACCAGGTCCCGCACCACGTGATCACGCAGGGTATCGGGACGATCCTGGAGGCACGGCACCTGGTGCTGCTGGCGACGGGCGAGGGCAAGGCGGACGCGGTCGCGTCCACCGTCGAGGGCCCCGTCGCCGCGGTCTGCCCCGCCTCCGCACTCCAGCTCCACCCGCACGCCACGGTCGTCGTGGACGAGGCCGCCGCGTCCAAGCTGAAGCTGGCCGACTACTTCCGCCACACCTACGCCCACAAGCCGGAGTGGCAGGGCATCTGACACGCCCGAGCACACGCGAGAAGGCGCCGCCCTCCCCACGGGGGAAGCCGGCGCCTTCCGCATGACCACGGCAGGCGCCGGCCCCTAAGGGCAGCCGGCGCCCTACGCATCGCCGCAGCGGGTGCTACCCACCGACCACCTGCTCCGCCGCCGTGCGGCCACAGACCTGGACCCCAGAGCCCGTACGCGCAAAGGGCGCCAGCCAGCCCCTCCCCCTGAAGAGGGAAGCCCAGCGCCTTCCGCACGCCTGCGGACCTCAGGGCACCGCAGGGCGCGGTCCGCGGCGGGATTCCTGACACCCCCGACCACGGACTCCATCGCCGCCCGGCCAACAGATCTGCGCCCCGCCATGGGTGGCCAGGTGCAGGGCGCCGCCTCCGGCGGGACGCGCCACGCCCCCGACCAGCCCCCCCCCCAAAAAAAAGAGAAGCACCCACACGCAGAGAGGCGCCGACCGCCCCTCGAAGGGGAAGTCGGCGCCTTCCTCACAGCCGCGGCAGGTCCTACCCCCCGATCAGGACCTCCGCCGCCGCGCGGCCGCAGACCTGGGCCGCGCCGTGGGTGGCCACGTGCAGGGCGCCGCGCGGTGGGGCCTGCGGGACGCCCATCTCGACGACAACGGTGTCCGGGCGGGCCGCGAGCAGGGTGTCGAGGGCCGCCGCCATCCAGGGGTGGCGGTGTTCGTCTCGGACGACCACCACGAGACGACGCTCCCCCGCCGCGGCCAGCGCCGCGTGGCCCGCGTCCTCGCCGGTGAAGCTGCCCGTCGCCGTTCCCGGCAGCAGCCGGGCCAGTTCCGCGGCCACGCCCCACGGGGTCTCGTCACCGACGGCGATGTTCGCGACCGGGGCGAGCGCGGCGACGTAGGGCGCCTCGGTGAGCGGGGCGAAGCCCTCGGCGCCGGTGACGCGCAGCGCCCGGCGGGCGGCGGTCAGACCGACCTCCGGCTCGGCCCCGTCGGCGGCGGTGGGCGCCGAGGCGGCCCAGCCGGCCAGCTCCCGCACCCGCCGCGCCGCGTCGGCGAGCCGCTCCTCGGGCAGGTCACCGGCGCGGACCGCGGCGGTGAGGGCGTCGCGCAGCCGCCGTACCGTCTCGTCGTCGGCGAGGCCGCCGCCCACGCAGATGGCGTCGGCGCCCGCGGCGATGGCGAGGACGCTGCCGCGCTCGATGCCGTAGGTGCCGGCGATGGCCTGCATCTCCATGCCGTCGGTGACGATCAGGCCGTCGTAGCCGAGTTCCTCGCGCAGCAGGCCGGTGAGGATGCGGCGGGACAGGGTCGCCGGGTGGACCGGGTCCAGGGCCGGGACCAGGATGTGGGCGCTCATGACCGCCCGGCTGCCGGCGCCGATGGCCGCGCGGAACGGGACCAGCTCGCGCGCGGAGAGGACGTCCGCCGGGACGTCGATGCGCGGCAGCGCGTGGTGGGAGTCGACGGCCGTGTCGCCGTGGCCGGGGAAGTGCTTGGTGCAGGCGGCCACGCCGGCGGCCTGGAGGCCGGTGACATAGGCGGCGGTGTGCCGGGCGACCAGGTCGGTGTCGGGCCCGAAGGAGCGGACGCCGATCACCGGGTTGGCCGGGTTGGAGTTCACGTCGGCCGACGGGGCCCAGTTGAGGTTGACCCCGCACTCGGCGAGCCGGCGGCCCAGCTCGTGGGCGACCCGGCGGGTCAGGTCCACGTCGTCCACCGCGCCCAGCGCGTGGTTGCCGGGGAAGGAGGAGCCGGTGCGCACCTCCAGACGGGTGACGTCACCGCCCTCCTCGTCGATGGCGACCAGGACGTCGTCCCGCTCGGCCCGCAACTGTGCGGTGAGGGCGGCGAGTTGCTCCGCGGAGGCGATGTTGCGGCCGAACAGGCCGACCGAGGCCAGGCCCTCGCCCAGGCGGCGCAGCAGCCAGTCGGGGGCGGTGGTGCCCGGGAAGCCGGGCTGGAGGACGGTCAGGGCGTCCCGGGTGAGCGTGTCGGTGCCGCTGGTGATGGTCGTCATCGGGGCGTCATCCCTTCACGGCGCCCGCGGTGAGACCCGCGGCCATCTTGCGCTGGACGAGGAGGAACAGGGCGACGATCGGAACGGCCATCAGGGTGGCGCCGGCCATCATCGGGGCGTACTCGGTGCCGTGCTTGGTGGTGAAGTTGCCGAGCCACACGGTCGCCGTCTGGTTCTTCTGGCTGAGCAGCATCAGGGCGTAGAGGTACTCGTTCCACGCCTGGATGAAGGCGTAGACGGAGGTCGCGACCATGCCGGGGGCCAGCAGCGGGAAGACGACCCGGACGAAGGCGCCGGTGCGGGTGCAGCCGTCGACCATCGCGGCCTCCTCCAGCTCCTTCGGGATGTTGACGATGAAGCCGCGCAGGGTCCACACCGTGAAGGGCAGGACGAAGGTCAGGTACGTGATGATCAGGCCGGACAGCCGGTCGTACTGGTTCAGGTCGTTGAGCAGCAGGAAGACCGGGATGATCATGGCGACCAGCGGGACCATCTGGACGGCGAGGATGCCCACGATCACGATCTTGCGGCCGCGGAAGGCGAACCGGGAGATGGCGAGGGCCGCGAGCAGTCCGATGACGATGCCGATCACGACGACCGTCATGGAGACGACCAGGCTGCGCCAGACCGGGCCCCAGAAGTCGGCGATGTCCAGCGCGCGCCCGAAGTTGGAGAACGTCATGCCGGTCGGCAGCAGGCTCGGGTCGGGGTCGATGGCGTCCTTCGCCGGTTTGAACGCCGTGTTGAGCATCCAGTAGACGGGGAAGCCGGCGACGACGAAGACGAGGAGTCCGACGAGGTTCCAGCCGAGCTTGGACCGCCCCGGGGTGGAAACCGTGCTCATTCGACCTCTCCGATCTTCAGCATCTGGCGCATGTAGACGGCGACCACCCCGAGCAGCAGCAGCACCGTGATCAGGGCGATCGCGGAGCCCTGGCTGTAGTCGTTGACGACGAAGGCACGGTCGTAGGAGTACGTCGTCAGAAGCTGGAACTCGGGCTCCGGGTGGCCGTTGCGCATCACGAAGACCTGCGGGAAGACGCCCATGTCCCAGATGACCGACAGGGTCGTGAGCATCACGATGATCGGCTTGAGGATGGGCAGGGTGACGTACCGGAAGACGCCCCAGGCGCCGGCGCCGTCGAGGCGGGCGGCCTCCTCCAATTCGGCGGGGACCTGGGTGAGTCCGGCGCTGAGGGTGATCACCACGAAGGGCACCGCGCCCCAGATCACCAGGAGCATGATGACGGCGAGGCCCTGCGGTCCGCTGGCGAACCAGTTGTGGCCGATCAGATCGACCCCGGGGAGCCGGGACAGGACCGCGTTGAGGATGCCGTAGTCGGAGTCGAACAGCCACTTGAAGACCGTGGTGGCGACGATGATCGGCATGCCCCAGCTCGCCACCAGGGCGATGTTGACCAGGATCTTCACCCAGCCGGAGACCCGCTGGAGGAGCAGCGCGATCAGCATGCCGATGACCATCGTGAGGATCACACAGCCGGCGGCGAAGACGATCGTGCGGACCACGACCTGCCAGAACTCGGTGTCGCCCAGCACCTGCGCGAAGTTGTCGAAGCCGACGGACTCGGCGGGCTGGAAGCCCCAGAGCTGGGACTGGCCGAACTTCTGGAAGGACAGGGTGACCAGGCGGACCAGCGGATAGCCCATCACCAGCGCCAGGACCAGCAGACAGGGCGCGAGCAGCAGCCAGGGCGTGCCGGCGCCGGCCTCGCCGCGCCGTCGCGGTGGCTTTCTCACGTCGGCCCGGGGTGGGGGTGACGGCCGCGTCGGCGGCACCTTGGCAGGGGTGGTCGTGTCTGCGGCACTCATCCGCGCGCTCCTCAGCGGTCCCTCGGTCGTAGGGAGGCGGGGCCCCCGCCCGGTGGGGAACCGGGTGGTGGGGCCCCGCCGTCAGGTCACTTGGTGTTGATGACCTTGTCGATCGCGGCGTCCGCTTCCTTCGCGGCGTCCTCGACGGACTTCTTGCCGGTGCCGATGCTCTGGAGCATGGTCTGGAGCACCTGGGCCTTCTCGACCTGGCCCCAGCCGGGCGCCATCGGGACGAACCAGCTCGACTCAGCCGCGGTGGCCGGGACGACGGTGGCCGGGTCGTTCTTGAGGGAGGCGAGGTCGGTCAGGTTGTTGGGCAGGTTGCCCTTGGCCATCAGGCCCTTCTGGCCTTCCTTGCCGGTGAACGCGGCGATCCACTCGGCGGCGAGGTCCTGCGCGTCCGACTTCACCGGGACGGCGAGGTCGGAGCCGCCCAGGAACACCGGGAGGTTCTTGCCGGACGGACCCGGCATGACGAAGTTCTCCAGGTTGTCCTTGAGCTTGCCGGTCTTGTCGTTCTTCGGGTCGGCGGCGGTCGCGCCCTCCCAGGCCGCGCCGAAGATCATGCCGGACTTGCCCTGGCCGTAGACGATGTAACGGTCGGACTCGTCCTTGGTCTTGTCGCCGTGCATGTAGGAGTCGACGACCTTCTTGTACTCGGTGAGGCCCTTGAGGGACTCCGGCGAGGACAGGTTGGCCTTCCACTGGCCGCCCGACTCGGTGGCGATGGAGCCGCCGGCGTCGTAGACGAAGGACATGGCCGCGTACCAGTCACGGGTGGGCTGGTACCAGGCGGAGAACTTGTCGCCCTCCTTCTTCTGCACCTTGTCCAGGGCCGCGGTCAGCTCGGCGTAGGTCTTCGGCGCGGCCTTGACGCCCGCGGCGGCGAAGACGTCCTTGCGCCAGTTGCCCACGCGGCCGCCGGCGTAGTAGGGGACGCCGTAGGTCTTGTCCTCGTAGGTCACCGAAGCCTCGAGGCCGTCCAGCCAGGCGTCGGAGTTCTCGAACTTCGAGGCGTCCAGGGGCGCGAAGGCTCCCTTGACCATGTAGCCGAGCATCTCGGTGTTGCCCATCTCGACCACGTCGGGGGCCTTGTCGGTGGCGAGCACCGCGTCGAGCTTGGCGTTCTTGTCCGGCCAGCCGTAGTACTCGTGGTTGATCTTGACGCCGGGGTGCTTCTTCTGCACCGCCGCGTCGGCGGCCTTGACCAGCTCGGGCCAGTTGTTCTGGGCGTCGACGGTCAGCCAGACCGTCAGTTCCTTGGCGTCGGACCCCTTCGAGTCCCCGCTGCCACTGTCCCCGCACGCCGCGATGGAGACCATCATGCCCGCGATACCGATCGCGGCTATCAGCTTGCGCTTCACGCCACCCTCCTCAGGGATGCCACAAACCCCCCTGCCTCCCCGCCGCGGTCGAGCGTCAACGCGTACCGTCCGTGGGGCCAGGACCTGGACCATTGGTGTAGACCAGTACCGGGAGCTTGGCTCAGACCAATAGGGCTGTCAAGGGTGTGCGAGCGCGGTTGAACCGTCCGTTACGCGACCGCGATATGCAGGGACTTTTCGTTTTTCGGCCACCGGAACGGACCATGGACGGCCGCTCGCGCGCGGGTGTACCACCGGGCCTCCCACCGGCCCCGGAAGCGGAATCCTGGACTAGACCAAGGGCGGGCGTGAAGGTATACAGAGGAGATCACGGGCGTGCGAGGTCACCCACACGGGACCCCGCGCGTACCGAGCCGTGCCACGATGTGAGGCGCGGCCGACGGGGTGTCGGCCATTTCGGCACCAGGAGCCGGGAAGGCAGGCCATGAGCACCGACGTCAGCAGTGCGGAGAACGAGGGTGGGGCGACCGTCCGTACCGCGCGTGTGCCCAAGTACTACCGGCTGAAGAAGCATCTGCTCGACATGACGGAGACCCAGGCGCCCGGCACGCCGGTCCCGCCGGAGCGCACCCTGGCCGCCGAGTTCGACACCTCCCGCACCACCGTCCGCCAGGCCCTCCAGGAACTGGTCGTCGAGGGCCGTCTGGAGCGCATCCAGGGCAAGGGCACGTTCGTCGCCAAGCCGAAGGTCTCCCAGGCGCTCCAACTCACCTCCTACACCGAGGACATGCGCGCCCAGGGTCTCGAACCCACCTCGCAGCTCCTGGACGTCGGCTACATCACCGCCGACGACACCCTCGCCGGACTGCTCGACATCACCGCCGGCGGCCGGGTGCTGCGCATCGAGCGGCTGCGCATGGCCAACGGCGAGCCGATGGCGATCGAGACCACCCATCTCTCCGCGAAGCGCTTCCCCGCGCTGCGCAGGTCCCTGGTGAAGTACACCTCGCTCTACACCGCCCTCGCCGAGGTCTACGACGTCCATCTCGCCGAGGCCGAGGAGACCATCGAGACCTCGCTGGCCACCCCGCGCGAGGCCGGTCTGCTGGGCACCGACGTCGGTCTGCCGATGCTGATGCTCTCCCGGCACTCGCTGGACAAGGACGGCAAGCCGGTGGAGTGGGTGCGCTCGGTGTACCGGGGCGACCGTTACAAGTTCGTGGCGCGTCTGAAGCGGCCCACCGACTGAGTCCGGGGCGGCCCGCCGACGGAGCGAACCCCCCGACGGAACGAACTGCGTCCGAACAGTGCAGATGCCGGGGTGATATCCGGAGGAGGTCTTCCGCCGCGCTTACCCGTCACTTACATTGCCTGCGCATTACAACGTGATCAAGGCGATGAGCGACGAGTGAGGGGACGGAGCCGCCGATGCCAGACACCCCAGTCACACCAGACACCCCCGAGAGAACCGGAGATCCGGTGGTGACGCCCGTACGGGTCGTCATCGCCCTCTGCCTGCTCGCGCCGTTCGTGGCGATGCTGTGGGTGGGCTCGTACGCGAAGACGGACCCGGCGTACATCGGGATCCCCTTCTTCTACTGGTACCAGATGCTGTGGGTGCTGGTCTCGACCGGACTCACGATGACCGCCTACACCCTGTGGCGGCGTGACCAGCGCGCCCGCCGGACCCGGAGCGGAGGCGGCGCGCAGTGAACGACGGCGTCAACGGCGTGGCACTCGCCGTCTTCATCCTCTTCTTCGTGGCCGTCACGGTCATGGGCTTCCTGGCCGCGCGCTGGCGCAAGGCCGAGAACGAGCACAGCCTCGACGAATGGGGCCTGGGCGGCCGCTCGTTCGGCACCTGGGTCACCTGGTTCCTGCTCGGCGGCGACCTCTACACGGCGTACACCTTCGTCGCCGTACCGGCGGCGATCTACGCGGCGGGCGCGGCCGGCTTCTTCGCGGTGCCGTACACGATCCTCGTCTACCCGCTGATCTTTACCTTCCTGCCCCGGCTGTGGTCGGTCTCGCACAAGCACGGGTATGTGACGACGTCCGACTTCGTGCGCGGGCGCTGGGGCTCCAAGGGGCTGTCGCTCGCGGTGGCCGTGACCGGCATCCTGGCGACGATGCCGTACATCGCGCTCCAGCTCGTCGGCATCCAGGCGGTGCTCGACGTGATGGGCGTCGGCGGCGGCGAGACCACCCACTGGTTCGTCAAGGACCTGCCGCTGCTGATCGCGTTCGGCGTGCTGGCCGCGTACACCTACTCGTCCGGTCTGCGGGCCCCCGCACTGATCGCGTTCGTGAAGGACACGCTCATCTACATCGTCATCGCGGTGGCGATCATCTACATCCCGATCAAGCTCGGCGGCTTCGACGACATCTTCGCCAAGGCGAGCGAGGCGTTCGGCCAGACCAACCCGGCGACGGGCAAACCGCGCGGCTCGCTGGTCCCGGCCGAGGCCGGCCAGTGGACGTACGCCACCCTGGCGCTGGGCTCCGCGCTGGCGCTCTTCATGTACCCGCACTCCATCACCGCGACCCTGTCGTCCAAGAGCCGCGAGGTGATCCGGCGCAACACCACGATCCTGCCGCTGTACTCCCTGATGCTCGGACTGCTGGCGCTGCTGGGCTTCATGGCGATCGCGGCGGGCGTCAAGGTCAGCAACGGGCAGCTCGCCATCCCGCAGCTCTTCGAGAACATGTTCCCGGCCTGGTTCGCGGGCGTGGCCTTCGCGGCCATCGGCATCGGCGCGCTGGTGCCGGCCGCCATCATGTCGATCGCGGCCGCGAACCTGTTCACCCGCAACATCTACAAGGACTTCATCAAGCCGGACGCCACGCCCAAGGAGGAGACCCGGGTCTCCAAGATCGTGTCGCTCCTGGTCAAGGTGGGCGCGCTGGTGTTCGTCCTGACCATGGACAAGACCGTCGCCATCAACTTCCAGCTCCTGGGCGGCATCTGGATCCTCCAGACCTTCCCGGCCCTGGTCGGCGGCCTGTTCACCCGCTGGTTCCACCGCTGGGCGCTGCTCGCGGGCTGGGCGGTCGGCATGGTCTACGGCACGGTCGCCGCGTACGGGGTCGCCTCGCCGACCCAGAAGCACTTCGGCGGCTCGTCGGCGGAGATCCCCGGCATCGGTGAGATCGGCTACATCGGTCTCACGGCGTTCGTCCTCAACCTCGTCGTCACGGTGGTCCTCACGTTCGTCCTGAAGGCCGCGAAGGCACCCGAGGGCGTCGACGAGACCAGGCCGGAGGACTACACGGCCGACGCGGGCGATCCGGGCGTCCAGGTGGAGCTGCCCCCGGCCACGGCGGGCTCGGCCCACTAGGGGCCCCACACCTCCAGCGAGCGCACCACCTCAGCGGGCCGCCGAAAGCGACATCTTCGGCGGCCCGTTGACACTCTGAAACCACCCCGACACAACATCTGGGGGTGGCGCGACGGGTGAGCACAAGATGTATGCTCATGCTCGCTGTCGCCGCAGGGGAATCCGGTGCGAATCCGGAACTGTCCCGCAACGGTGTACTTGTGCATGTCCGTTCCTTCTGTTCCCGGAACAGCCATGCCCAGGAGTCAGTCCGAGGACCTGCCGACAGCGCACCCGGCCGTCCGGCTCGGGTGCCTGCCGTCCGGGCCTCGTGGAGTGGGCCGGTGGACCGCGACGCCGTGCGCGCTCGTGTGCTGCCCGCTGCCCTCCGCCAGGCCCCATGCCGAGCGAGGGAGAGCCCCACGTGACCATCGCGCCAGCCGATCCGGCCTCAGCCATCACGCTGGACACCGACGGTCCCGGGACCGCGTTGCTGCGGACCCTGACCGAGCTGACCGCCGACCTCCCCGACGCCGACCCCGGCCGGGTCGCCGCCGCCGCGCTGCGCGGCCGGTCCGCGCGGGCGGACGAGACGGAACTGCGCGAGCTGGCCACGGAGGCGGCCGCCGGACTGATCTCCGAGGACCCGGCCTACTCCCGGCTGGCCGCCCGGCTGCTGACGATCGGCATCCGCGCGGAGGCCGCCTCCCAGGGCGTCACCTCCTTCACCGAGTCCGTCGCCGTCGGCCACCGCGAGGGCCTCGTCGCCGACCGCACCGCCGCCTTCGTACGGCTGCACGCGGCCCGGCTGGACGCGCTGATCGACACCACCGCCGACGACCGCTTCGGCTACTTCGGCCTGCGCACCCTGCACAGCCGCTACCTGCTGCGCCACCCGCACACCCGCAAGGTCGTCGAGACGCCCCAGCACTTCCTGCTGCGGGTCGCCTCCGGCCTCGCCGAGGACGACACCGCCCGCTCCGTGGACGAGGTCACCGCGCTCTACGGGCTCATGAGCCGGCTCGACTACCTGCCGTCCTCCCCCACGCTCTTCAACTCCGGTACGCGGCACCCCCAGATGTCGTCCTGCTACCTCCTCGACTCCCCGCTGGACGAGCTGGACTCCATCTACGACCGCTACCACCAGGTGGCCCGGCTCTCCAAGCACGCCGGCGGCATCGGACTGTCGTACTCCCGCATCCGCAGCCGCGGTTCGCTGATCCGCGGCACCAACGGGCACTCCAACGGCATCGTGCCGTTCCTGAAGACCCTGGACGCCTCGGTCGCCGCAGTGAACCAGGGCGGCCGGCGCAAGGGCGCGGCCGCGGTCTACCTGGAGACCTGGCACTCCGACCTGGAGGAGTTCCTGGAGCTGCGCGACAACACCGGTGAGGACGCCCGCCGTACGCACAACCTGAACCTCGCGCACTGGGTGCCGGACGAGTTCATGCGCCGGGTCGACGCCGACGGGCCGTGGTCGCTGTTCTCCCCGTCGGACGTGCCCGAGCTGGTCGACCTGTGGGGCGACGAGTTCGACGCCGCCTACCGCGCCGCCGAGGCGAAGGGGCTGGCCCGCAAGACCGTCCCGGCGCGTGATCTGTACGGCCGGATGATGCGCACCCTCGCGCAGACCGGCAACGGCTGGATGACCTTCAAGGACGCCGCCAACCGCACCGCCAACCAGACGGCCGAGCCGGGCCACGTCATCCACTCCTCGAACCTGTGCACGGAGATCCTGGAGGTCACGGACGACGGCGAGACCGCGGTCTGCAACCTGGGCTCGGTCAACCTCGGCGCGTTCGTCGACCAGGCGGCCGGCGAGCTCGACTGGGAGCGGCTGGACGAGGCCGTCCGCACCGCCGTGACCTTCCTGGACCGGGTCGTCGACATCAACTTCTACCCGACCGAGCAGGCGGGCCGCTCCAACGCCCGCTGGCGGCCGGTCGGCCTGGGCGCGATGGGCCTCCAGGACGTCTTCTTCAAACTGCGGCTGCCCTTCGACTCCGCCGAGGCCAGGGAGCTGTCCACCCGGATCGCCGAGCGGATCATGCTCGCCGCGTACGAGGCGTCCGCCGACCTGGCCGAGCGCAACGGCCCGCTGCCGGCCTGGGAGAAGACCCGGACCGCCCGCGGTGTGCTGCACCCCGACCACTACGGCGTCACGTTCACCTGGCCGGAGCGCTGGGCGGCGCTGCGCGAGCGGATCGCCGTCACCGGTATGCGCAACTCGCTGCTGCTGGCCATCGCGCCGACCGCCACCATCGCCTCGATCGCCGGGGTGTACGAGTGCATCGAGCCGCAGGTGTCCAACCTGTTCAAGCGCGAGACGCTGTCCGGGGAGTTCCTCCAGGTCAACTCGTACCTGGTGCAGGACCTCAAGGCGCTGGGCGTCTGGGACGCGCGCACCCGTGAGGCGCTGCGCGAGTCCAACGGGTCGGTGCAGGGCTTCGCGTGGATCCCGGCCGAGGTGCGGGACCTGTACCGCACGGCGTGGGAGATCCCGCAGCGCGGTCTCATCGACATGGCCGCCGCCCGTACCCCGTACCTGGACCAGGCCCAGTCCCTGAACCTGTTCCTGGAGACGCCGACCATCGGCAAGCTCTCCTCGATGTACGCGTACGCGTGGAAGTCGGGTCTGAAGACGACCTACTACCTGCGCTCGCGCCCGGCGACCCGGATCGCGCGGGCCGCCCAGGCCCAGGCTCCGGCCACCATCCCCGTCCAGCAGGCGTCCGACCCCGACGCGGTCGCCTGCTCCCTTGAGAACCCCGAGTCCTGCGAGGCGTGCCAGTGATGACCAGCGAAGCCAAGAACCTTCTCGACCCGGGCTTCGAGCTGACGCTCCGCCCGATGCGCTACCCGGACTTCTACGAGCGCTACCGGGACGCGATCAAGAACACCTGGACCGTGGAGGAGGTCGACCTCCACTCGGACGTCGCCGACCTCGCCAAGCTGACGCCCTCGGAGCAGCACCTCATCGGCCGGCTGGTGGCGTTCTTCGCGACCGGCGACTCGATCGTCGCGAACAACCTGGTGCTGACGCTCTACAAGCACATCAACTCCCCCGAGGCGCGGCTCTATCTGAGCCGTCAGCTCTTCGAGGAGGCGGTGCACGTCCAGTTCTATCTGACGCTTCTGGACACCTATCTGCCCGACCCGGAGGACCGCAACGCCGCGTTCGCGGCCGTGGAGAACATCCCCTCCATCCGCGAGAAGGCCGAGTTCTGCTTCAAGTGGATCAACGAGGTCGAGAAGCTGGAGCGGCTGGAGTCGAAGGCCGACCGCCGGCGCTTCCTGCTCAACCTGATCTGCTTCGCCGCGTGCATCGAGGGCCTGTTCTTCTACGGCGCCTTCGCGTACGTCTACTGGTTCCGCAGCCGGGGTCTGCTGCACGGCCTCGCCACCGGCACCAACTGGGTGTTCCGGGACGAGACCATGCACATGAGCTTCGCGTTCGACGTGGTCGACATCGTCCGCAAGGAGGAGCCGGAGCTGTTCGACGAGCAGCTCGGGCAGCAGGTCACGGACATGCTCCGGGAGGCCGTCGAGGCCGAGCTGCAGTTCGCCCGTGACCTGTGCGGCGACGGCCTGCCCGGGATGAACACCGACTCCATGCGCCAGTACCTGGAGTGCGTCGCCGACCAGCGCCTCACGCGGCTCGGCTTCGCCCCGGTGTACGGCTCGGAGAACCCCTTCTCCTTCATGGAGCTCCAGGGCGTTCAGGAGCTGACCAACTTCTTCGAGCGCCGTCCGTCGGCGTACCAGGTGGCGGTGGAGGGCACCGTGGACCTGGACGAGGACTTCTGATCCTTCTCCCCCTCGTGCCCCTGGGCCCCGTCGTGCTCCTGGGCCTCCTCGATCTGACGGTCGATGCGCCGGTCGCGCACGATCCCGATCAGTGACGGGAGGACCAGGAGCGCGAGCATGCCCAGGACGACGACCATGGCGAGCAGTGTCTGTGTCTGTTCTGTAGTCATGACACCACTGTCGCGCCGGACACTCCTGTCGAACAGTGGCAGGACTGCCGCACACCCTCGATTTACTGCCAGTGGCGAGGCACACTGGCAGCATGCTGAAAAACGTCGCCGCCGTCCTCCTCGACGGCGTGCACCCCTTTGAACTGGGCGTCCTGTGCGAGGTGTTCGGCATCGACCGCAGCGACGAGGGCCTGCCGGTGTACGACTTCGCGGTGGTCTCGGCCGAGGGCCCCTCGCTGGGCACCCATGTCGGCGGGCTGACCGTCTCCACGCCGTACGGCCTGGACCGGCTGGAGGAGGCCGATCTGATCGCCGTGCCGGCCGGGAGCGGGTACCACCGGCGGGAGTACCCGCCCGGACTGCTCGACGCCCTGCGCCGGGCCGTGGACCGCGGGACCCGGGTGCTCAGCGTGTGCTCCGGGGTCTTCGTGCTGGGCGCGGCCGGACTGCTCGACGGCCGGCGGTGCGCCGTGCACTGGCATCACGCCCAGGAGCTGTCGCGCCACTACCCGCGGGCCCGCGTGGAGCCGGACGTGCTCTACGTCGACGAGGACCCGGTGATCACCTCCGCCGGCACGGCCGCCGGGATCGACGCCTGTCTCCACCTGGTCCGCAAGGAGCAGGGGCCCGAGGTCGCCAACCGGATCGCCCGCCGGATGGTCGTACCGCCGCACCGGGACGGCGGCCAGGCCCAGTACATCGAGCGGCCGCTGCCCAGGTCGTCGTGCGACACGGTCGGCGAGGTGCTGGCGTGGATGGACGAGCACCTCGACCAGGAGGTCACGGTCGAACAGCTCGCCGCCCGCGCCCACATGGCCCCGCGCACCTTCGCCCGCCGCTTCCAGCAGGAGACCGGCACCACGCCCTACCGGTGGCTGCTGCGCCAGCGCGTCCTGCTGGCCCAGCACCTGCTGGAGGCCACGGACGAGACGGTGGACGCGATCGCCTGGCGCACCGGCTTCGGCACGGCGGGCGCCCTGCGCCACCAGTTCGTACGGGCCCTGGGGACCACCCCGAACGCCTACCGGCGCGCGTTCCGTGGTCCCCAGGCGGCCGCCTGACCCGCGTCCGCCGCGCTCAGCTCACCCCGGCAGAACCTTCAGCCGCAGCCTGCGCGGCCGCAGCGTGATGCCGATATGGGTCCGGGGGTCGGAGCCGGGCGCCTCCTCGAAGCGGAACGCGTTCGCCACCACCGCGGTGATCAGCGTCAGCTCCGCCATCGAGAAGTGGTCGCTCGGACACTTCCGGTTGCCGAC
Source organism: Streptomyces antibioticus (assembly GCF_002019855.1). Classification (NCBI taxonomy): domain Bacteria; kingdom Bacillati; phylum Actinomycetota; class Actinomycetes; order Kitasatosporales; family Streptomycetaceae; genus Streptomyces; species Streptomyces antibioticus. Next base: position 5,673,911 of record NZ_CM007717.1, on the reverse strand, counting down.
GCTGAACGGCACCATCGCGTACTTCGGCACCTCCTTGGACCGATCCGGAAGCCAGCGGTCGGGATCGAACTCCTCGTTCCGGTCGTACGAGCGCGGATCGCGCTGGATCGCGTACGGGCTGTACACGATGTCCGCACCGGCCGGAATGCGGTAACCGCCCAGCTCCGTGTCGGTCACCGCCCGCCGGGTCAATATCCATACGGCGGGATACAACCGCATGGTCTCGATGACGACATTGGCGGTGTGCCGCAGCTTTCGGACGTCGTCGAATGCGACCGGCCGGTCACCGACGACGTTTTTCACCTCCGCGCGGATCTTGTCCACCTGATCCGGATGCCGGGAGAGGACGAGGAGCAGCGACATGAGTACCGAGCCGGCGGTTTCGCTGCCCGGGGTCAGTATCGCGATGACCTGGTCGTGGATCTCCTGTTCCCCGATCGGGTCGCCATTCTCGTCCTTCGCCTCCAGCAAAGCCGTCAGCAAATCGTCCGGTTTTTGACCGGATGCCCGGCGGTCGGCGACGATCTCGTCGACGAGCCGATGCAGATCGGCCAGTGCCCGGTTGAATTCGCGGTTGGCCGGAATCGGTACCCGATAAAGCGGGCCGAGGGGCACCACCATGCGCTGGTACATGCCGGCGAACAGGGTGGCGAGCGCGGAGGTGATCCGCTCGGAGCGGGCGTCCATGTAGCTGCCGCGCATCAGACAGCGGGCGGAGATGCGCACGGAGACCCGGAAGCACTCCGCGGTGGCGTCGAGGACCTCGCCGTTGTTCCAGCGCTCCACGAGCGCGTGGGTCTCCTCCTCCATGATCGGCCCGTAGCCGGGGATGGCGTCGAGCCGGAAGGCGGGCTGGATGGTGCGGCGCTGGCGGCGGTGGAGCGGGCCGTTGGCCGTGGCCACGCCCTCCTTGCCGAGCAGGCTCTCCAGGGACTCCCACAGCGGGCCGGAGATGATGTAGTCGGGGCTGAGGGCGAGGGCGCCGGTCAGGTCCGGCGCGGTGACGGCGTACACCGTCTTGGGGCCCAGCTTCAGGCGGACGACGTCGCCGTGGTCGCGCAGCCGGGCCAGGAAGGCCAGCGGGTCGCGGGCCATCCGCCAGCCGTGGCCCAGCAGCGGGACGCGGCCGCCCGCCAGGGGCGGCTCACGCAGCTCGGGGACTTCGGACGTCGTGGGTTTCACCGACTCGACGGTCATTTCTCACCTGCCGCTTCGTTGTTGACGTACGGGGGCGTGGACCGGTCGTCCCAGCTGTCGACCATGTAGCGGCCGGACTCGTGGTGGAACCAGTAGACGGAACTGAACCAGTTCCGCATATTCGCGAGGCAGGCCCGTACGGCGGCGCCGAGTTGCTTTCCGCGAACCGTCCCGTCGTCGAGACGGTCGGCGAGCCGTAAGACGTCCTGCTCGACCACGAGGAATTCCGATATGCATTCCTCGACACGGCGCCGGACGTCGTCCACCGCCTCTTCCAGATTCAGCCCCTCATGGGTGATGAGACTGATTCCCAGATTGTGCACCTCGTCGCCCGCTATTTCCTTGGGGAGCGAACAGAGGTCGTTGTACCAGGCGGCGAATTCCTGACTCAGCAGTGCCGCCCGCCGATAGGCCGGGTGTTTGCGCACCGGATCGGGCAGTTCGCATTCCGCACTCGGTTCGAGCAGGTCCGTCCAGATCCAGTGGGCGAAGGTGAGCCGACGCAGCGCGAGATATTCTTCGACCCCGGGAATGCGGCCTTCGAGACGATTGCGGAATTCCCGGTCGTAGGCGTCGATCACCGCGTGGAAGTGCCGGGTGAAGCGGGCGTTCCAGGTGTCGGGAAGGAACGAGAAGAGCCGTCCCGCGCTGTCCGCGAGCCCGGCCACCAGCGGATCCCGGTCGTGCAGGTGGTCCGCCGGTGCGTCCAGCGCGGCGTGCAAGCGGAACCTGAGCCGCCGCCACGCCTTGGTCCGGCCGTGGACGACGTCCCGGTCGTGCCGGTCGTCCCAGACGAAGAACCACGCGCTGTAGTCGGCTATGGCCTGGAGCACCTCGTCGGGCGCCCCGAGGTAGTACCCCGCCATCAAGTCCGTGTAGCACAGGCCGTCGGCATATTCTGCGACCTTGTCCGCCGGCATCAACCGTTTTTCCAGCAGCCAGGAGCGGGTCTTCTCCTGCAACTGCGGCCAATACGGATGCAGTCGCCGGGGAAAGGCCCTCTCGATGACCGGAAGAGAGAGCGAAGGCGGGACCGCGGGCGCGGCCACCGTCGCCGTGGTGCTGTATGTGGTGCTGTATGGGAAAGCTGGCACGAACAACCCCTCTCAGCCGCCAGTGGGCGCACACCCCTCCCGCCGTGCCGGGCGTGCGCCGTTGCGTATCCCCGCACTTCCCATTCAGCACTACAACTGACCGTTCTGGGAACGGATTTGCTTCATTCACTACCCCAACATGCTGAGAATCCACCCCTGTGTGACTGGTTATGGATCAGCGGGTGTGCGTAAGCGATCGAACATCCGACGGACATACGAACGACGCCTGGCCGGGAGGTTCCGGCCAGGCGTCATGATCGCGGGGTGCGTGGTTCAGTCGTTGGCGACCACGGGGTAGCGGGGCTCGTTCTCGGCCATCTGCCGCAGCGCGTCCTTGCGTTCACGCTTGGAGAGCCGGTCGATGTAGAGGTAGCCGTAGAGGTGATCCGTCTCGTGCTGCAAACACCGAGCGAAGTACCCGGTGCCCCGCACCTTGATCGGGTTGCCCTTCTCGTCCTGCCCGGTCACCTCGGCGTAGTCCGGGCGGGCCAGCGGCGCGTAGGCGGTGGGCACCGACAGGCAGCCCTCGTTGCTGTCGTCCAACCGGCGCCGCTCGGCGGGCAGTTCGACGAGCTTGGGGTTGCAGACCACACCGGTGTGCCGGAGGCCCTCGTCGTCGGGGCAGTCGTAGACGAAGACCTTGAGGTCGACGCCGATCTGGTTGGCGGCCAGGCCCACGCCCTCGGCGGTGTGCTGGCTCGCGAACATGTCGTCCACCAGCTTCAGCAGGTCGTCGTCGAAGACGGTGACGTCCTTGCACTCCTTGTGCAGCACCGGGTTCCCGACGACGGTGATCGGCCGCGAGGTGCCGCGCTCGCGGTACGCCCGCTCCCGCTCCTCGGTCTCCTCGGTGTCGATGACGAAGCCCTCGTCGTCCACGGGAAGCACGCCCGTGTGCTGCTGATCGGTGTCCTGCTGCGCCATGACCGACGTACGCCTTCCTGCAACCTGAAGTGAGAATCTGCGAGTACAGCCTAAGGGGACCGCGGGGAGGGGCCGGCGGAAGCCGTTCAGCAGACCTCTTCGAGGTCCCGCCAGGCCCGGGAGTCCGGGCTGTCGGCGACCCAGCCGTCCAGCAGCCCGCGCACCAGCGACGCCGGCGCGGCCACCCCGCACTCCCGCTCCGGCACCCAGAGCTGTCCGTCCGTGCGGTGCCCCAGCGGTCCCGGGTGGCCCGGCTCGCTGTGGTCGTGCGGGTCGAGGTGCTCGCCGTCGCCCTCGTCCGACGGCATCCGCGACTCCGAGCACATCCGGCACAGCAGCCGCACCGACGAGGACCAGTCCTCCGCCGCGAAACCGGCGTCGGCGGCGAGCTGTTCCAGGGCGTCCCGGTCGTCCTCGCCGGCCGCCTCCAGCAGCACCACCCAGGTGGGCACCGGCGACGGCGCCCACAGCTCGATCTCGTCGAAGACGGGGTAGGCGTGCCCGGCCGACGTGGTCCGCTCGCCGTGCGGGACGCCGTCGTGCAGCACGACCTCGCCCCAGCGCCGCCCGGACGACGGCAGCGGGATCGACAGCACCTCGATGCGCGCGGGATCCAGCCGCCGCCCCCACACCACCTCGGCCTCGCCCTCCGGCGACAGGCGCACGGCCGCGCTGCCCAGCTCCATCCCGACGGGCTCGCCGGAGCCGGTCACACTGCCGGGGACGTGCAGCCCGTACGCCTGCCAGGCGCGGCGGGCCAGCGGCCAGTCCTGGAGGGCGGTGGCGGCGATCCCGACGTTCCACCAGTCGGGGGCGCCGGTCTCGCGGTCGAGCAGGGCCACGGCCCGCAGGCCCGCGGTCCGCGCCTGCTCCCAGTCGTGCCGGAACTTGTGCAGCAGGGCGAGGTTGAACCAGGACTCGGACAGCCAGGGCTCCAGGTCCGCGGCACGTGTCAGCAGCGCGCCCGCGTCCTCGTAGCGTCCGTCGCCGATCAGCGTGAACGCGCGGTCCGTGGCCTGCCGCCAGGAGGCGGAGGGCCGATGCCGTCCCTTGCCGAAGATCCTCACGATTCCCGCCTGCCAGTTCCGTGGTGTGGGCTGGCCAGTGCCCCCGGACACTCTCTCCCTCGCATCCAACCACGTGTGGCTGGAAGGCCGCTCATTACCCATGGGTTACCCACCCCCGGCCAAGGTCAGACAGGCCGGCCCGTCGCCCGCCGGCCCCCGGTCCGGGGCGCTGTCCGCCGCCCCCTCGGTTCCCGAGCACCCTGGCCAGCGCCTCCACGACCTCCGGGGCGTAGGCGCCGCCGGTGCCGAGGCGCAGCTCCTCCAGGGCGGTGAGCGGTCCGCCGGGACCGGCGTCGCGCACCTTCTCCTCGTAGGCGTTGACCACCCGGACGATCCGGGCGGCCACCGGCTGCTCGGGATAGGGGTCGGCCTGCCGCTCGACGACCGCGGCGACCTGCGGGCCCGCCCCGGTCCGGCGTACGACGGCCCCGCCGAGCAGGGCGATCCGGCGCTGCTCGGCGGCGGGCAGGTCGGCGGTGGCGCCGGCCGGGACCGGGTCGACCAGGCTGAGCTGGCCGATGTCGTGCATGAGGGCCGCGTACTCCAGGACCGTCAGCTCCGCCTCCGCCAGCCCCAGGTCCCGGCCCACGGCCTGGCCGAGCGCGGCGACCCGGCGGGCGTGCCCGGCCGGGGTGTACCCGGCGATCTCGGTGGCGCGGGCCAGGGAGGCGATGGTCTGCCGGTAGGTGGCGCGCACCGCCGCGTACCGGCGCAGGGAGAGCTGGGTGAGCAGCAGCGGCACCGAGAACACGGGCAGCGCCCATAGGCCGACGACGGCCACCGCGAGCGCCATCACCGCGCCCGTCGCGCACACCGCGGACCCGATCCCGGGCACCGCCCGCAGCTCGTCGCGGAGCAGCGGCCCGAAGGGCCAGCCGGTCGCGGAGTGCGCGAGCGCGGCGGCCACCACGGCGTCGCACAGCACGGTCAGCACCAGCAGGGCGAGCAGCAGCAGCGCGTACGCCGGGCCGCTCCAGCCGTCGAAGAAGCCCCGGTGGTAGAGCGGCTGGAAGCACACGGCGGTGAAGCCGACGGCCAGGATCCGCCGGACCAGATGGTCGAGGACGGGCCCCTGTCCCCGGGCCAGCCGCGGCACGCTGCCCAGCAGCGCGGCGGCGGCCACGACACAGACCACCTGCGCCACCCCGTGGTGGGTGGGCTGCCCGGCGTGCTCCCCGAGCAGCGCGTACGACAGGGCCCCGGCGGCGCCGAGCGGGGCGGCCTCGCGCAGCCCGGACCCGGTCGTCCCCTGCGCCCCGTGCGAGGCCGTCAGGTGCGGGGTCGCCGGGTCCGGACCGAGCCGGGCGCCGGGGCGGATCAGCTCGCCGACGGCCACCAGGACGCCGAAGGCGAGGGCGGTCGGGCGGGCGTCGAGGCCGTCGGCCAGGGTCACGAGGAGGGAGCCCGCGGCGAGCAGGGCGGCGGCGGACCGCAGGGCGAGCAGCGGGCGGCGGGAGGTCATCGGCGTACCTCGGAGGCCTGATCCGTCGACGGTTGCGCCGGTGGCGACGGCTGGGCGGGCAGGCCCGGCGCGGGCTCGTCGGCCGTGACCACCGGATGCCAGCCCTCGCGGCCGATCACCCGCACCAGGGCCGTCACCATCCGGGGGTCGAAGTGCGCCCCCGCGCACCGCCGCAGCTCCGCCAGCGCCTGGTCCACCGGCCGCGCCCGGCTGTAGCTGCGGTTGGACGTCATGGCGTCGAAGGCGTCGGCGACGGCCACCACCCGCGCGGGCTCCGGGATCTGACTGCCCACCAGGCCGTAGGGGTAGCCGCTGCCGTCGATGCGTTCGTGGTGGTGGAGGATCGCCGAGCGGGCCTCGCCGAGGAAGGAGATGCCCCGGGTGATCTCGTGGCCGTACTCGGGGTGCAGCTCGATCACGCGGCGTTCCTCGGGGGTCAGCGGCCCGTCCTTGCGGAGCAGCCGGGTGGGGACGCCGAGCTTGCCGACGTCGTGCAGGATCCCGGCGAACCGCAGCACCTCGACGCGCCCCTCGTCCATGCCGAGTTCGCGCGCGATCATCATGGACGCCTGGCCGACCCGCTCGCTGTGCCCGCGCGTGTACCCGTCCTTGATGTCGACGGCCTGCACCAGCGCCCTGATGGTGGCGCGATGGGCGGCGTGCTCGCGGTGGTACTGGGCGAACACCCACCAGGAGACGCCCACCGGGAACAGCACGAGCAGCGCGGAGACCGGCCCGTAGGGGCTGCGCCAGAGCACGGCGGTCATCAGTCCGGCCAGGCCGTGCACGGCCAGCGGCGCGAGGGAGCGGACGAACAGGCTCCGGCAGATCCGGCGCGGGGGCAGTCCCTCGGTGAGCGTGCGCATGCCGCCGTCCAGCAGGGCGAGGGCGGCGCAGTAGACGAGGACGGCCGCGCCCGCCGGGAGCAGCGCGTACGGCAGCGCGGCGCCGAGCAGGGCCTCGGGGCCGCCGAGCGCGCCGTGCACCCGGGCGGCGGCCCACACGGCGAGGGAGGACTGGGCGGCGCGCCAGATCCGGCGCAGCGGGGCGGGGCCCTGCTCGACGTGCGAGAGCAGCGCGCCGGGCAGCGGGACGAGGGCGGCGGCGGGGGCCGGCAGCAGAAAGGCGCCGGCCAGCAGCACGGTGGAGAAGGTGCCCGCGAACCGGCGCCGGGCGATCCGCTCGCCCCCGGCGTACAGGGCGGCGAGCAGCGCGACGGTCCACCAGGGGGTGCGTACGGTGGTGAGCGGGGCGAGGCAGACCAGGGCGCCGAGTACGGCCGCGGCGGCGTAGACACGCGCGCGTGCCGGTACTGCCTGCATGTGCGCCCTCCCCCAGCCGTGCCGTTCCGGGCTCAGGAGCCTAGGGCGGCCGGGGGCGGTCGTGCGGGCGTATCACCCGCCGATTAGCACATTCGAGTGATACGAGGGCCGTTCCGATACGACGGCGGTTCAGGACTCCGGTTCAGGACTCCTGGGGAGTCGGCGTCGACGAGGCCGGAGCCGCCGGGGAGGCCGTCACGTCGTGCTCGGGCACGGCCTGTCCCGAGCGGATCAGGTCGAGCCGGCCGAGGACCTTGGCGCGCAGATCGGTCGGCACGTCGTCATGTCCGCAGCACCGCTTGACCAGCTTCTTCACGGCCTGCTCCAGGCCGTACTTCTCCAGACACGGCGAGCACTCGTCGAAGTGGACCTTGATCTTGTCGCGGTCCCCCTCCGGCATCTCGCTGTCGAGGAACTCGTAGAGATGGTCGAGAACCTCGCTGCAATCCGTCTCGTGCGGCTCTCCGCAGCTCATGAGCCCGAGCCTTTCGCTTCGTTCGACTCTCCGGCGCCGGCCGGGACCAGTCCGCGCTCACGCGCGTAGTCCTCGAGCATGCCGCGCAGTTGACGGCGGCCCCGGTGCAGCCGGGACATCACCGTACCGATGGGTGTCCCCATGATGTCCGCGATCTCCTTGTACGCAAAGCCCTCGACATCCGCCAGATACACGGCGATGCGGAACTCCTCGGGGATCGCCTGCAGGGCTTCCTTCACGTCCGAGTCGGGCAGGTGGTCCAGCGCCTGCGACTCGGCGGAGCGCAGACCGGTCGACATGTGCGACTCGGCGCGGGCGAGCTGCCAGTCCTCGATCTCCTCGGCCGCGCTGCGCTGGGGTTCGCGCTGCTTCTTGCGGTAGGAGTTGATGAACGTGTTGGTGAGGATCCGGTACAGCCACGCCTTGAGGTTGGTGCCCTCGCGGAACTGGTGGAAGGACGCGTACGCCTTGGCGTAGGTCTCCTGCACCAGGTCTTCCGCGTCCGCCGGGTTGCGCGTCATGCGCAGCGCGGCCGAGTACATCTGGTCGAGGAACTCCAGCGCGTCCCGCTCGAAGCGCGCGCTGCGCTGCGCGGTCGACTCCGAACTGCTCGCGCCGTGCGTGCCCTGGCCCTCGGGCAGCTCCGCCTGGCCGTTGTCGGTCCCTGCGTCGGTACCGGTGACCGGACCCACCTCCTCAAGATCGCGGGCAGAACCGAAACCGGTCCCACTCGAATCGGAGGATAGACGACTACCCGTACCGGCCGCCCCTCGAACAGGGGTGGTCCGGGCCGCGTGCAGCACCGTCCAGTCCAGGTCGGTACGGCTGCTGCGGCTCGGGCAGATGGTCGAACCCATGCGGCGGACTTCCTCTCCCACATCGTCGGTGCCGGGTGTCCGGCGCCTCTGATCCGCACAACAGAGAGGGGGGCCTCGACATTCCCCAACCTTTACCCGAGCGACGCGGTCCAGCGCACGACGGCGGACGTGACGATCTCCAGGGCCTCCTCCTGCCCGATCCCGGCCCGCTTGGGCACGGCGAGGCCGTGGTCGCCCCACGGCACCTCCACCAGGTCGTACTCCCCGCCCTCGGGGAACTCCGCGGGCCGGCCGAAGGTGTCGTTGCCGCCCTGGACGACGAGCGTGGGCACCCCGGCGCCGAGCAGTTCGGCGGCGCGGGACTTCTCGGGGCGGCCCGGGGGATGCAGCGGGAAGCCGAGCGCGAGGACGGCGTGCGCGCCGAGTTCCCCGGCGGTACGGCAGGCCACCCGCGCCCCGGCCGACCGGCCGCCGGAGATCACCGGCAGCCCGGGCTCGGCGACGGCCGGCCAGATCCCGCGCCAGCCGGTGTCCAGCGTCTTCGGCGCCGGTGCCACCTTGCGGCCGGCCACCCGCCAGGGCTGCTCGACCAGGGCGACGGTGACGCCGTGGCCGGGCAGGACACGGGCCAGCGCCTGGAGGTCGCGGGCCTCGATGCCGCCGCCGGCGCCGTGGCCGAGGGCGAGGACGAAGCGCGGCCGGGCGGCCGGATGCCAGGTGACACGGGCGTCGCCCGCGTCGGTGGGGACGGTCTGTGCGGTCACGGTGGTCACGTCAGAAGAGTGTGCCCTCCTCCGGGCCCTCCAGCTCCTTCAGCAGCTCCGGACCGGCGTTGCGGACGTTGCTGACGGCCGTCGACACCGGGTAGGCGCGCATCAGACCGGCCGGCGGCGGCTCCAGGAGGGAGCGCAGCTCGTCCGGGTCGGTGCGGGCCGGGTCCAGCCAGGCGTCCCAGCGGTCCGGGGTGAGCATCAGCGGCATCCGGGGGTGGATGTCGGCGAGGGCGTGGGGGCCGTCGGCGGGGGCGACCGCGAGGGGCGAGGTCTCCGCCTCGGTGGTGATCACCGAGCAGGTCACCCACCAGGCCAGCGGATGGTCGTCGGGCAGGGTCCGGTCCCGCCAGAACTCGTAGAGCCCGGCCATCGCGAACACCGAGCCGTCGGCGGGCAGCACGAAGTAGGGCTGCTTGCGGGGGCGCTTCCGCTTCCCCTCGACCTCCAGCTCCCGCTCCTCCTTGGCCGTGACCCACTCGTAGTAGCCGTCGGCGGGCAGGATGCAGCGCCGGGAGGAGAAGGCCCGGCGGTACGACGGCTTCTCGTGCACGGTCTCCGCGCGCGCGTTGATCATCCGGGCGGCGCCCTCGGGCGACTTGGCCCAGGACGGCACCAGCCCCCACTTCAGCTTGCGGAGCTGGCGAACCGGGCGCGGATCGGCGGCGTCTTTCACCGGACGGTCGAGGACGGCGTAGACCTCCTTGGTCGGCGCCACGTTGTAATCCGGCTCCAGAGTCTCCTCCGGCTCCCACTTCTCGATCTCAAAGACTCCTGCGAGATCCTCGGGCCTGCGACTCGCTGCATACCGTCCGCACATGCGTGCCACACTGCCAGATCCGATACGCCGAGAGGGAGCCACCACCGAACATGGAGAGCACCGCCGCCCTTGCGCTGCCCGACCTGTGGGACCGTCTCGTCGGCACCCAGACCGACCCCGACCTGTGGGTGGTGATCGCCACCGCGGTCGCCGCGCTCGCCGTGGTGGTCCCGCACACGCTGTGGCGGATATCCCGCAACGCCATCACCATCGCCCACGAGGGCGGGCACGGCCTGGTCGCCCTGCTCACCGGACGGCAGCTCACCGGCATCCGGCTGCACTCCGACACCAGCGGGCTGACCGTCAGCCGGGGCAGGCCGTACGGCCTCGGCATGATCCTCACGGCGGCGGCAGGCTACACCGCTCCCCCGCTGCTCGGCCTGGGCGGCGCGGCCCTGCTCGGCGCCGGCCGCATCACCCTGCTGCTGTGGCTGGCCACGGCCCTGCTGGCGGCGATGCTGGTGATGATCCGCAACGCGTACGGGGCGCTCACGGTGGTGCTCACCGGCGGGACGTTCCTGCTGGTGTCCTGGCTGGCGGGTCCCCAGGTGCAGGCGGCGTTCGCGTACGCGGTGGTGTGGTTCCTGCTGCTGGGCGGGGTGCGCCCGGCCTTCGAACTCCAGCTCAAGCGGACCCGCGGCGGGGCGGGCGACTCGGACGCGGACCAACTGTCCCGGCTGACGCACGTACCGGCGGGGCTGTGGCTGTTCCTCTTCCACGCGGTGAGCCTGTGCTCGCTGATGGGCGGCGGGCGGTGGCTGCTGCGGCTGTGAGGCGTGGGAACGCCCCTGACGGCCTCACGCGCCGCAGCCCGGTCGTCCCCCGCCGACTACAGTGAACGCATGCCCGTGAACCCCGCCCACACCGCCCTCTGGCCCGCCCCCACCGCGAGCGGGGCCGTCGACGCGACGGTCCATGTGCCGGGGTCGAAGTCGGTCACCAACCGCTCCCTCGTCCTCGCCGCCCTCGCCTCCGAGCCCGGCTGGCTGCGCCGCCCGCTGCGCTCCCGCGACACGCTGCTGATGGCGGAGGCCCTGCGCGCGATGGGCATCGGCATCGAGGAGGGCGTCGGTCCCGACGGCACCGGCGAGGCGTGGCGCGTGCTGCCGGCGGGGCTGCGCGGCCCGGCCACGGTCGACGTGGGCAACGCGGGCACGGTCATGCGGTTCCTGCCGCCGGTCGCGGCGCTCGCCGACGGCCCGGTCCGGTTCGACGGCGACCCGCGCTCCTACGAGCGTCCCCTGCACGGCGTCATCGACGCGCTGCGGGTCCTGGGCGCCCGGATCGACGACGACGGCCGGGGCGCGCTGCCCCTGACCGTGCACGGCGGGGGCGCGCTGGACGGCGGCCCGGTGGAGATCGACGCCTCGTCGTCGTCGCAGTTCGTGTCGGCGCTGCTGCTGTCCGGGCCGCGCTTCAACCAGGGCGTGGAGGTCCGTCACACGGGCGCCACCCTGCCCTCGGTGCCGCACATCCGGATGACCGTGGACATGCTGCGCGCGGTCGGCGCCCAGGTCGACACCCCGGAGTCGGGCGGCGAGCCGAACGTCTGGCGGGTCACGCCGGGCGCGCTGCTGGGCCGGGACCTGACGATCGAGCCGGACCTGTCCAACGCGCAGCCGTTCCTGGCCGCCGCGCTGGTGACCGGCGGCCGGGTGACGGTCCCGGACTGGCCGGCCCGCACCACCCAGCCGGGTGACCGGCTGCGCGAGATCTTCACCGAGATGGGCGGTTCCTGCGAGCTGACCGATCTCGGCCTGGTCTTCACCGGCTCGGGCTCGGTCCACGGGGTCGACGTCGACCTGGGCGACGTCGGCGAGCTGACCCCGGGCATCGCGGCCGTCGCCGCCCTCGCGGACTCGCCGTCCACCCTGCGGGGCGTGGCGCATCTGCGGCTGCACGAGACGGACCGGCTGGCGGCGCTCACCAAGGAGATCAACGAACTGGGCGGTGACGTGACGGAGACGGCCGACGGCCTGCACATCCGCCCGCGCCGGCTGCACGGCGGGATCTTCCACACCTACGACGACCACCGCATGGCGACGGCGGGCGCGATCATCGGCCTGGCCGTGGAGGGCGTACAGGTCGAGAACGTGGCGACGACGGCGAAGACGCTGCCCGACTTCCCCGACCTGTGGACCGGGATGCTCGGGATCTAGGGACGTTCGCCATGCGCCGCTACGGCAAGCACACCGACGAGGACGACATCCGCAGCCGCCCCAACCGCAAGGGCAACCGGCCGCGCACCCATATCCGCCCCAAGCACGAGGACGCCGCCGAGGGCATGGTCCTCACCGTCGACCGGGGCCGGCTGACCTGTCTGGTCGACGACCGGATCGTGATGGCGATGAAGGCCCGTGAGCTGGGCCGCAAGGCGGCGATCGTCGGCGACCGGGTGGCCATCGTGGGTGATCTGTCCGGCAAGAAGGACAGCCTCGCCCGGATCGTCCGCATCGAGGAGCGCACCTCGGTGCTGCGCCGCACCGCGGACGACGACGACCCCTACGAGCGCGTGGTGGTCGCCAACGCCGACCAGCTCGCCGTCGTCACCGCCCTCGCCGACCCCGAGCCCCGGCCGCGTCTGATCGACCGCTGTCTGGTCGCGGCGTTCGACGGCGGCCTGACCCCGCTGCTGGTCATGACGAAGTCGGACCTGGCGTCGGCGGACGAACTGCTGGAGCTGTACGGCCACCTGGACATCCCGTACGTCGTCACCAGCCGCGAGGAGCTGGAGAACGGCGACGCGGCGGACCGGGTGCGCGAGCATCTGGCCGGGCGGATCACGGCGTTCGTCGGCCACTCGGGCGTGGGCAAGACGACCCTCGTCAACGCGCTGGTCCCCGAGGAGCGGCGCCGGCTGACGGGTCATGTCAACGCGGTGACGGGCCGGGGCCGGCACACCACGACCTCGGCGCTCGCCCTGCCGCTGGCCGGCACCGACGACTGGGTGATCGACACTCCGGGCGTACGGTCGTTCGGCCTCGCGCACATCGATCCGTCCCGGGTGATCCACGCCTTCCCCGACCTGGAGCCGGGGACCGAGGGCTGTCCGCGCGCGTGCAGTCACGACGAACCGGACTGCGCGCTGGACGCCTGGGTGGCCGAGGGCCACGCGGACCCGGCCCGGCTGTACTCGCTGCGCCGGCTGCTGGCCACGCGGGAACGCCGGGACGGGGACTGACGAAAGTGCGGGCGTCCGCGTTGTTTGTGGGTGGGTGCGGCCGGTAAGTGCATAATCGCACCGAGCCGCACAACGGGAGGACAGCACATGGCGTGGCTGCTGGTCATCGTCGCGGGACTGCTCGAGACCGGCTTCGCCGTCTGCCTGAAGCTGTCGCACGGCTTCACTCGGCTCTGGCCGACGATCGCGTTCTGCGTCTTCGCGCTCGGCAGCTTCGGCCTGCTGACCCTGTCCCTGAAGAAGCTCGACGTCGGCCCCGCGTACGCGGTGTGGACCGGCATCGGCGCGGCGGGCACCGCGATCTACGGCATGATCTTCCTCGGCGACCTGGTCTCCGTCCTGAAGATCGTCTCGATCAGCCTGGTGATCATGGGAGTGATCGGCCTCCAGCTCTCGGGCTCGGCGCACTAGGTCCTGCCATGGAGTTCTAGCCCTGCCGTTGCAGGGCGCCTCGCACCAGCTCCGCCACCCCGTCCTCGTCACCGGGCGGGGGCGCGGCGACGCAGGAGAGGGCGAGGCGGACGGCGAGTTCGCAGGAGCGGGCCAGTTCGGCCATGTCCGCGCGGGCCGCGCCGGGACCGCCCAGCGCGGCCACGGCCCGGTCGCGGACGGCCGCCATGAGGTCGCCGGGCGACGGCAGCGGACCGTCCGCCCGCCGCTGCGCCGGGACGGCGGAGGACGACGGCACCGCCGACAGCGTCGGGGACGGCAGGCGCTCGCTCCAGCAGCCGGTGAGCACGGCCCGGACCAGCGCGTTGTCACGGGCCGCGCAGACGGTCCAGCGGGCGGTGGCGGTCAGCCGTTCGCGCACGTCGCCGGGCATGGCGAGCGCCCGCTCGGCGCCCGCGAGATAGCCGTCCGCCTCCCGCCGCACCAGCGCGCGGGCCAGGCCCTCCTTGCTGCCGAACTCGTTGTAGAGGGTCTGCCGGGACACCCCGGCCGTCGCGGCGACGTCCACCATCCGCACCGCCGACCAGGGCCGCCGGGCAAGCGCCGCGAAGGCGGCGTCCAGTAGGGATTCCCGCGCTGCAGGCATCATCGCCTCCCTGGGGCGAGCGGCTTGGTGTCAGGTTTGACGCGGACGGGGGCACTGTCAAGGGTGCGCGGCAGCCGTCGGCCACGCCCGCCGTCCGCACCGCGGTCCCCTGTGGCCCCGTCCGTCCGCCGCCGGATACGGTTCGTCCCATGCCGGACTACCTCGACGATCTCCGTCTCGCGCACGTCCTCGCGGACGCCGCCGACGCCGCGACCATGGACCGTTTCAAGGCGCTCGACCTCAAGGTCGAGACCAAACCGGACATGACACCGGTGAGCGAGGCCGACAAGGCCGCCGAGGAACTGATCCGCGGTCAGCTCCAGCGCGCCCGCCCCCGGGACGCGATCCTCGGCGAGGAGTACGGCCTGGAGGGCACGGGTCCGCGCCGCTGGGTGATCGACCCGATCGACGGCACCAAGAACTATGTGCGCGGCGTCCCGGTGTGGGCGACCCTGATCTCCCTGATGGAGGCCGGCGAGGGCGGCTACCAGCCGGTCGTCGGCGTGGTCTCGGCCCCGGCCCTGGGCCGCCGCTGGTGGGCGGCGAAGGGCCACGGCGCCTACACCGGGCGCAGTCTGTCCGCCGCGACCCGGCTGCACGTCTCGCGGGTCTCCAAGCTCTCCGACGCCTCGTTCGCGTACTCCTCGCTCTCCGGCTGGGAGGAGCGCGGCCGGCTGCCCGCCTTCCTCGACCTGACCCGCGAGGTGTGGCGCACGCGCGCGTACGGCGACTTCTGGCCGTACATGCTGGTCGCCGAGGGCGCGATCGACCTGTGCGCCGAGCCGGAGCTGTCGCTGTGGGACATGGCGGCCAACGCGATCGTGGTGACGGAGGCGGGCGGTACCTTCACCGGCCTCGACGGCCGTCCGGGCCCGCACAGCGGGGACGCGGCCGCGTCCAACGGACTGCTCCACGGCGAGCTGCTGGGGTATCTCGACGGGGGCGACTGACCCCGGCAGCGGGCGCGACCGATCCCGGCAGCGGGCGCACCCGATCCCGACAGATGAGCGCGCGCGCCCTCAATTGGCCGCGCGCGCCCTCTTGTTGACCCTCGCTTTACCTGGGACGCTGACAGCACCGCCACTTGTGAACTTGTGAATCCATGAACTAGTCCCTCCGGATTGGCCCTCATGGATCCCCTAGGAGGTGCTCCAGCCCATGCTCGTCCGCGACGCCATGAGCACAGTGGTCCTCACCATCGGCCCCACCCACACCCTCCGTCAGGCCGCAGCCCTGATGGCCGCACGCCGGGTCGGCGCCGCCGTCGTCCTCGACCCGGACGCCGGCGGCATCGGCATCCTCACCGAGCGGGACATCCTCAACTCCGTCGGCCTGGGCCAGAACCCGGACTCCGAACGCACCCACGCCCACACCACCAACGACGTGGTCTTCGCCGCCCCGACCTGGACCCTGGAGGAAGCGGCGAACGCCATGGCCCACGGCGGCTTCCGCCATCTGATCGTCCTCGACAGGGGCGAGCCGGCCGGGATCGTCTCGGTCCGCGACATCATCCGCTGCTGGGCACCGGTCCGACAGCACGTCCCCGCCTGACGGCCGTCGGGTGTGACCTTGGCCCGAGCCGGGCGGCGATCCTACAATGGACACTGTCCAACTCGAGCCCGGCTCCAAAGTCACACCCGATCGGGATCTGTTCCCCCTGCTGTTAGGCTGGTGCGCATGAGTGACCTTCTGGAACGCCTGCGCGGACGCGGCTGGCGGATGACCGCGCAGCGACGCGTCGTGGCCGAGGTCCTCGACGGCGAGCACGTCCATCTGACGGCCGACGAGGTGCATTCCAGGGCGGTCGCCAAGCTGCCCGAGATCTCCCGGGCGACGGTCTACAACACGCTCGGTGAGCTGGTCTCGCTGGGCGAGGTGCTCGAAGTGGCCACCGACCGGCGCGCCAAGCGGTACGACCCCAACGCGCACCGCCCGCACCACCACCTGGTGTGCGCCCAGTGCGGCGCGATCCGTGACGTCCACCCGACCGGCGATCCGCTGGCGGACCTCCCGGCCTCGGAGCGCTTCGGCTTCTCCGTCTCGGGCGTCGAGGTGACGTACCGCGGCACGTGCCCGAACTGCGCGGCCGCGTAGTTTTTCTTCGTTTTCTTCGTTCTTCATCGGAGGACAAACACCGAGGGCCGGAATCCTTGTCGGATTCCGGCCCTCGGCCTTCAGTAGCGGGGACAGGATTTGAACCTGCGACCTCTGGGTTATGAGCCCAGCGAGCTACCGAGCTGCTCCACCCCGCGTCGTTGAATGCAACGTTACGTGAGGGAGGAGCGCAGAAGCAAATCGCTTTCCGATGTCACGCCGACAGCTCTTCCCGGAGCGCGTCCCGGAGCCGCTCCGCCCGCTCGGAGACCTCGGCGGGCCCCAGGGACACCGCCCGGTCCGCCCAGCGCTGTCCCTCGGCCAGTTCACCGCGGCGCGCGTAGACGAGGGCGAGCCGCAGCGCCGCCCGCCCGTGCCCGTCGTCGGCGGCCCGGGTCCACCACACGACCGCCTCGGGCTCGCTGCCCTCCCGGGCGAGGAGCAGCCCCAGGTTGAAGGCGCCGTTGCGCGATCCGGCCTCGGCGGCCGTCCGGTACCAGCGCGCCGCCTCGACGACGTCGCCCCGGGCCGCGGCCAGCATGCCGACCCGCACCTGGGCACGCCGGTGGCCCTGGGTGGCGGCCCGCTCGTACCACTCCTCGCACTCGGTCTTCTCGTGCACGATCTCGCCCAGCTCGTGCGCGGGCTGCGGCGGACGGCGCGCGTCGAGCACGGCCGCGAGCCGGTACGCCGCCTCCGCGCTGCCGCCGCCCGCCGCGCACCGCAGATGCCGTTCGGCCTCGCGCTCGTCGCCGTCCCGCAGCAGGGCGATGCCGACCTGGAGCGCCGCCTCGGTGTGCCCGGCCGCGGCCGCCCGCTCGTACCAGGGCAGCGCCACGGCCTCCTCGCCCCGCCCGGCGAACAGGATCCCCAGGTTGAACGCGGCGTCGACGCTGCCCGCCTCCGCCGCCTTGGAGAACCACGGTTCGGCCCCGGCGGTGTCCCCGACCTGGAGCAGCAGGACGGCGAGCGCGTTGGCGGCCTCCCGGTGTCCGGCGTAGGCGGCGCGCCGGTACCACTGCTCGGCCTGCGCGGTGCGGCCCTGTTCGGCGCAGAGCAGCCCGAGGTTGTAGGCGCCGTTGTCGTCACCGGCGTCCATCGCGGCCCGGTACCAGCGCTCGGCGGTCTGGGTCTGGCCGCGCTCGGCGTGCAGCGCGCCCAGCGCGTTGGCCGCGTTGCCGTCGCCGTCCTGGGCGGCCCGCAGCCACCAGATCGCGGCGTTCTCGGTGTCGCCGGCGTCGCGCAGCAGGAAGCCGAGGGCGCAGGCGGCCCGCGGCTCGCCGTCCTTGGCCGAGGTCAGATACCAGCGGCCGGCCTCCTTGAGGTCGCCACGCCGCTCCAGGATCGCGCCGAGGTGCAGCGCGGCACGCCGGTGCCCGCGCGCGGCGGCCTGCCGGTACCACTGCTCGGCCTCCGCCTGCCGCGAGACACCGTTGTCGGACGCGGCTCCGAGCAGCGCGGCGACCCGGGGCTCCGGGCCGCCGTCCGTGCGGTCCGGGCCGTCCGGCGCGTCCTGGTGTTCGAGGGCGCGGGCCAGCCGGTACGCCGCCTCGCGGTGGCCGCGTTCGGCGGCGGCCCGCATCCAGTGCTCGGCGCCCGCGTCGCCGCGGTGCTCCAGCAGGTCGGCGAGGGCGTACGCGCCCAGCGCGTGGCCCTGCTCGGCGGACTGGCGCAGCCAGTACTCGGCGGCGGGTTCGTCGCCGCGCTCACGGTGGTGGCGGCCGAGGGCGTGCGCGGCCGCGGCGGACCCGGCGACGGCGGCGACCCGCCACCAGCCGGCGGCCTCCTCGGGGTAGCCGCGCTGGTGCAGCAGGACGCCCAGGTTGTTGGCCGCGGCACGGTCACCGGCCGCGGCACCGGCGCGCAGATGGGGCTCGGCTCCGTCGAGGTCGCCGCGGCGCAGCAGCATGGCGCCGAGGACGCTGGTCGCCTCGGCGTCGCCGGACCCGGCCGCGAGCCGCAGCCGCATCTCCTCGACGGCCTCCCCCGTGTCGAGCGACTCGACGGACACGGCCGTCTCGACCATGTCGACGGACTCCGCCGTCTCGACGGATTCCACCGTCCTGTCCCGGCCCTGGTCCGGGGCCGGGATCGCTTCCCGATCGGAAGGCTGCACAAACCGCCCTGTCTCGAACAGAGTTGCCTTGTCCCCCATAACGTCCATCGTCGCACCACCTGCAACCCGGGTACACCTGGTATACCGCAGCCCGTGAGGTCACTTCAGCGTTTTGTCGACATGCCCACAGAGAGACAAGTCAAACACAACTCCCTCAACTCCCCACAGCGGCGCGGCGGTCCCGGGACGCGGCACATGCGTTCGCCCTCACACACCACGAAGGCCCGGATCCATGTCTGGATCCGGGCCTTCGTCTTCAGTAGCGGGGACAGGATTTGAACCTGCGACCTCTGGGTTATGAGCCCAGCGAGCTACCGAGCTGCTCCACCCCGCGTCGTGTGAAACAACCGTACCACGACGCGGGGCGGGCTTGATCACCCGTCGGCGGCCGCCTTGGTGGGACTCGGAGCGGCCGTCGGACCTGCGGACTTGCTCGGACTCGCGCTCGGAGTCGCGGCCGGGCTCGGGCTGCTCGTGGCCTTGTCGCCGTTCTTCCCGGCGGCCGCCTGGGCGTCCTCGGCCCGCTTGAGCGCGGCCTCCAGGTCGTCCTGCGCCTTGCCGTACGCCTCCCAGTCACCCTTCTTCAGGGCTTCCTGGCCGGCGGTGAACGCCTTCTGCGCGTCGTCCAGCGCCTCCTGGACCGTCGGGTTCTCGGTGGCCGGCGGCGGTGGCGTGGTGGTCCCGCCGTCGTCCTCGGGCGGCGTCGGGGTCGTGGCCGTCGCGCCGAAGACCTTGTCGAGGGCCTGGTCCAGGGTGTCCTCGAAGGCGGTGTTGCCGCCGTACGTCACCAGGACCTTGCGCAGCAGCGGGTACTGGAGTCCGCCACCGCGGACGTAGACCGGCTCCACGTAGAGCAGTCCGCCGTCGAGCGGCACCGTCAGCAGGTTGCCGTACTCGACCTCCGAGTCGCCGCCTCTCAGCAGCCTGATCGACTCGGCGATCGCCTGTTCGGAGTTGAACTGGCTCTGGACCTGCTTGGGTCCGTCGACCGTCGTGCTCGTCGGCAGTTTCAGCACTCTGATCTTGCCGTAGCCGGGGGTGCCCGCCTCGGAGTCGACCGCCATGAACGCGCTGAGGTTGTCCCGGCCGTTGGGCGTGAAGGTCGTCGTCAGCGAGAACGCCTGCGCCTTCTGGTCGGGCATCTTCATGCTCAGGTAGTACGGCGGCACCGCGTCGCCCGACTTGTTGGTCGGGTCGTCCGGCACCTGCCACACCTCGCTGCCGCTGAGGAACGTCGTGGCGTCCTTCACGTGGTAGCGGGTGAGGAGTTCACGCTGGACCTTGAACAGGTCCTGCGGGTACCGGAGATGGGCCATCAGCGCGTCCGAGATGGTGCTCTTGGCCTTCACCGTGCCCGGGAACGCCTTCATCCAGGTCTTCAGGACCGGGTCCTCGGTGTCCCACTGGTAGAGCTTGACCTGACCCGTGTACGCGTCGACGGTCGCCTTCACCGAGTTGCGGATGTAGTTGACCTGGTTCTGCTGGGCCACCACCGCGCGGTTGTCGTTCGTCGCCGTCAGCGAGTCGGCCGTGGTGTCACCGAGCGTCGTACGGGACGCGTACGGATAGCCGTTCGTCGTCGTGTACGCGTCGACGATCCACTGGATCTTGCCGTCGACCACGGCCGGGTAGGCGTCGCCGTCGATGGTCAGCCACGGGGCGACCGCCTCGACGCGCTCCTTCGGCGTGCGGTTGTAGAGGATCCGCGAACCGTCGCCGATGGCACCGGAGTAGAGGATCTGCGGCTCACCGAACGACACCGCGTACGCCGCCCGGTTGAGCGGGTTGGAGAGGTTGACCCCGCTCTTGCCGGTGTAGCTGGTGGTCTTCTCGCCGTCGTCGTCGGAGTAGTCGATCTCCTTCTGGGGACCGCCGACGATCGAGTACGACGTGGTCTTCTCGCCGTAGTAGATCCGCTGCTCGTAGTCCCCGAGGACGCCCTGGGACGGCAGGTCGGACTCGGTGAAGGCCGGCCGGCCCTCGGAGTCGGCGGTGGTGCCCTTGGCGGCGACCACGCCGTAGCCGTGGGTGTAGCGGAAGTGGTTGTTGATCCAGTTCTGCTTGTCGACCCCGGCGAGGTTCAGCTCGCGCAGACCGATGACCGTGTCCTGGTCGGAGCCGTCCACGGTGTAGCGGTCGACGTCCAGGTTGGTCGGGAAGGCGTAGTACTTCCGCATCTGCTGGAGCTGCTGGAACGTCGGCGAGACGATGTTCGGGTCGAGGACCCGGATGCTGGCGGTGGCGTCGACGTCGTCCCGCAGCTTCGTCTTGTCCTCGGTGGGGCTGGTGCCCGAGTACTCGGTCACCTGGGTGCCGGAGATGCCGTACGCCTCGCGGGTCGCCTTGAGGTTCTTCTCGACGTACGGCGCTTCCTTGGCCTGCTCGTTCGGCTGGACCTGGAACTTCTGGACGATCGCCGGGTACAGGCCGCCGATGAGGATGGCCGACAGGACCATCAGACCGAAGCCGATCACCGGGAGCTGCCAGGTGCGCCGCCACAGGGTGGCGAAGAACAGCAGGGCGCAGATGACGGCGATGCAGAACAGGATCGTCTTGGCCGGCAGATACGCGTTGGCGTCGACGTACCGCAGGCCCGTCCAGTTGTCCGTGGCCTTGAAGTCGCTGGACTTCACCGCGAGGCCGTAGCGGTCGAGCCAGTAGGCGACCGCCTTCAGCGCGACGAAGATGCCCAGCAGCACCGACAGATGCCCGGTGGCGGCGGCCGTGGCGCGCGCGCCGGGGCTGGTGACGCGCAGCCCGCCGTACAGGTAGTGGGTGAGCGCGGCGGCGATCAGGGAGAGGATCGTGGCGGCGAAGCCGAAGCCGAGCAGGAACCGGTACCAGGGCAGGTCGAACGCGAAGAACGACACGTCGAGGTGGAACTGGGGGTCCTTCTGGCCGAAGGACACGCCGTTGACCCACATCAGCCAGGTCCGCCACTGGCCGGCCGCCGAGGCGCCGGCGATCAGACCCACCAGGGCCGTGATGCCGAACAGCAGCCACCGCTTGTAGGGCGCGATGCCCATGCGGTAGCGGTCCAGGCTCTGCTGCTCCACGGACATCGCGCTCAGCGGCGGCCGCAGCCGGTGGGCCAGCCAGATGTTGAAGCCGACCGCGAGGGCCATCAGCAGACCGAAGACGGAGAACAGCCCGATCTTGGTCCACAGGGTGGTGGTGAACACCGACGAGTAGTTGACCGAGCGGTACCAGAGCCAGTCCGTCCAGAACCCGGCGAACATGGTGAACGCCATGCCGAGAACGGCAAGGACGCCCAGTGTCGTCAGCAGGGTCCTGACCCGCCGGGACGGGCGGCCCACTCTGATCCGCGGCCCTGTCGGGCCTCCGCCGCGGTCCGGCATCTGGAAAGCCAAGGTGCGCACCTCGAAAGTCGCTGTTGATCCGTCAGGCCCGCGTGTTCGTGGACCGTGAGTGGCCCCCCGAGATCGCGGGCCCACACCTATGCAACTTACTCACCCTTTACTCGGTTCCCGATTCCGGCCAGGAACGAGAGAGGATTGTGACCATGTCCAACACTCCCATGGCGGCGAGCCCGCTCACCCGGGCCGTACTCGAGATCGACGAGTACGCCTCCGGCCTCGGCTGGGACCAGCCCGCCCGCCTTTTCGCCCTCGTCGACACCGCACGGCTGCGGGCTCAGGAACCTTCGCTCGCGGCCCAGCTCGGCCTTGAGGACGCCCCCGAGACGACCGGTCTCACTCCGATCGAGCAGGACGAAGTGCCAACGGACAAGCCGCTCGACGAGTTCCTGGCGACGATCGCATGGCCCGACGCGGTGGCCGGCTGCGCACTGACCGTGGAGCGGCTGATGCTGCCGCCGTCCGCCGAGTCCCAGGTCCCGGAGGGCCTGAGCGAGGCGAAGCTGGCGCGCTGGGTGGCCGACCACCCGGACCGCCAGGAGGTCCGGATGACGGTCGCGGTGCTGCGCGACGGCACCCGTGACTCGGCGCTGCGGCTGCGCGAGAAGGACGCGCCGACGGAGGTCCTCACCGGCGCGAGCCTGGTCCCGGGCCTGGCTCAGGCCCTGTCGGCGACCTTCGAGGAGTAGCCGGCTGCCCGGCTACCCGACTACTTCGTGCACTTCGGCAGGTCGGCGGTGTCGCCGCTGCGGATGTCCTTCAGCGCGGCGAGGGCGTCGTCGATGGTGTGGACCTTGACGAGCCTGAGCCCCGCCGGGGTGTCCTTGGCGGCGGCCGCGCAGTTCTCCGCCGGGGTCAGGAAGTACTGGGCGCCCTGACCGCGGGCGCCCACGGTCTTCATCGCGATGCCGCCGATCGGCCCGACCTTGCCGTCGTCGTCGATGGTCCCGGTGCCGGCGACGAACGTGCCGCCGGTGAGGTCGCCCGGGGTGAGCTTGTCGTAGATGCCGAGGGCGAACATCAGTCCGGCGCTGGGCCCGCCGACGTCCGCGAGCTTGATGTCGATCGTGAACGGGAACGTGTGATCGGTCCCGGCGGAGATCCCGACGATCGCCCGCTTCTCGCCGCTGTCGTCCGAGGCCGCGGTCCTGATCGTGACGTCCTGCGTCTTCGTCGCCGTCCTGCGCGCCTTCTCGGCGGCGGCCTGCTCCTTGGCCGGGACGATCGTGAAGACGACGTCCTGGCCGGGCTTGTGCTTCGTCACCAGTCCGGCGACGTCACCCGGCGCCTTCACCGCCTTGCCGTCCACCGCCTTGATCACATCGCCCGCGTGCAGTCTGCCCTCGGCCGGCGACCCCTTCACCACGGTCGAGACGATCACCCAGGACGCCACCGGGATGTCCAGCTCCTTCAGGGCGGCGACCTTGGCGCTCTCCTGCGACTGGCTGAACTCCTCGGCGTTCTCCTGGGTGGACTCCTCCTCGGTCTTGCCGTCGGGGTACAGCGTGTCGTGCGGCACGACCTTGTTGTCGTGCGCCAGCCAGCCGTAGACCGCCTCGACGAGGTTCATCCGGTAGTCCGCGCTGGTCACCCGCACGGTGGTCATGTTCAGGTGGCCGTCGGCCGGGTACGTCTTGCGCCCGGCGATCTGGAGCACCGGCTCGCCGTCGTGCTCGCCCAGCGTGTTCACCGTCGGCCCCGGGGACATCTCCGAGTACGGCACGGGGATCAGCACCCCCGCGCACAGGAGCGCGATCAGCATGAGGGTGGAGGCGAGCATCGTCGCGGTGCGGCGTGGCATGACTCGACAGTACGGGACGCGTCTGTCAGCGCACCGTCAGGGCCACCACCCGGGTCAGGGGCCCTCAGGTGCCCTCAGGTGCCCGAGTGGGAGGTCTCCCTGGTGGTGCGCTCCACGACCGGGGTCCGCTCCATGACGGCGGACCTCTCCATGGCGGCGCGGAAGCGCGCGTAGCCGTCCAGCTCGGGTCCGTCGCTGCGCGCTCTGCGGGTGCGGTTGGCCCAGCTCCCCCACAGACCGGCTCCGACAGCGGCCACCAGCGGAATCAGCAACCAGGCGAGTGCCGCCATGCCGACCTCCCAACCCCGTCCCGCGAACTGACTGATCAGCAGATTAACCATCCGCACTGACAACGCTCACGGCAGGGGGCGGGTTACGCAACCGGAATCCCGGACGGGCGGGCTCGGGCGCTCAGCAGGCCCCGACCCACTCCTCGGTCCCGTCGGAGAACCGCTGGTGCTTCCAGATCGGCACCTCGTGCTTGAGGTCGTCGATCAGCTTGCGGCACGCCTCGAAGGCCTCGCCCCGGTGCGGGCACGACACGGCGACGACCACCGCGAGATCACCGACCCGCAGCTCACCGACGCGGTGCACCGCCGCGAGCGCGCGGACCGGGTACTCGGCGACGACCTTCTCCGCGACCCGCCGCATCTCGGCCTCGGCACTGGGGTGGCAGGAGTAGCCGAGCGAGTCGACGTCGGCGCCCCCGTCGTGGTTGCGCACGGTCCCCACGAAGAGCGCGGTGCCGCCGGCCGCGTCGTCCCCGACGGCCCGGAAGACCTCGTCCAGGGAGAGCGGGGCGTCCCGTACGGCGATCAGCTTCAGGGGGTCCTGCGCGGCCTGCTCGCCGGGGTGATCGTTGGTGGCTGCCATACCTCCATCGTGCCGCACCCCTGCGGCGCGACGGAACAGCCCCGTGGCCCGCCCCTCGCCCCCGCCTGCTCCCCTCGTCCGCCGCCGCTCAGCGCCGCCGCGCCTTGCGGGCCCGGCGCACCACGGCCGCCGCGCCCAGCAGGGCCACCGTCGCACCCGCGGCGCCCGCCGCCGTGGCGTCCTTGCGCCCGAGCCTCCGTCCGGCCACCGTGTGCCGCCCGGCGACCTCCTCCAGCAGCTCGGCGAGCACCTCCTCGTTGGTCCACCGCGCGCGCCAGCCCGCGTCGTGCAGCCGCGACCCGCTCACCACCCAGGGGTACATGGTGTACGCGAGGTCGCCCGCCGGGGACGGCGTCAGGCCGATGCGGTGCAGCCGGGCCGCCGCGCCGAGCGCCACCGCGGACGGCAGCTCCATGCGCCGGATCCCGCTCAGCTCCTCGACCTCCTCCTGTTCCAGCCATCCGTCGCAGCCGACGGCCAGCTCGCCGTCGACCTTCTCCAGGACGGCGTACTCCAGAGCGCTGCACAGGTCCTCGACGTGGCAGAACTGCCAGGCGGGCCGCGATCCGGCCACCACCAGCAGCCGGGGGGACTCGAAGTAGCGGGTCAGGGCCGTGTCGGTGCCGCCCACCAGGACGGCGGGCCGCACGACGGTGACGTTCAGTCCGGGGTGCGCGCGGGGCGCCCGGCGGGCCAGGCGTTCGATCTCCAGCAGGTCGCCGACGCCCGTCGCCTCGGCCGTCGCCCGCAGCTCCGCGTCCTCCGAGAGCGGCAGTTCGTTGTCCTCCAGCGCCCCGTAGACCATCGCGGAGGTGCACAGCACCACGCGGTGCACCCCGGCCGCCGCGGCGGCGGTCAGCACGGTCTGGGTGCCGCGCACGTTGTAGGCCGTCCGGGCGGCGGCGTCACTCCCCAGGTCGAGATCGAGCGCGAGGTGGACCACCACGTCCGCCCCGCGCAGCTTGTCGGCGATCGCGGGGTCCCGGACGTCGAGGATGTGCCACTGTGCCGCGTCGCACTCACCCCGCCGTTCGTCGATCGCGACGACCTGCTTGACCTCGTCCGACGCGGCGAGACGCGCCGTGAGCAGGGCACCGACCCCGGTCGCGGCGCCGGTCACGGCGACGACGGGCCCGCGCGCACCCGCGGGGGCCGAGTGGTTTCGCGCTGCGCGAACCTGCGGATCTGGGGAACTCACCAGGTGTCTCCAGCGGTTGTCTTGGCATACGGGCGCGACGGACGCGTACGTACCAGGTGGCATCCATCCTGCCGCAGGCCAGGAGTCGGCGAAGCACCGAGGCCCGATCGGGCCCCGGGGTGTCTACGCTGGGTGTTGCAGGGCAGCCGCGCTGCCGGACCAGAACCGGCGGCCTTACCAGCCGAGGAACCCCGTGAGTGACACCCCATTCGGATTCGGCCTTCCGCCGGAGGAGCCGGAGGACGGCGACGAGGGCAAGAAGAAGGACCAGCAGAGCGGTGGTGGTCAGGGACCGGCCAACCCGTTCGGTTTCGGCGGGATGCCGGGAGCCGGAGGCTTCGGCGCCCCGGGTGCCGACAATCCGCTCGCAGCCATGTTCGGTTCGCTGAACCCCACCGACCTGGGCGCCGCGTTCCAGCAGCTCGGCCAGATGCTCTCCTACGAGGGCGGCCCGGTGAACTGGGACATGGCCAAGCAGATCGCCCGCCAGACGGTCTCCCAGGGCACTCCCGACGGCGTGAAGGACGCGAGCGTCGGCTCCGCCGAGCGCACCGCGGTCGAGGAGGCCGTCCGCCTGGCCGACCTGTGGCTGGACGACGCGACCTCGCTGCCGTCCGGCGCCGGCTCGGCGGTCGCCTGGTCGCGCGCCGAGTGGGTCGAGGCGACCCTGCCCGCGTGGAAGGAACTCGTCGACCCGGTCGCCGAGCGCGTCGGCGCGGCCATGGGTGACGTCCTGCCGGAGGAGATGCAGGCCATGGCGGGCCCGCTGATCGGCATGATGCGGTCCATGGGCGGCGCCATGTTCGGCTCCCAGATCGGCCAGGCCGTCGGTGTGCTGGCCGGAGAGGTCGTCGGCTCGACCGACATCGGCCTGCCGCTCGGACCGGCCGGCCGCGCGGCGCTGCTCCCGGTGAACATCGAGGCGTTCGGCAAGGACCTGGGCGTGGCCAAGGACGAGGTGCGGCTGTACCTCGCGCTGCGCGAGGCCGCCCACCAGCGCCTCTTCACGCACGTGCCGTGGCTGCGCTCGCACCTGTTCGGCGCGGTGGACGGCTACGCGCGCGGGATCAAGGTCGACACCGCCAAGCTGGAGGACGTGGTCGGCCAGTTCGACCCGCAGAACCCCGAGCAGCTCCAGGACGCCCTTCAGCAGGGCATGTTCCAGCCGGAGGACACCCCGGAGCAGAAGGCGGCCCTGGCCCGGCTGGAGACGGCGCTCGCGCTGGTCGAGGGCTGGGTGGACGCGGTGGTGCACGCGGCCGCGAAGCCGCGCCTGACCTCGGCGGACGCGCTGCGCGAGACGCTGCGCCGACGCCGCGCCACCGGCGGTCCCGCGGAGCAGACGTTCGCCACGCTGATCGGTCTGGAGCTGCGCCCGCGCCGGCTGCGCGACGCCTCCCGGCTGTGGGCGTCGCTGACGGACGCGCGCGGGGTGGACGGCCGGGACGCCCTGTGGGCCCACCCGGACATGCTGCCCACGGCCTCCGACCTGGACGACCCGGACGGCTTCGTGCACCGCGAGCACATGGACTTCTCCGAGCTGGAGAAGATGCTCGGCGAGGCGGGCGGCGCCGCGGACACCGGGGAGCGGAAGCCGGACCTGACCAAGGACGACAAGGACGACAAGGACGGCGGCGAGAACGACGGCAAGGGCGACGACACCGAGTGAGCCTGCATGACGACGCGGTCCTCGTGCTCAAGAACCACGAGGGCCAGGACGAGCTGCGCCAGAGCTATCTGGACCACCTCGACACGCATCCGGACGGCATGTGGAAGGCGTGCAGCGACGGCCATGTCACGGCCAGCGCCCTGGTGATCGACCCCGAGCGGGGCCGGGTCCTGCTGACCCTGCACCGCAAGCTGCGGATGTGGCTCCAGATGGGCGGCCACTGCGAACCGCAGGACACCTCCCTGGAGGCGGCGGCGCTGCGCGAGGCCACCGAGGAGTCGGGCATCGCGGGTCTCACCCTGCTGCCGGGCGGCCCGGTGCGCCTCGACCGGCATGCGATCCCGGCGCCCTGTAACTGGCACTTCGACGTGCAGTACGCGGTCCTGGCGCCCGCCGGGGCGACCCAGGCGATCAGCGACGAGTCGCTCGACCTGCGCTGGTTCCCCTACGACGAGGTGGCGTCGGTGGCCGACGCCTCCGTCGTACGCCTGCTGGAAGGCACGCGCGCGCGGCTGTGAGCAAGGGGCGACCGCCCACGCGGTCGCCCCTTGCCGCGCCGTCGGTCAGCTCCAGACGTTGCCCTGGTTCTGCCCCCGGGCGCCCTGCTGGCCCATCCCGTACTGGGCGGCCAGACCGGAGCCGATCTGGGCGTTCTGCGGCGGCAACAGCTCGCTGGGCTGCACCAGCGCGAAGCCGGTGCCCATGAAGCTCAGCTCCCAGCCCTCGCCCGTGTTGCCGCGCCGGCGCCACACCCCGGAGGAGTGCGTCTGGGCCTGCATCTGCACCCGCAGCCCGGTGGACCAGGCCACGATGGCGTCGGCGTCGCAGTTGACGTACTTGTCGGGCGTGACCTGGAGCATCAGCGGGGCGCCCGAGGTCATCAGGGCGACCCGGCCGCGGCCGGTGATGTTGAGCTGGTACTTCCCGGAGCCGGAGATGCCGTAGAGGCTGTCCACGGCGATGACCTCGTGGTGCAGCGAGGAGTCCATGGCCAGGACATAGCTGCTGTCGACGGTCAGACCGTCCTGGTCGCAGTCCACCAGGTGGACGTGCTGCTTGAGGTTGGCGAGGTAGACCGTGCCCTGCCCGTGGCAGCGCATCAGGTCCAGGCCCTCACCGGTCCGCGCACGCGCGCGTGCCTGGCCTGCGGCCTGGTACTCGGCGTCGAACTCGACGAGGCCCTGGTAGGCGACCATCGTGCCCTTGCGGGCGAGGATGTCGTCGTGACCCTCCAGGTTGACGCGGAGCATCTGCTTGTTCTGGAGGCTCCAGCGCTCCTGGGACTGCTGGTCGTTGTAGGCGAAAAGCGGGCTCTGCATGGCTTTCTGGCTCCCCCTCAGCCCCGGATCCGGAGGCGGTCGGTGCTGTCCTCACTGGGCTGGACGACGACGATGCCCTGGCCGGAGAAGGCCATCTGGAACGCCTCGCCGCTGCCCCGGCCGATCAGGGACTGCGCCTTGAAGCTGCGCTTGCCCTTGACCTTGAGGTTCGGGGACCAGGCGACGAGCGCGTCCGGGTCGACGTACGTCTCGTCCTCGCCGCCGCCGCAGTCGACGACGATCGGCTTGCCCCGGGAGGTCAGCGCGACCCAGCCCTGCCCGGAGATCTTGGTGTTCCACAGGCCCTGGCCCGCGAACTTCGCCAGGCCCTTCACCCGCTCGACGCCCCAGGTGAGGTGCGCGTCGAAGGCGAGCAGATTGGTGGCGTTGACGGAGATGCCGTCGCCGTTGAGGTTGATCACGACGACGTTGGCGCCGTAGTCGGCGAGGTACAGCAGACCGTCGCCGGAGCACTTCATCAGGGGCGCGCCCTCGCCGGTCATCCAGTCGCGGGCGATCTGGCGCACGGCCGGCGGGTTGGGCTCGTACTGCACGAAGCCCTCGTAGGCGACCATCGAGCCCACGCGCGCGAGGAGGTCGTTGCCGGTCTGCATGGCGACCTTCAGCATGTGATTGCCGTGGTTCTCCATGCGGGCGGTGACGGGTGCGGGAGCGTATCCCGCAAACGGCTGGTTCATGACGGGCTCCCTCAGACCTCGTACGGCTGGACGACGATGAAGTTGCCGGGGGCGCCCCGGAACTGGAGGTTGACGCTCTCGCCGGTGTCGCCCGGGTAGGCGTTGCGGCGCATCCGCACCTGGCTGGAGACGACCACCTGGGAGGCGGCCGACCACGCGACGACGGCGTTGCAGTCGGCGAAGGTGGTGGGCGTGACCGGCAGGACGACGGGGACGCCGTGCGTCTTCACGACGATGGTGCCGGTGCCCGTGAACTGCATGGTGAACAGCGCGCCGCCGGGGATGCCGTGCCCCTCGATGCGGCGGACCTCGTACTGGAGGCTCTCGTCGAACGCGAGGACGTTCTCGGCGGAGACGCAGATGCCGTCGCCCTGGAGCTCGATGGGGTGCAGCATCGTGGAGTTCTCGGCGAGGAACACCTGGCCCTGGCCGGTGCAGCGCATGAGCTGCATCTCCTGGCCGGTGGCGTTGCCCACGATCCGGCCGGCGAAGCCCGCGCCCTTGTAGCTGAAGTCGACCTTGCCCTGGTAGAGCACCATGCTGCCCTGGCGGGCGAGCACGGGCTGGCCGCCGATGCCGAGGTCGACGCGGACGAGCTTCTTGTTCTGCTGCGTCCAGCGCTGTCCGGTGGGCGTCTCCTTGAACTGCTGGAGCGCCGCGGCCACCCCGGCGCCGCCCTGGGGCGCGCCCTGCGGGACGCCGTACGCCTGCTGGGCGGGGGCCTGTCCGAAGGGGGGCTGCTGGCCGTAGCCGGGCGGCATGGGGGCCCCCGGCGGCTGCGGGGCCTGGGGCGGCTGGCCGTAGCCGGGCGGCATCGGGGCGCTCGGCGCGGCGGGCTGGCCGTAGGGCTGCTGCTGGGGCGGCTGTCCGTACGGCGGCTGCGGCTGGCCGTAGGGCGCGGGGGCCGGGGCCGGCGGGGGCACCGGGACGCCTGCGGGCGGGGTCATGGGCGCGACGATGGTCGGCGCGCCGTGCACCGAGGGCGCGGGCGCCGGGGCGGGCGGCGGGGTCGCTCCCGGGGGCGGTGCGAAGCCCTGCGCGGGCTGCGGCGCGGGCGCCGGAGCCGGGGCGGGGGCGGGCACCGGGGCGGGAGCCGCAGGGGCCGCGGGGGCGGCGAACGCGGGCGGGGCGAAGCCGGGGGCGGCGCCGGTCTGCGGCTGGGGCGCCGGCGCGGGCGCGGGCGTCTCCTCCTCCGCGACCTCGCCGCCGAAGTTGCGCAGCAGCGCCTCCAGGCCGCCGTCGAAGCCCTGGCCGACGGCCGCGAACCGCCAGACGTCCTTCAGGTAGAAGTCGCCCAGCATCACGGCGCGCTCGGTGGTGAACTCCGAGCCGCTGAACGCGTACCGGGCGACCTCCTCGCCGCCCGCCACGATCCGGAGGTACCCGGGGCCGATCTGGGACATCTGTCCGGCGCCGTCGATGGTCGCCGTGAAGGACAGCTTCTGGATCTGCGACGGGATCCGGTCCAGGGTGATGCGGAAGGACTCGGTGTCGCCCGCCTGGGCGCCCAGGAGCTGGATGGACTCCTCGGGGGACTTCGGCTGGTTGAAGAAGACGAAGTACCGGTCGTCGGAGAGCCGCTCGTCGGCGTCCAGGCCGAAGCAGCTGATGTCGAAGCTCAGCCCGGGAGCGGTGATCTGCACGCCTACGTACAGATCGGTGCCCGCGGTGAGGTCACTGATCTTGGCCTTGTGGCCGCGCTGGAATTCCCTGGGCATGCGTAACGACCGTCCCCCATCCCGATTGCGAGTGCGTCGCGTCAGGCTAACGGCAAAGTCGGACAACGCACGATGTCGGTACAGACCCGGTACACAACCGGCGCTCGGGGTGGCGGCGGGACTACTCTCCGCGCGCGCCCGGCAGGTGGGGCAGCCGCTCGGCCGCCACCACCCCTTCCAGATAGCCGCGGGCCCGCTCGGTGCGCGGATACGCCTCCAGCAGCCGCCAGAAATCGGGGCCGTGCCCCGGGACCAGCAGATGCGCCAGCTCATGGGCGAGCACGTAGTCGATGACGTACTCCGGCATGCCCTTCAGCCGGTGCGACAGCCGGATGCTGCCCTCGGCCGGGGTGCAGGAGCCCCAGCGGGTGTTCTGGTTGGTCACCCAGCGGACCGAGGTGGGCCGGGCCCGGCCGCCGAAGCACTGCTCCGACAGCCGCTGCGCGCGCTCCGCCAGCTCGGCGTCGCCCGGCACCCGGCGGCTCTCCTGCGCGGCGAGCTTGTCGAGCATGACGCTCACCCAGCGTTGCTCCTCGGCCTCGGACATCCGGGCGGGGATGAGCACGATGGTGCGGTCGCCCTCGCGGTAGGCGGAGACGGTACGACGCCGACGGGCGCTTCTGCGGACCTCGATCGGGCTCGTCCGGGAGCCGCCGGGCGGCTGGCTCGTCGTGCTGCGCTGTGGCGCTGCGGCGCGGTGCAGTGGGTCGGCGGGCACGCCCCGACGTTACCCGCTGCACACGGCGGAAGTCCCGACTCCGGGACGGCCGGGTTCCGTGCCCCTGCCCCTGTTGTGCCTCGTACGACGGATTTGTACGACGAACTCCCCTGCCTGTGGACAACTTTCGGCACGGCTCGGCGGGGCCGGGCATGCTGGCGGTCGGGAGCGCCGTCGGGGCGTGTCCGAGGGAAGTGCGTGGAGTACGGGGGTTCTTCGATGCATCCGATGGTGAAGCCGGCGCTGCGGCGCGGCTGGCGGGACCTGAACACCGTGCAGTTCGGGATGGCTCCGGCCCACGCGCTCACGCTCGGTCCGGTGGACACGGCGACGGGCAGCTTCCTCGACCTGCTGGACGGCACCCGCGGGCTCGCCCTGCTGCGCGAGGAGGGGCGCCGGATGGATCTGCCCGACGGCCATGTCGACCGGCTGGTGGCGGGGCTGGCCGCGGCCGGGCTGCTGGACGACGCGCGCGGCGGCGGGCCGGACGCGGACGCGCTGCGGGAGCGGAGTGACGTCCTGGACCGGCTGCGCCCCGATCTCGCCTCGCTGTCGCTGACCACGTCGGAGCCGGGTGAGGCGATGGGCCGGCTGGCCGCGCGGCGCCGGACCCGGGTGCGGGTGCGGGGCGCGGGCCGGGTCGGGGCGCTGGTCGCCTCGCTCCTCGCGGGCGCCGGGGTGGGCGAGGTCGACGTCCGTGACGGCGGCCGGGTGGACCCGGCGGACGTGGCACCGGGCGGGCTGCCGGCGGAGGCGGTCGGGGAACGCCGGGACGAGGCGGCGCGGCGGGCGGTGCGCCGGGCCGCCCCGGAGCCCGCGCCCCGCCGCAGCGCGGGACCGTCGGCGGAGCCGGGCGCGGACGGCTTCTCCCTGGTGGTCCTCGCGCCGCGCGACGACGTGTCCGTGCACACGCCCGACCCGGCGGCGGCCGAGCCGCTGATCGCCTCGGGCACCCCGCATCTGTTCGCCGGTGTGGTGGAGGCCACGGGAATCGTCGGCCCGCTCGTGCTGCCCGGGGAGACGGGCTGTGCCGGCTGTCTGCATCTGGAGCGCACCGACCGCGACCCGGCCTGGCCGCGGCTGGTCGCACAGTGGCGGTCCGGCCGACGGCGCCCGGCCCGTGCCTGCGATCTGTCCCTGGCCACCACGGTCGCCGGGCTGGCCGCCGCGCACGCGCTCGCCTTCCTCGACGGCGGGCGGCCCTCCGGCGCGGACGCCCGCTGGGAGGTGTCCCTGCCCACACTCCAGTGGCATGCGAGACCGTTGTGGCCGCATCCCGCCTGCTCGTGCGGGGCCGCCGCGCGAGGTAAGCGGGAACACAGCGCCGACTCCGGGGAGTCGCACGACACAATGGCGGGGCAACGGCATTCGAAGGCATCACGCCGTACGACGGTGGCGGCGCGGCAGGCTGGGACTTGGAGGGCGCATGTCTGATCTTCCCCGGAAGGCGGTCACCCGGACCGCCAAGCTCGCCGCGCTCCCGCTCGGCTTCGCCGGCCGGGCCACCTGGGGTCTGGGCAAGCGGATCGTGGGCGAGTCCGCGGAGATCGTCGGACGTGAGCTGCAACAGCGCACGGCGGAGCAGTTGTTCAAGGTCCTGGGCGAGCTGAAGGGCGGTGCGATGAAGTTCGGGCAGGCCCTGTCCGTCTTCGAGTCGGCCCTGCCCGAGGAGGTCGCGGGCCCCTATCGGGCGGCCCTGACGAAGCTTCAGGACGCGGCGCCGCCGATGCCGACCCGCACGGTCCACGCGGTGCTCGCCGAGCGGCTCGGCGACAACTGGGCCGAGCTGTTCGCGGAGTTCGACGACCAGCCGGCCGCGGCGGCCTCGATCGGGCAGGTGCACCGCGCGGTGTGGCGGGACGGCCGTGAGGTCGCGGTCAAGGTCCAGTACCCCGGCGCGGGCGAGGCCCTGCTCTCCGACCTCACCCAACTCAGCCGCTTCGCCCGGCTGTTGGGTCCGCTGATCCCGGGCATGGACGTCAAGCCGCTGATCACCGAGTTGCGGGACCGGGTCTCCGAGGAACTGGACTACGGCCTGGAGGCCGCGGCCCAGCGGGCCCACGCGCGGGAGTTCGCCGGTGATCCCGATGTGCTGGTCCCGGCGGTGGTCCACCAGTGCGACCAGGTGCTGGTCACCGAGTGGATGGACGGCGTCCCCCTGTCGGAGGTGATCACCGACGGCACCCGGGAACAGCGCGACCGCGCCGGCCAACTGCTGTCCCGCTTCCTCTTCTCGGGACCGGCCCGCACGGGTCTGCTGCACGCCGATCCGCACCCGGGCAACTTCCGTCTGCTGCCCGGCAGTCCGGGCGGCGAGGACGACTGGCGGCTGGGCGTCCTGGACTTCGGCACGGTCGACCGGCTCTCGGGGGGCCTGCCGGGCCCGATCGGCGAGTCCCTGCGCATGACGCTCGACGGCGACGCGGACGGGGTCTACGACCTGCTCCGCGCGGAGGGCTTCGTCAAGGAGTCCATCGAGCTGGATCCGGACGCGGTCCTCGACTATCTGCTGCCGATCATCGAACCGGCCCGGGCGGAGGAGTTCACGTTCACCCGGGGCTGGATGCGCAGCCAGGCCGCCCGGATCGCCGATCCCCGCTCCCCCGCCCACCAGTTGGGCAAGCAGCTCAACCTGCCGCCGGCCTATCTGCTGATCCACCGGGTGACGCTGAGCACGATCGGTGTGCTGTGTCAGCTCGGCGCGACGGTCCGGCTGCGGGACGAGCTGGAGGAGTGGCTGCCCGGTTTCGTCCCGGCGGACGAGCTGGATCCGGCGGTGGAGGAGTCGGTCGCGGAGGCCGGGGCGTAGCCGGGACCGGAGCCGGGGCTGGGGCGTGAGCCTTCCGTGGGCTCACCACCACTCCGAGTCGAGGCGGCCCTCGATCGCCCGGAGGTTGTCCCGGGCGCAGGTCTCGCAGTAGTGGCGGCGGACGCCGTGCTCGACCGAGCAGGTCCAGGTGACGGGCGGCGGGTCCCCGGTCCGGGTGCCGCAGCGGTCGCAGCGCAGAGCGCCGGGCTCCTTCGGGGAGCCGCCGTGATCACTGCCGCCGGATGGACTCGTCACTCTCGCGACGATACGCCGCGGGGGCCGGTCCGTTCGGTCGGACCGGCCCCCGCCAGGTGAGTTTCCGCCTCCCCGGTTCGGGGAGGCCACCGCTCTTCGGTGTGATCGTTACTGCATCACGGCCATGGCGAGCGCCCGGCGGGCACGCATCGAGGCGCGCTCCGCCCGGCGCTGCATCCGGCGAGCGGTCGCCAGGCGCAGCGCCCGGCGTTCCCGCTCGGCCTCGTGCAGGCGGTCGTGCATATGCGCACGAGCCAGGGCTTCTGGGATGAGTTGCATCTCACGGGTCCTGTTCTGACGCGAGTCGATCGCGCCGGTGGTGGTGACGTCTTCGGTTGCGGAGCCTTCGGGCTCGCTGGTGAACGGCTTCATCGGGGCCTGCTTCTGGGGGTCTTGCGTGAGGGGGCGGTCGATCGTTCCTGCGGTGTTCATGCCGTGACCGGGTTCTTGCGCGGGCGACCACGCGGCCGCTTCCGGGCGACGACGACACCCTGGACGAACAGCTCGCCACCCCAGACGCCCCAGGGCTCACGCCGCTCCTTGGCGCCGGCGAGGCAGGCCTCCATCAGCGGGCAGGTGCGGCAGAGGGACTTGGCGTACTCGACGTCCGCGGGCGACTCGGCGAAGAAGACCTCCGGGTCGTAGGAGCGGCACGGGACGGGTACGCCGAGGTTCTCGATGGCGTCGTCGAGCGCGGTGAGCGCGGTGAGGGGGGTCAAGGCGGAGTCCTCCGTGAGGCCGGGCGGGGGGATCGTTTCGGAAGGCGGTACGGACGGGGCGTGCGCTTCGAGTTGCACGATTCGTCTTCCTCGTCTGGTCGGTCCGGCCCTGTTGGGCCGGGTGTCGGCGTTTCTTGTCCCGAGGCCCCTTCGCCCGTTCGTCCCCGTGCGGGGACAAACAGAAGGGCCGCGGATCCCGGGTGGGGTTCCGCGGCCCTGAAGGCGCCGGCCTGATCGACGATCAGGCTGGATCACTCCAGGGTTCTGGCCCACGGAAGGCCCACATCAGGTCGTGCTGCGTCGTCTGCTTCCGGAATCCGGCACCGGCCGCCGCGAAGGCATAGACATGCGCCTGTGCCTCTACTGCTTCCAGTGCCTCGGTCGGTCGCTCATCGCGCTCACGGGTGAGAAGACCCGTGGGGGCAACGGAGGAGGACGCCGGCAGCTCGGCACGAATGCCGGACAGACCGGTGCCCAGGTTGGAGGCGCCGAGCATGCACGTGGAGACGACCGGACGATCGGTCACTTTGGCGGAGCTGATGAAGCTGCTGCTGTTGATGATGATCACTGGAATCGCCTCCTCTCGGCGTCTAGGGGGACCAGGGGTGAGCCCGATCCTGCGGATATGAAAGTAGAACACGGAATCAGGGCCTCCGAGAAGGCCGCCGTTCCCGTGTCTAAGAACCTATGGGGATTGCCGGGGCATGCGCAAACTATTTTTTCGACGAGTTCGCATCAGTCCCCGACTTCTTCCTCGGCGAGGGGCCGGCCCGCGCAGAGGGCCAACACCTCGGCGCCGTAACGGTTGAGCTTGCGCACGCCGACCCCGGGGATCCGCGCCAGCTCGCCCGCCTCCTCGGGGACGGACTCGGCGATGGCCATCAGGGTCTTGTCGGTGAAGACGCAGAACGCGGGCTGTCCGTTGTTCCGCGCCTGCACCTCGCGCCACTCCCGCAGCCGTTCGTAGAGCCCCTCGTCCATGTCGGAGGGGCAGCCCTCGCAGCGCATCAGCTTCATCTCGCCGGCGTCGGTGAGGGTGCGCCCGCAGACCCGGCAGCGGGCCGGGGTGCGCTGTCTGCGGCGCGGCACGTCGGGCGTGCCCACGACGGCGCCGGAGAAGCCGCGCTCGACGCCTCCGGAGGCCAGGGAGCCGGTGCGGCCCGCCGCCGTCCCCGAGCCGGGGCGCAGTCCGTCGAGGAAGCGGCTGGGACGGCGGCTCGGGCGGCCCCCGGGCGCGCGGGACACCGCCCAGGAGACATGGAGGCGCTCGCGGGCCCGGGTCACCCCGACATAGAGGAGGCGGCGCTCCTCCTCGATCTGCTCGTCGGTCCTGGCGTAGGTGATCGGCATCATGCCCTCGGCGACGCCCACCAGGAAGACGACGTCCCACTCCAGGCCCTTGGCGGAGTGCAGGGAGGCGAGGGTGACGCCCTGGACGGTGGGGGCGTGCTGGGCGTTCGCCCGCTCGTCGAGTTCGGCGACCAGGTCGGCGAGGGTGGCGCCGGGGCCGGCGGCGGCGAAGTCCTGGGCGAGGTTCACCAGCGCGGCCAGGGACTCCCAGCGTTCTCTGACGGCTCCGGAGCCGGCCGGCGGCTGTGGGGTCCAGCCCTCGCCGGAGAGGACGGCACGCACCTGGGAGGGCAGGTCGACGGTGTCCTCGAGGAGGGTGTCGTTGGCGCCGAAGCGGGCCGCGCCGCGCAGGGCCACCGTGGCCTTGCGGACCTCGGGCCGGTCGAAGAACCGCTCGGCGCCGCGGAGCTGGTAGGGGATGCCGGCGTCGGCGAGGGCCTGTTCGTAGGTCTCGGACTGGGCGTTGGTGCGGAACAGGATCGCGATCTCGGCGGCCGGGACGCCGGCGGCCAGCAGTTCCCTGATCCGGCGGGCGGCGCCCTCGGCCTCGGCGGGCTCGTCGGTGTACTCGGTGTAGGCGGGGTCGGGCCCGGGGCCGCGCTGGGAGATCAGCTCCAGGCGGTGGTCGGCGGCCCGGCCGCGGGCCTGGGAGAGCAGACCGTTGGCCAGATGGACGACCTGGGGGGTGGAGCGGTAGTCGCGGACCAGTTTGACGACGGTGGCGCCGGGGTGGCGGGTGCGGAAGTCGAGGAGGTGGTCGGGGGTGGCGCCGGTGAAGGAGTAGATCGTCTGGCTGGCGTCGCCGACGACGCACAGGGAGTCCCGCTCTCCGAGCCACAGCTCCAGCAGGCGCTGCTGGAGCGGGCTGACGTCCTGGTACTCGTCGACCACGAAGTGCTGGTACTGGGCCCGGACCTGTTCGGCGATGTCCCGCCGGTCCTGGAGGACGGCGACGGTCAGTAGCAGGACGTCCTCGAAGTCGATGACCGCGCGGTCGCGCTTGAGGTTCTCGTAGGCGGCGTAGAGCTGGGCGATCTCGGCGGGGTCGCGCGGGGCCTCGCGGCCCGCCTCGGCCGCGGCGGCGGCGTAGTCGGCGGGGACGGTCTGGGTGACCTTGCACCACTCGATCTCCGCGGTGGCGTCCCGCAGCTCACCGCGGTCGAGGCGGATCCGGCAGGCGGCGGCCGCGTCGGCGACGAGCTGGATCTTGCGGTCGACGAGCCGGGGCAGCGAGCCACCGATGGCTTTCGGCCAGAAGTACTGGAGCTGGCGCAGGGCCGCGGAGTGGAAGGTGCGGGCCTGCACGCCCTGGGCGCCGAGCTGGCGCAGCCGGCCGCGCATCTCGCCGGCGGCACGGTTGGTGAAGGTGACGGCGAGCACGCTGGAGGGCTGGAGGATGCCGGCGCGCACCCCGTAGGCGATGCGGTGGGTGATCGCCCGGGTCTTGCCCGTACCGGCTCCGGCCAGCACGCACACCGGACCGTGCAGGGCGGTGGCCACCTCGCGCTGCTCGGGGTCGAGCCCTTCGAGCACCGCGTCGGCCGAGTCCGGTACCCGCGGGAAGAGGGGGGAGTGCGTTGCTGCTGTCACATGGCCATGCTGCCAGGTCGGCGGAGACGGGCGAGCCGGTTGTCCACAGGTGGGGCCCTGCGGTCGTACTAATGCGGCGGAGGTCACGCCCGTCCGCTCCCGTCCCGGAGCGTTCCCGTGCGCTCCGGGAATGCCTGCGCTTTCAAGTACGTTCTCCTCCCTGCGACCGCTCTCCCCGACCCGCCGAAGGAGCACGAGAGACATGCTGGGCACTGTGACGATGTACAGCACCACGTGGTGCGGCTACTGCCAGCGGCTGAAGAAGCAGCTCGACCGCGAGGGCATCGCGTACACCGAGATCAACATCGAGCACGACCCGGCGTCCGCGGCGTTCGTGGAGAAGGCGAACGGCGGGAATCAGACAGTGCCGACCTTGCTCTTCGAGGACGGCTCGACGCTGACGAACCCGTCTCTGGCGCAGGTGAAGCAGAAGGTCGGCGCGTAGGTCCGCCTGTGCCGAAGGGCGGCTCCCGGAGTTCCGGGGGCCGCCCTTCGGCGTGCTGTGCGGTCAGATGAAGCTGTGCGGGTCAGATGAAGGTGCGGGTCGGGAGGGGCTTGCCGTACCAGAGTTCGATCAGGCGGGCCGCGATCGAGATGCCGTACGGGGGCAGGACCTCGCCGGACTCGAAGGCCGCGCCCAGTTCGTCGCGGGAGAACCAGCGGGCCTCGTGGATCTCGTCGCCGTCGACGTCGATGTCGGTGGAGGTGGCGCGGGCCACGAAGCCCAGCATGAGGCTGGACGGGAAGGGCCAGGGCTGGCTGGCGACGTACTCGACGCGGCCGACGGTGACGCCGACCTCCTCGAAGCACTCCCGGCGCACGGTCTGCTCGATGGACTCGCCGGGCTCCACGAAGCCGGCGAGCGTCGAGAAGCGGCCCTCGGGCCAGTGCACCTGGCGGCCGAGCAGGATGCGGTCGTCCTCGTCGGTGACGGCCATGATCACCGCGGGGTCGGTGCGCGGGTAGTGCTCGGCACCGCAGGCCGGGCAGCGGCGGATGTGGCCGGCGGCGGCGATCACCGTGCGCTCGCCGCAGCGGGAGCAGAAGCGGTGGGTGCGCTGCCAGTTCTCCAGGCCGACCGCGTGCACCATCAGGCCCACGTCGCGTGCCGACAGCAGCAGTCCGGCCTCGCGCAGCCCGGCGGGGCGCGCGGACTGGTCGATACGGCCGGGCAGGGCGTCCTTCTGGAGGGCGAAGTAGCTGACGCCGTCCTCGTCGGTGCCCAGGAAGTAGCGGTGCGCCTCGGTGAGGGGCGCCTCGAAGGACGGGGTCATGACCAGTTCGGTGCGGCCGTCGGGCGTCTCGTCGATCAGGACCTGGCCACCGGAGACGACGAAACAGCGCGTGCTGGGGTGGCTCCACGCCGCGGCGAGCCACGCCTCGTCGAGCCGGTGGTGCGCGGCGCGGTCGATGCCGCTGGGCGCGGTGAGCGAGATGGGCCGTTCGGCGTTCTGGTCGGTCCAGGTGGTCACGGGTGCTTCCAACTCCCCCGGTGGAACGGTTGATTCGGCGGGTGGTTCAGCGGAATGTGCGGGAGGGGCGGTGCGCGGTGCCGTCAGGGCGCACGGCGCCAGTTCGCGGCGAGGTCGCCCCAGAGGTACGCGGTGGTCTCGACGCCCTTGAGGAGGAGGTCCAGCTCGACCTTCTCGTTCGGCGCGTGCCAGCCGTCCGAGGGGACCGAGATGCCGAGGAAGAGCACGGGGGCGCCGAGGACCTCCTGGAGGTCGGCGGCCGGTCCCGAGCCTCCTTCGCGGGTGAAGCGGACGGGTCCCTCGAAGGCGCGGCCCATGGCGCGCACGACGGACTGCAGGGCGGGGTGGTCCAAGGGCGTCAGGCACGGGCGCGTGGCGGGGCTGAACGCGATCTCGTACCGGATCCCGGCGGGCACCTGGTCGGCGGCCCAGGCGCGGACCGCCTTCTCCACCTGGTCCGGGTCCTGCCCGGCGACCAGCCGGAAGGACAGCTTCACGAACGCGGTGGCCGGGATGATCGTCTTGCTGCCGGGGCCCTGGTAGCCGCCGCCGATGCCGTTGACCTCGGCGGTGGGGCGGGCCCACACGCGCTCCAGGGTGGTGTGCCCGGTCTCGCCGTACGCGGCGTGCGAGCGGGCCGTGCGCAGCCACCGCTCCTCGTCGAAGGGCAGCTCGGCGAACAGCTCGCGCTCGCGGTC
This sequence comes from Streptomyces antibioticus, assembly GCF_002019855.1. Classification (NCBI taxonomy): domain Bacteria; kingdom Bacillati; phylum Actinomycetota; class Actinomycetes; order Kitasatosporales; family Streptomycetaceae; genus Streptomyces; species Streptomyces antibioticus. Next base: position 5,633,271 of record NZ_CM007717.1, on the reverse strand, counting down.
GGTCAGTTCCACGACGCCGTCGTAGAAGCCGGGGACGGCCACCCGCGCGTGCTCGTCGTGCAGGGCGGCGACCAGGCGGGCGGCCACGGTCGCCGGATTGGGCACGGCGCCGCCGAAGGACCCGGAGTGGATGTCCTGGTCGGGGCCGGACAGCCGGATCTCGCACTCGGCGAGGCCGCGCATGCCGGTGCACACGGTGGGGGTGTCCTCGGACCACATGCCGGTGTCGGAGACGATCACGGCGTCGGCGGCGAGCCGCTCGGCGTGCGCCTCGACCAGCGCGCGGAAGTGCGGGGAGCTGGACTCCTCCTCGCCCTCGATCAGCAGCTTCAGATGGACGGCCGGGGCGGTGCGGCCGGTGGCGGCGAGGTGGGCGCGGACACCGAGGGTGTGGAAGAAGACCTGCCCCTTGTCGTCGGCGGCCCCGCGCGCGTAGAGGCGGTTGCCGCGGACGACGGGCTCGAAGGGGTCGCTGTCCCAGCCGTCCTCGACGGCGGCGGGCTGCACGTCGTGGTGGCCGTAGACCAGGACGGTCGGCGCCTCGGGGTCGTCGGAGGGCCACTCCGCGTAGACGGCGGGCGCGCCGGCGGTCGGCCAGACCTCGGCGACCGGGAAGCCGGTCTCCTCGAGCTTCGCGGCGAGCCAGTCCGCGCTGCGGCGCACATCGGGGGCGTGGTCGGGCTGCGCCGACACCGAGGGGATGCGCAGCCACTCGGCGAGGTCGTCGAGGAAGGCGGCGCGGTGCTGCTCGATGAATGTGCGGACGGCGCTGACGTCGGTGTCAACGGGATGGCTCATGGTCACGAGCCTATCGGCCCGCGCCGACATCCTCGCCGGGCGGACGGGCGCGGTCCGCCTGCCCGGCCGGCCCTTCCCGGTCGCCGGAAACGGCCTCTTCGCCCGTCAACAGGCGCTCCAGGGCCGCACGATCGGGCAGCCCGGCGGGCCGTACGACCTCTCCGGTGCGCACATAGAGGAACGCCGCTGTGACGGATTCCACGGGGACGCCCTGCTGCTCGGCCCAGGCGAGCCGGTACAGGGCGAGCTGGAGCGGGTCGGCGGTGCGCAGCCGGTTGGTCTTCCAGTCGACGATCTCGTACGTCGCCGAGGCGCCGTCGCCCTCCTTGTAGACGGCGTCGATCCGGCCCCGTACGACGCGTCCGGCGAGGGCGAGCTGGAAGGGGGCCTCGACGCGGTAGGGGGTGCGGCGGGCGTAGTCGGTGCGCTCGAACGCCTCCTTGAGGGCCTCCAGGTCGTGTTCGTCGGCGATCTCCGCGTCGGCGCCGGGCAGTTCGTCCGGTTCCAGCAGCGGAAGCGTCAGTTCCTCGAAGCGGGCCTCCACCCAGGCGTGGAATCGGGTGCCCCGGCGCGCGGCGGGTTGCGGCGGGCGCGGCATGGGGCGCGCGAGTTCCTGCGCGAGCCCGTCGGGGTCGGTGGCCAGCCGCAGCACCTGGGAGGCGCTCAGGGTCGTCGGCAGGGGGACGTCGGTGACGCCGCGGCGGGCGCGCAGCAGCTCCCCGGAGAGCGCGTCGAGGTCGCGGTCCCAGGAGCCGACGGTACGGGCCTCCTCCGGGGTGAGACGGGGGCGGCGGCGGCCGGGATCGGGGGTGGGGGCAGGGGTGGTGACGGGGGTGGTGACGGGGGGCTCGGGGGGTGGGGCCTGGTGGGGGACGGTGACCCGGGTGGTGTCGTCGTACGGGTCGTCCCCGAGGGTCTCGTCCCCGAACGGGGCGTCTTCGAACGGGTCGTCGCCGAACGGGTCCTCCTCGTCGTACGCCTCGTAGCCGTCGTGCTCGTCGTCCCCGTCGGGCGGTGGCGGCCAGTCCGGGTCGTCGTACATGTCCGGATCGTGGGTGGCGGTGGCGGCGGGGTCGTCGGACGCGTGTGCGGCGAGGGCGTCCAGGTGGGCGAGGACCGTCTCGGCGGCGGCACGGCGGCGGGCGAGCGCGGCGTCGTCCAGCGGGAGCGGCCAGACCTGGTCGGCCCGTGCCGCGTGCAGGGTGGGGTTCTCCTCGTCCTCCGCCGGTTCGTCGGCCCATGCCTCGATCTCGCCGTGTCCGGCCGCGCAGTGCTCGTACAGCGCGTGCAGGAAGTCGGAGGGGCCGCGCGGTTTCTTCTGGGTGGGGCCCCACCAGTGGCCGGAGCCGAGGAGGAGGGAGCGGGGGCGGGTGAACGTGACGTAGCCGAGGCGGAGTTCCTCGGTGTGCTGGTGGTCCTTCATCGCCTCGTGGAAGGACTTCATGCCCCGGGAGTCCCAGGCGTCGATGTCGGGCAGGGTGTCGGCGTCGCCGCGCAGCGCGTGCGGCAGCACCTTGGCCTGGGCGGTCCACTTCTCGCGGCCCTGACCGCTGGGGAAGGTGCCGCTGACCAGGCCGGGGACGGCGACGACGTCCCATTCGAGGCCCTTGGACTTGTGGGCGGTGAGCACCTTGACGGTGTTCTCGCCGCCGGGCAGGGCGTTGTCGAGGCCCTTCTCGTACTGGGCGGCGGTGCGCAGGAAGCCCAGGAAGGCGAGCAGGCTCGCCTCGCTCTCGGCGGCGGCGAAGGACGCGGCGACGTCGAGGAAGTTGGACAGGGTCTCGCAGCGGCGGGCGGCCAGGGCGTGCGGGGACGCCGACAGCTCGACCTCCAGGCCGGTGACGGCGAGGACGCGGTGGAGGACGTCCATCAGCGGGTCGGACAGGGAGCGGCGCAGGTCGCGCAGTTCGGCGGCGAGCCGGGCGAAGCGCACGCGCGCGTCCGGCGAGAAGGGCAGTCCGTCGTCGCGCGCGCCCTCCAGCGGCGTCTCCAGGAAGGTGTCGAGGGCGTCCGCGAGCGATATCACCTCGGAGGGGTCGACCCCCTCGACGGCCTCGGCGAGACGGCGGTCGAGGTCGCCGTCGTCGTCCCCGCGCGCGTGGGAGACGAGCAGCCGGGCCCGCCGTCCGAGGAGGGCGAGGTCGCGGGGGCCGATGCGCCAGCGCGGGCCGGTCAGCAGCCGGACCAGGGAGGCGTTGGCGCCGGGGTCCTGGAGCACCTCGCAGACGGCGACCAGGTCGGCGACCTCGGGCAGGTGCAGCAGTCCGGAGAGGCCGACCACCTCGACGGGCACGTCCCGGGCGACCAGGGCGCCCTGGATCTCCGCGAAGTCGGTGGCGGTGCGGCACAGCACGGCGATCTCGCCGGGGGCCGTGCCGGTGGCGACGAGGTGGGCAACGGAGTCGGCGATCCAGTCGATCTCCTCGGCGTGGGTGGGCAGGAGGGCGCAGCGGACCGTGCCGTCGCGTTCGGCGCCGGGTGCCGGGCGGAGCGCCTCCACGCCCGCGTGCATGGCGCGCAGGGGTTCGGCGAGGCCGTTGGCGAGGTCGAGGAGACGGCCGCCGCTGCGGCGGTTCTCGCTGAGCGCCTGTCGGGTGGCGGGGGTGCCGTCGGCGTGGGCGAAGTGGTCGGGGAAGTCGTCGAGGTTGGCGACGGAGGCGCCGCGCCAGCCGTAGATGGCCTGGCAGGGGTCGCCGACGGCGGTCACGGGGTGGCCGGAGCCGCCGCCGAACAGGCCGGCGAGCAGGATGCGCTGGGCCACCGAGGTGTCCTGGTACTCGTCGAGCAGGACGACCCGGAACTCGTCGCGCAGGATCCGCCCGGCCTCCGGGATCCCGCCGAGCTGCGCGGCCAGGGCGATCTGGTCGCCGAAGTCGAGCAGGTCGCGCTCGCGCTTGGCGGCGCGGTAGCGCAGCACCAGCTCGGCGAGTTCCCGGCGGGCGGCGGCCGTCTCGGGGACCTTGCGCAGGTCGGCGTTGGTGAGCTTGGCGCCTTCGAGGGCGGTGAGCAGCCCGGCGTCCCAGGTGCGCAGGTCCTCGGGCCGGACGAGGTGTTCGGCGAGTTCGGCGTCGAGGGCGAGGAGGTCGCTGACCAGGTCGGCGAAGGAGCGGGTGAGCGAGGGGTAGGGGCCGGGGGCCTCGCGCAGCACGCGCGCGGCGAGCTGGTAGCGGGTGGCGTCGGCGAGGAGCCGGGCGGACGGTTCCAGGCCGATGCGCAGTCCGTGGTCGGTCAGCAGCCGTCCCGCGAAGGCGTGGTAGGTCGAGATGACCGGTTCGCCCGGCGGGTTGTCCGGGTCGATCACGTCGGGGTCGGTGACACCGGCCCCGACCAGTGCCGTGCGGACGCGTTCGGCGAGTTCGCCCGCGGCCTTGTTGGTGAAGGTGAGGCCGAGGACCTGCTCGGGGGCGACCTGGCCGGTGCCGACCAGCCAGACCACGCGCGCGGCCATCACCGTCGTCTTGCCCGAGCCGGCTCCGGCCACGATCACCTGCGGGGCGGGCGGCGCGGTGATGCAGGCCGTCTGCTCCGGGGTGAAGGGGATCCCGAGGAGCTCCTTGAGCTGCTCGGGATCGGTGATACGGGCGGGCATGGGGCGAAGGCTAGCGGCGACCACTGACAGTCGATGACAAATCGCCTCGCCGGGATGGGAGAAGCGCAGGTCAGCGCCAGTGGTGCGGTCCGTCACACGAGCCGCGTCGCACGAGCCGGGTCACACGAGCCGGGTCACACGGGTACGGCCCGATCCCCGCCGTCTCACTCGACCACGTGGCGGCCTTCGGGCCGGGCGCTGCACGACGCGCGGAAGGCGCAGTGTGTGCAGTGCTGTCCGGTGCTCGGGCTGAACCGCTCGTCGAGGACCTTTCCGGCGGCCGTGGCGAGCAGGTCGCCGACCCACTCCCCCTCCAGCGGCTCCTGCGCCTGCACCTTGGGCAGGGTCTCGCCGCCGTCCCGCTGGGCGGCGCCCTGACGCAACTGGACGAGTTCGGCGCCGCCCGGCAGCGGGCGCACGCCGTCGAAGGCGTCGTCGACGGCACCTTCGCGGACGGCGAGCTGGTAGACGGCGAGCTGGGGATGGTGTGCGACCTCGCGGGCGGTCGGGGCCTGCTTGCCGGTCTTGAAGTCGACAACATAGGCGCGGCCTTCGCCGTCCGCCTCGACGCGGTCCATCTGGCCGCGGATGCGGACCTCGTAGTCGCCCGCTTCGAGGGTGACGTCGAAGTCGTGCTCGCTCGCCACGGGTGTGCGCCCGGTGCGGTCCATGACGTGCCACTTCAGGAAGCGTTCGAGCGCCACACGCGCGTGCTCCTTCTCCTGCGCGGACTTCCAGGGCGCGTCGAAGGCGAGCGCGTTCCACACGGAGTCGAGGCGCTCCATGAGGACGGCCAGGTCGGCCGGGGTGTGTCCGGAGGCGACCTCGTCGGCGAGGACGTGCACGACGTTGCCGAACCCCTGGGCGACGGTGGCGGGGGCGTCGGCCTTGACCTCGCGGCCCAGGAACCACTGGAGGGCGCAGGTGTTGGCGAGCTGGTCGAGGGCGCTGCCGGAGAGCACGACGGGCTGGTCGCGGTCGCGCAGCGGCACCTTGCTCTCGGTCGGTTCGAACATGCCCCACCAGCGGTAGGGGTGCGCGGACGGCACCAGCGGCCGGCCGTCCTCGTCGGCGAGCGCGGCGAGCCGGGCGAGCCGGTGGGCGGCCGCCTCCCGGAGGGCGGCGGACACACGCGGGTCGACGGTCGTGGAGCGCAGTTCGGCGACGAGCGCGGCGACGGACAGCGGCCGCCGCGGGCGGCCGGTGACGTCCCTGGGTTCGACGCCCAGTTCGGTGAGGAAGCGGGACGGCTGGTCGCCGTCGTCGGCGGGCGCCTTGACGGCGGTCACGACGAGGCGGTCCCGCGCGCGGGTGGCGGCGACGTAGAAGAGGCGGCGCTCCTCGGCGAGCAGCGCGCCCGGGGTGAGCGGTTCGGCGAGTCCGTCGCGGCCGATGCGGTCGGCCTCCAGGAGCGAGCCGCGGCGGCGCAGGTCGGGCCAGAGTCCCTCCTGCACACCGGCGACGACGACCAGGCTCCATTCCAGGCCCTTGGCGCGGTGCGCGGTCATCAGGCGGACGGCGTCGGGGCGCACGGCGCGGCGGGTGAGGGTGTCGGCGGCGATGTCCTCGGCCTCGATCTCGGCCAGGAAGTTCAGGGCGCCGCGGCCGCCGGTGCGCTCCTCCGCGCGCGCGGCGGTGGCGAACAGGGCGCACACGGCGTCCAGGTCGCGGTCGGCGTTGCGGCCGGCCGCGCCGCCGCGCCGGGCCGCCCGCTCCAGGCGGGTGGGCCACGGGGTGCCCTCCCAAAGGTCCCAGAGCGCCTCCTCGGCGGTGCCGCCGCGCGCGAGGCGTTCCCGGGCCGTGGCGAGCAGCGCGCCGAGCCGCTGCGCCCCGCGCGCGTAGGTGGGGTCGTGGGTGACGAGCCGCTCGGGCTCGGCCAGGGCGCGCGCGAGCAGTTCGTCGGAGGGCGGCGGCAGGGGGGTGCCGGCGGCGCGCTCCTCCTCGCGCAGGGCGCGTCCCAGGCGGCGCAGGTCGGCGGCGTCCATGCCGGCGAGGGGGGAGGTGAGGAGGGTGAGCGCGGTCTCGGTGTCCAGCCAGCAGGCACCGGGCCCACCGGGCTCGCCGGAGGTCTTCTCCGCTACGGCGGCACCCGCGCCCTCCCCCGACGACGCCTCCGCCATGGCCACCGCCCGCAGGGCCGTCAGCAGAGGGGCCACCGCCGGTTCGTGGCGCAGCGGCAGGTCGTCGCCGTCGATGTCGAGGGGGACGCCGGCCGCCGTGAGGGCGCGGCGGACCGTGGGGATGGTGCGGGAGCCGGCGCGGACCAGGACGGCCATCTCGCCCCAGGGGACGCCGTCCTCCAGATGCGCGCGGCGCAGGATGTCGGCGACGTTGTCCAGCTCGGTGCCGGGGGTCGGATACGTGTAGACCTCGACGCGGCCCCCGTCGCGCGCGGCGGACAGTTCGCGGTGGGCGCGGACCTTCTGCGCCGGGAGGCGGGTGAGCGGCATGCGCTGGGTCAGCAGCCGGGTGGCGGCCAGCAGGGTCGCGCCGGAGCGGCGGGAGGTCCGCAGGACCTCCACGGGGGCCGGGCGGCCGTCCCGGCCGGGGAAGGCTTCGGGGAAGTCCAGGATGCCGTTCACATCGGCGCCGCGGAAGGTGTAGATCGACTGGTCGGGGTCGCCGAAGGCGACGAGGGTACGGCCGCCGCCGGCCAGCGCGCGCAGCAGCCGTACCTGCGCGGGGTCGGTGTCCTGGTACTCGTCGACGTAGACGGCGTCGTACCGGGCGGCGAGGCGCTCGGCGACCTCCTCGCGGTGGGCGAGGAGGACCGCGCGGTGGACGAGTTCGGCGTAGTCGATCACGCCGTGCAGGTCGAGGACGTCGAGGTACTCGGCGAGGAAGGCGGCCGCGGCCCGCCAGTCGGGGCGGCCGATGCGGGCGGCGAAGGCGTCCAGCGCCTCCGGGCCCAGGCCCAGTTCACGGCTGCGGGCGAGCACCGCGCGGACCTCGTCGGCGAACCCGCGGGTGGTGAGGCAGGCGCGCAGTTCGTCGGGCCAGCGCACATGCGCGAGGCCGAGGCGCTGCAGGTCGATCTGGCCGGCGAGCAGGCTGCGGACGGCCACGTCCTGCTCGGGGCCGGACAGCAGCCGCAGGGGCTCCACGAACAGCTCGGAGTCCTGGTGGGCGCGGACCAGGGCGTAGCAGTACGAGTGGAAGGTGGTCGCCTGGGGCGCGCGGGCGGCGCCCATGCGCAGCGCCATCCGGTCGCGCAGCTCGACGGCGGCCTTGCGGCTGAAGGTGAGCACGAGCACCCGCGCGGGGTCGCCGCCGCGGGCGATCCGGGCCGCGACGGACTCGACGAGGGTGGTGGTCTTGCCGGTGCCGGGTCCTGCGAGGACGAGCAGCGGTCCTGCGGTGTGCTCAACCACGGAGCGCTGTGCGGCGTCCAGGGGAGGGGGATCCGTCTGGGCCGGCCGGGAACGGACCAGTCGGTAAGCGCCACGGTTCCCCTGTCGCCCCTGGGGGTGCGACAGGTGCCTGGTGGAGAAAGAGGAGCTCACGTGGTTCGCCGGTCCTGGTGGGTGTGCTGTTGGTCACCGTCGGCGCGCCACGCGCGCCACCTGCCCCTCGAACGTACGCCATGCCACGGACGTCCCCGGCTCCTCCCGGTTCCCCCGGACGGAGTACGGGCTGCCCTCGGCACCCTCCGATGGCGGAAGCTGTCAGGTGTGAGCTTCCGCGTGTCCGCCGCCGTCCCATCGCGCGCGTCTCATGTCGAGGCGCGGCAGATGGCCCTCGGCGGCCCTGCTCGCCTCCTTCAGGGGCGTGCCCTCGGCGCGGTAGTTCTCCAGCGCGCGCAGTTCGTGCCCGGGCAGCAGACGGCCGTCCGCGCGCACCACGCGCCACCAGGGCACCGCTCCGCCGTAGAGGGCCATCACCCGGCCGACCTGCCGGGGGCCGCCCTCGTCGAGCCACTCGGCGACGTCGCCGTAGGTCATGACCCGGCCCCGCGGGATCAGCTCCGCGACGCCGAGGACCCGCTCGGCGTACTCGGGGAGGGCGTCCGTGTACTCCGGGCGGGCGTCGTCCGGAAGGCTCTGCTCGCTCATCCGACCCATCCTGCCGCACCGCACCGACAATGCGACGGGCCCGCCACCGTGCGTGACCCTCGCCCCGGGAACGGCCTTCGGGCAGACTGTGCGCCCCCGCGTTTGCACCCTGATGCCCCCGTGTGTCGGTGCGGCATGCCACCATCGTGCGGGCGGTGACCGGTGATACGAGATCAAGAAGAGACGATGAAGCAGCAGGGTGTGCACCCCGAGGACGCCGAGGGCACCTCTGACGCCGGGTCGCGCCCGGAGGCCGCCGACGACCGGCGGGAGGAGGTGCACATCGACGAGGTGGAAGGCGACGAACCGCTGCTCCCCGCGCGTGTGCACCGCCCTTCCGACCTGATGCGGCTGCTGGTCGGTGTCCTCGCGATCGCCGTGCTCCTGGGCATCGCCGCCTTCGCCCACGGCACGACCTCGGGCCTCGAACAGGACATCAACAAGGGCACCGGACAGGCGCCCGACCTGCTCATCAAGATCGCCGGACTGGCGTCCAGCATCGCGATCCTGCTGGTGCCCGTCGCATTCGCGATCGAACGCCTCATCAAACGGGACGGACTGCGCATCGCCGACGGTGTGCTCGCGGCCGTCCTCGCCCATGGTGTGACCCTCGCCACCGACCTCTGGGTGGCGAAGGCCGCCCCGGGCTCGATCCAGGAGGCGCTGACCCAGCCCTCCCCCGGTGACATCCACGCCCTCACCGACCCGGTGCACGGCTATCTCGCGCCCGTCATCGCGTACATGACGGCCGTCGGCATGTCTCGTCGGCCGCGCTGGCGGTCGGTGCTGTGGATCGTGCTGCTCCTCGACGCGTTCTCGATGCTCGTCACCGGCTACACCACCCCGTTCTCGATCATCCTGACGGTACTGATCGGCTGGACGGTGGCGTACGGCACGCTGTACGCGGTCGGCTCGCCGAACGTACGGCCCACCGGGCGCACGCTGATGGCGGGCCTGCGGCACGTCGGCTTCCACCCGGTGAGCGCGGCCCGTGAGGAGGCACCGGACGCCGCCGAGACCGGCGACCGCGGCCGGCGCTACTTCGTCACCCTGGAGGACGGTCCACCGCTGGACGTCACGGTCGTCGACCGCGAACAGCAGGCGCAGGGCTTCTTCTACCGCGCGTGGCGCAATCTGACGCTGCGGGGCTTCGCCACCCGCAGCAGCCTCCAGTCGCTGCGCCAGGCCCTCGAACAGGAGGCGCTGCTCGCCTACGCGGCGATCGCCGCGGGCGCCAACGCGCCGAAGCTGATCGCGACCTCGGAACTCGGCCCGGACGCCGTGATGCTCGTCTACGAGCACACCGGCGGGCGCACGCTCGACTCGCTGGCCGACGAGGAGATCACCGACGAGCTGCTGCGGGACACCTGGCACCAGGTGCGCGCCCTCCAGTCGCGGCGCATCGCACACCGCAGGCTGGTGGGGGACGCGATTCTGGTGGATCGTTCCGGCACGGTCATCCTGACCGATCTGCGCGTCGGTGAGATCGCGGCGAACAACCTGCTGCTGCGCATGGACATCTCCCAGTTGCTGGTGACGCTCGGCCTGCGGGTGGGCGCCGATCGGGCGGTCGCCTCGGCGGTGAGCCTGCTCGGCCCGGACACCGTGGCCGACTGTCTGCCGATGCTCCAGCCGATCGCGCTCAGCCGCTCCACGCGCGCGACGCTGCGCCGCCTGGCCCGCGAGCGCGCCCAGCGCGAGCGCGAAGCGGTCCTGGAGGCGTCCCGGCAGGCCAAGCAGGCCAGGCTGGGCGACGGGCACGACGAGCCGGTGGACCTGGAGAAGGCCGACAGGAAGGCTGACCGGAAGGCCGACAAGAAGGCCGTACGCGCGGAGCAGCGGGCCGAGAAGCGGGCCATCGACGAGGCGCTGGAGGAGGCCCGCGAGGAGGATCTGCTGACCCAGATCCGGCACGAGGTGCTGCTGATCCGCCCGCAGGCCCCGGTCGAGCCGGCCCGGCTGGAGCGGGTGCGGCCGCGCACCCTGATCAGCTTCATCGCCGGCGCCATCGGCGCGTACTTCCTGCTCACCCAGCTCACCCACATCGAGTTCGGGCCGCTGGTCGCCAACGCCGAGTGGGGCTGGGTGGCCGCGGCGGTGCTGTTCTCGGCGCTGAGCTATCTCGCCGCGGCGATGAGCCTGCTGGGGTTCGTGCCGGAGAGGGTGCCGTTCGTGCGGACGGTGGCCGCGCAGGTCGCCGGGTCGTTCGTGAAGATCGTGGCCCCGGCCGCGGTCGGCGGCGTCGCCCTCAACACGCGGTTCCTCCAGCGGGCGGGGGTGCGGCCGGGGCTCGCGGTGGCCAGCGTCGGCGCCTCGCAGTTGTTCGGGCTGGGCTGCCACATCCTGATGCTGCTGTCCTTCGGCTATCTGACGGGCACCGAGAAGACACCGTCGCTGTCGCCGTCCCGTACGGTCATCGCCGGGCTGCTGACGGTGGCGGTCCTGGTCCTCGTGGTGACCTCGGTGCCGTTCCTGCGGAAGTTCGTCGTCACGCGCGTGCGGTCGCTGTTCGCGGGCGTCGTGCCGCGCATGCTGGACGTGCTCCAGCGGCCGCAGAAGCTGGTCACCGGCATCGGCGGCATGCTGCTGCTGACGGCCTGCTTCGTGATGTGTCTGGACGCGTCGATCCGCGCGTTCGGCGACGAGACGACCTCGATCAGCATCGCCAGCGTCGCCGTCGTCTTCCTCGCAGGCAACGCGCTCGGCTCCGCCGCCCCCACCCCGGGCGGTGTCGGTGCCGTCGAGGCGACCCTGACGGTCGGCCTGATCGCGGTCGGGCTGCCCAAGGAGGTCGCCGCCCCGGCGGTGCTGCTCTTCCGGCTGCTGACGCTGTGGATCCCGGTGCTGCCGGGCTGGCTGGCTTTCAACCACCTCACCCGCAAGGGCGCCCTCTAGGCGCTCCCGGGCCGTACCTCGTACGGCCCGCGCCCCGCGCGCGGGGGCGGGGCCGACCGCAGGATGGGGGCATGCCGAACCCCTCCCGTCTGCGCGCCGCCGCCGTGTCCGCCCTTCTGCTGTCGTGCCTGGTGGCCGGGTGCGGCAAGGATGCCGGGGACGAGGATCTGACGGCGCAGAAGCTGGACTGGGAGGACTGTCCGGCCCCGTCGCAGGCGGAGGGCGGCGGCAGTGCCCCCTCCCCGCTGCCGAACGGCGGCACCTGGCAGTGCGCCACCATGAAGGCACCCCTGGACTGGGACGACCCGAAGGGCGACACGATCGGGATCGCGCTGATCCGGGCCCAAACGAGCGGCCCCGCTGACCGACGGATCGGCTCCCTGGTCTTCAACTTCGGCGGCCCCGGCGGCTCGGGCGTCAGCACCCTGCCCGCGTTCGGCGAGGACTACGAGAAGCTGCGCACCCGCTACGACCTGGTCAGCTTCGACCCGCGCGGGGTGGGCCGCAGCGCCGGGGTGCGCTGCGAGAACGACCGGCAGCTCGACGCGTACTTCCAGCAGGACACGACCCCCGACGACGCCGCCGAGCGCGCCACGCTGCTGGACAACACCGAGGAGTTCAACGCGGCCTGCGAGCGGAACTCCGGGAAGACCCTGCCGCATGTGCGCACCACCGACGCGGCCCGTGACATGGATCTGATGCGCCAGGTGCTGGGCGACCGCAGGCTGTACTACTTCGGCATCTCCTACGGCACCGAACTGGGCGGCGTGTACGCCCACCTGTTCCCGAAGAACGTGGGGCGGGCCGTGTTCGACGCGGTCGTCGATCCGACGCAGACCTCCGAGCAGGGCGCGCTCGGCCAGGCCAGGGGCTTCCAGCGGGCCCTCGACAACTACGCCGAGGACTGCACGTCCCAGGTGGAGGACTGCCCGGTCGGCGACACCGCCGAGGACGTGAAGAACCGGATCGCCACGCTGCTGAAGGACCTCGACGCCAAACCGATCCCGGGTGCCTTCCCGCGCGAGCTGACCCAGAGCGCCGCGACCAACGGGATCGCTCAGGCCCTGTACTCCAAGGACTTCTGGCCGTACCTCACCGAGGGGCTGGAGCAGGCGTACGACGGGGACGGCAGGATCCTGATGCTGCTGTCCGACTCGATGAACGGCCGCAGCGAGAACGGCGAGTACAGCAACATCGCGGCCGCCAACGTCTCCATCAACTGCGCCGACGACAAGCCGCGCTACTCCGTCGCCGACGTCGAGGCGCGGCTGCCGGAGTTCCGTGCCGCCTCCCCGCTGTTCGGGGACTTCCTGGCCTGGTCCATGGTCACCTGCACCGACTGGCCGGTGCCGGGCGCCGCCGACCACCCCGACGTCAGCGCGCCCGGCGCGGCGCCGATCCTCGTCATCGGCAACACCGGTGACCCGGCGACCCCGTACGAGGGGGCGGGGCGGATGGTGGACGCGCTCGGCGAGGGCGTCGGTGTCGAACTGACCTACCGGGGGCAGGGGCACGGCGCCTACGACAGCAAGAACGAGTGCGTCCAGTCGGCGGTGAACGGCTACCTCCTCGACGGCACGGTGCCGGCGGCGGGCACCGTCTGCTCCTGACCTCACCCCGAGACCTCGAAATCCCCGGGGATCTGGCAAAGCCGCAGGTCAAAAGGTTATCCACAGGCTCATCCGGGTGCGCCCCACTCCGCCTACCATGGCAGGACTGCCGTCCCGCCACCCGGCGCGGACGGTCCGCGAGGGGGGAAATGCACATGGCGCGATACCTACGGTGGGCGGCGCTCGGCGCCACCGCCGCACTGCTGGCGACCGGCTGTAGCGGCGGCTCGTCGGACGACGGGGGCGACGGCAAGGGGGCCTCGGCCGGCGCGCGACCGTCGGACGGCTCCCCGGCCACGGCGGCGCTGCCCGCCTCGCTGACCGGGCAGAAGCTCGACTGGGGCCGGTGCAGGTCCACCGCCGACGACTCCGCGCCCGGCGGGGAGTGGCGGTGCGCGTCGCTGAAGGTGCCGCTGGACTGGTCGAAGCCTGAAGGCAAGACCATCGACCTCGCGCTGGTCCGCGCCGCATCCCGAGCCAAGGGCGACAAGCGGGTCGGCTCGCTGCTGTTCAACTTCGGCGGCCCCGGCGGCTCCGGCGTGTCCACGCTCCCCTCCTACGGCTCCGCGTTCTCCACGCTCCGCGACAGCTACGACCTGGTGAGCTGGGACCCGCGCGGGGTGAGCCGGAGCGAGGGCGTCCGCTGCCGCGACGACAAGGAGATCCAGGCCGCCGAGTCCCTCGACTCCACCCCGGACACCGCGGCGGAGGAGCGGGCCTACTTCCAGGACGCCGAGGACTTCGGCAAGGGCTGTGAGAAGAGCGCCGGCTCCCTGCTGGCGCACGTCTCCACCACGGACACCGCCCGCGACATGGACCTGATGCGCCAGGTCCTCGGCGACACCAGGATGCACTACTTCGGCATCTCCTACGGCACCGAACTGGGCGGCGTGTACGCCCACTTGTTCCCGAAGAACGTGGGGCGGCTGATCCTGGACGCGGTCGTCGACCCGAGCGCCGACACCGTCGGCCACGCCAAGAACCAGGCCCGGGGCTTCCAGCGCGCGCTGGAGGACTACCTCAAGTCCACCGGCCAGGACCCGAAGCGGGGCAGCGCGAAGATCGCGGACCTCCTGGACCGGATCGACAGTGACCCGCTGCCGACCTCGGACGGCCGTGAGCTGACCCAGTCGCTCGCCGTCATCGGTGTCGTCCTGCCGCTCTACAGCGAGCAGAGCTGGCCGGCCCTGACCAGCGCGCTGGAGGCGGCCGAGCGAGGTGACGGCTCCGAACTGCTGTCGCTCGCCGACAGCTACAACGAGCGCGACCCCTCGGGGAACTACGGCACGACGACCCACTCCCAGCGCGTCATATCGTGCTTGGACGACAAGCAGCGGCCGACCGCCGAGGAGACGAAGAAGCTGCTGCCGGAGTTCGAGAAGATCTCGCCCGTCTTCGGCGACTTCCTCGGCTGGGACACGGCCGGCTGGTGCCACGACTGGCCGGTGGCGGGGCAGTTCGACACCCCGGAGGTGAGCGCGCCGGGTGCCGCGCCGATCCTGCTGGTGGGCAACACCGGCGACCCGGCGACCCCCTACGAGGGTGCCCGCGAGATGGCCGACGAGCTGGGCAAGGGCGTCGGGGTGCTGCTCACCTGGAAGGGCGAGGGGCACGGTGCGTACGGCAGCGGGAGCGACTGTGTCGACGCCGCGGTGGACGCGTATCTGCTCAAGGGCACGGTGCCGAAGGACGGCACGGTCTGCTCATGACGACGGCGGGGGCTCCGGGCACCCGTGGTGTCCGAAGCCCCCGCCGCTCGGCCGGTGAGGCAGGTGAGGCCGTCAGGGCTGTTCGTGCCGGGTCAGTAGACCGGCTTGCTCGGCTCGATCTGGTTGACCCAGCCGATCACACCGCCGCCGACGTGCACGGCGTCCGCGAAGCCCGCGGACTTCAGCACCGCGAGGACTTCCGCACTGCGGACACCCGTCTTGCAGTGCAGGACGATCTTCCGGTCCTGGGGCAGGCCCTCCAGGGCGGTGCCGAGCAGGAACTCGTTCTTCGGGATCAGCTTGGCGCCCGGGATGGAGACGATCTCGTACTCGTTCGGCTCGCGGACGTCGATGATCTCGATGTTCTCGCCGTCGTCGATCCACTCCTTGAGCTGCTTGGGAGTGATCGTCGAACCGGCCGCCGCCTCCTGGGCCTCCTCGGAGACGACGCCGCAGAAGGCCTCGTAGTCGATGAGTTCGGTGACGGTCGGGTTCTCGCCGCAGACCGCGCAGTTCGGGTCCTTGCGGACCTTGACCTGGCGGTACTGCATCTCCAGGGCGTCGTAGATCATCAGGCGGCCGACCAGGGGTTCACCGGTGCCGGTGAGGACCTTGATCGCCTCGGTGACCTGGATGGAGCCGATGGACGCGCACAGCACACCGAGGACACCGCCCTCGGCGCAGGAGGGGACCATGCCCGGCGGCGGGGGCTCCGGGTACAGGCACCGGTAGCAGGGGCCGTGCTCGGACCAGAAGACGGACGCCTGGCCGTCGAAGCGGTAGATCGAACCCCATACGTACGGCTTGTTCAGCAGCACGCACGCGTCGTTGACCAGGTAGCGGGTCGCGAAGTTGTCCGTGCCGTCGACGATCAGGTCGTACTGGCTGAAGATGTCCAGCACGTTCTCGGCCTCGAGCCGCTCTTCGTGGAGGATCACGTTCACGTACGGGTTGATGCCCTTGACGGAGTCGCGCGCGGACTCGGCCTTGGAGCGGCCGATGTCGGCCTGGCTGTGGATGATCTGACGCTGGAGGTTGGACTCGTCGACCTCGTCGAACTCCACGATGCCGAGCGTGCCCACGCCCGCCGCCGCCAGGTACATCAGCGCCGGCGAGCCCAGGCCGCCGGCGCCCACACAGAGCACCTTGGCGTTCTTCAGCCGCTTCTGCCCGTCCATCCCGACGTCCGGGATGATCAGGTGGCGGGAGTACCGGCGAACCTCGTCTACGGTGAGTTCGGAGGCTGGCTCGACCAGGGGTGGCAGCGACACGGGGACTCCGTTGGTCGGTCGATCACTACAGTTGTTCTCCCCGTAACACTGCCACGCGCTTCTTCATTCCGAGACACCTGTTCCGATCCGCGAGACGAGATCGTCCCAGTAGCCGGGCATGGTCTCCCAGGGGTCGCACCGGCCACCCTGGTCGTGCCGGTCGGTGAACCAGATCGTCCCCGCGCCCTGCCAGCGGGCGATGCGCAGCGCCTCGTCGAGATGGCTTCGGGGCACCCCGTGCACCAAGTGGCAGAAGCGCTCGGGCGGATGGTCCGCGGTCCACTCGGCGACCTGGGACCAGCGGTAGTCGCTCCAGGCGCCGGAGAAGGTGACGAGCTGGTCGGCCAGCTCGGCGTAGCCGGGGTGCGGATGGACGCCGTGACCGAGCACGATGTGGGGCGTGTCACGCAGCGTGCGGAGCGTGGTGACGGTGCGACGGATCTCGGGGAGCGTGGCGCGGTCGCTCGGACAGCGGTCCAGGAGGAAGCCGTCGACCTGGTACCAGTCGAGGTAGCGCCGCGCGTCGGCGATCCGCTCCGCGAAGGCGCGGAAGCCGTGCGCGGTGTCGACCCGGCCGAGGACCCGGACGCCCGCGTTGCGCAGCCGGCCCGCCGCGGCGAGGCAGTGCGGGTCGGGGCGCGCCCCGGGGCCGCCGGCGACGTCGAGGACCACCCAGTGCAGAGGCGGGCCGGGACGGGCGAGGTCGCCCCACTCGGCGGGCGCAAGGAGGGGGTGGGCGATGCCGGGGACACCGATGCCGGTGCGGACGTCGGTGGTGCCGGCCCCGGCGAGGCCCGTCGGAGTGCCCGTCAGATACGACATGCCGCCTCCATCCAGATGTCGGCGAGGGACTCCTCCAGGTTGATCCGGGGCCGCCAGCCCAGCCGGTCGCGGGCGGTGCGCACATCGGCCTGCTGCCAGCTCCCGCAGCCGTCCGGGTACGGGTACGCGACCGGTGCGGCGTGGTCGGGGTCGGAGCGGGGATGGCCGATGGTGGCCCGCAGATGGCCGCCGGGCGGTCCATCGAGTTCGTGGAGGGCACCGCCGTATCCGGCGACGCGCGCCAGGATCGCGGCGGCGTCGCGGAGCCGGACGGCGCGGCCGGAGCCGATGTTGATGACGCCCTGTGCCGCGGAGAGCGAGGCGGCGTGGACGGCGCGGGCGACATCGCGGACGTCGACGAAGTCGCGCTGGGCGCCGAGGCCGCCGAGTTTGAGTTCGCCGTCGCCGGACTGCATGGCGCGCCGCATGGCCTCGGCGAGCCGGCCCAGCGGAGATCCGGCGGGGGTGCCGGGTCCGGCCGGTGAGAACACGCGGAGCACGACGGCGTCCAGGCCCGAGCCGAGGACGAGTTCGGTGGCGGCGAGCTTGCTGACGCCGTACGGGCCGCCGGGGCGCGGTACGGCGTCCTCGGCGGTGGAGGAGCCGGGCTGGCTCGGGCCGTACTCGGCGCCGCAGCCGAGCTGCACCAGCCGGGCGCCGCAGCCGCTGCGGCGCAGCGCCTCGCAGACGGTGGCGACGGCGACGGTGTTGTGCCGGGTGAGGTCGCGGGCGCCGCCGCGGGTGGCGCCCGCGCAGTTGACGACGACCTGCGGGTGGACGGCGTCGAGGAACCGGGTCAGTGCGCCGGGGCTGCCGGTCGCGAGGTCGAAGCGGACGTCCGCGTCGTCGCCGCGGCCGAGCGCGGTGAGCTGGACGGCCGGGTCGGCGAGCAGACGGTCGGCGACGAAGCGGCCGAGGTAGCCGTTGGCTCCGATCAGCAGGACCCTCATCGTGCGGCCCTCCGGGTGTGCGTCATGGCCGGTCTCGGCGGTGCGGCGGCTCCTGTGACCGCGGGGGCTCCCGCGACCGCGGGGGCACCGGGCGCCCCGGTGGCTCCGGTCGCTCCGGATCGGGAGGTGGTCATCGGGTCTCTCCTTGAGGGGGTGGTGTCGAGCGGGTGGTGCGCCGGTCTGCGGCTGGGGCGCGGAGCGCGTGCGTGGTGCGTGGATCGGGGCGCGGCGGGGGTGGTGCCGGGCCCGGGGGCGCGGGGGCGTGGCCGGGCGTCAGCACGGCGGGGCCGTTCGGGCGTGGGCCGAGGCCCTGGTCAGGGTGCGGGCGGCGGGCACGAGCAGGGCCAGCGCCGCCGTGCCGCACACCAGGGCGGCGACGGCGGACGGGCCCCGGGCGGACACCAGGGTGTCCACGGGGACGGCGAGGAAGCCGCACCCGGGGAGTCGTCCCGCGAAGACGGTGGCGACGGCGAGCGCCTCGGCCGCCGCGGCGCCCGCGAGGGCGGCCGCCGGGGCGTGGGGGAAGCCGTGGGCGTGCAGGAGGCGGGCGGCCAGGAGGAGCGTGCCCAGGGTGAGGGTGGTGGCGTAGCCGGCGGGTTCGCCGAGGGCGGCCGCGCAGAGGGCGGTCAGCGCGGCGAGCGCGCACAGGTACAGGGCGAACGTGCCGAGCAGCAGGGGCCGTACGGAGGCGGCGAACTCCTCCAGGCCGTGGCTGGTGTCCAGCCGGCGGCGGGCGCGGACGGAGAGGAGGTGGGCGCACCAGGCGGCCGGCGCGCAGGACAGGAGGAGAGCGAGGACCGGCGCGAGGGCGACGGGCCAGGCGCCGCCCCCCGTACCGGCGGGCAGGTCGTCGGGGCCGCCGGCGACGGCGGCGCGCAGCAGGCCGTCGCCGAGGGCGGCGTGGACGAGCAGCCAGCAGGTCCAGGTACCGCTGCGGTGGGCTCCGGCGCGGATGCCCTCGCGTGGGCCCAGCGGCCCCCTGCGCAGGGCCGCGCGCAGGGCGAGGACGACGGCGAGCGCTCCCACGGTGACGAGCAGGAGGCGGGTCCTGCCGTGGGTGAGGCGCAGACCGGTGATCGTCGCGGCGCCCAGGACGCCGGGCAGCAGGGTCAGCAGCGCCCAGGTCCGCCGGGGCGCCGGGGACGCGGGCGGTGTGCCGGGCGCGGGGCGTGCGGGTGGGTCGGCGTCGCGGGGGACGCGGGCGTACATCTCCTCGGCGAGGGAGAAGACGTCCCGGTGCCGGAAGCGGGCGGCGGTGCGGTCGGTGACGCCGTGCGCCTCGAGGCCGGCGGCGATCTCCAGCGGGTCGACGGCGCGTTCGCACAGGTCGCGATGACGGTGCATCAGGGCCTTCACCGGGTCCACGGCACCGCGCCGGGCGGCGGCGGGCGACGGGGCTGTCCCACCGGGCACACCGGCCACACCGGCCACACCGGTCCCACTGGGCACACTGGGCACACTGGGCACACTGGCCACACCGACCCCACTGGGCACGCCGGCCCCACCGGCGCGCACGCCGTCACCAGCGCGCGCGCCCGCGTGCACGCCCTGCCTCCCGCTCTCCGCCCCCACGGCCAGGTCCTCGCCGACGCCGCTCATCGGGCTCCCTCCGCCGCCGGGACCGTGGAACGCGGAGTGCCCGGAGCGGCGGTGCCCCGTACCGGGGCCCCCGCCGCCCATCCGGGCACGCGCCGGGCCGCGGTGCCGACCGTTCCCGGGCCGGTCCAGCGGCCGGGCAGCCGGGCCTCGGCGGGGACCGCGAACGGCAGCGGGTCGCCGGCGGCGTCGAGGGCGGACCGGCGGACCGGGCTCCGCGCCACGATCTCCAGATACAGACCGTGGAACGCCTCGATGTTCTGCTCGACCGAGAACAGTTCCTGGGCGCGTGCGCGGGCGGCCGCGCCCAGGCGTGCACGGCGCTCGGGGTCGCGCAGCAGTGCCGTGCACGCCTCGGCGAGCGCCCGCGGATTGCGGGGCGGGACGACGAGCCCGGTACCGCCGATGACCTCGACGACCGCGCCGACGTCCGTGGACACGGTGGCCCGCCCGCAGAACATGGCCTCGACCAGTCCGGCCGGGAACCCCTCCACCACGCTGGACAGGACGACGACGGCTCCGGCCGCGTACGCCTCGGCGAGCGTGGGCGCCTCCGGGCCGCCGATCTCCTCGAAGGAGACGGGGTTGCAGCCGACGGCGTGCGGCCCGTCCGCCTCGTCGGGGAAGAGCTGCGCGGCCAGCATCCGGCAGTGGCCGAGGTAGGCGTGGCCCTCGGGTCCGGCCGGCGTACCGATGATCCGCAGGCGGGTCCCCGCTTCCGCCCGGTGGATCTCGGCGAAGGCGTGCAGCAGGGAGACCAGGTCCTTGGCGGGCTCGACCCGGCCGACCCAGACCAGGGTGCGCGGGTCGGCGCCGTCCGGGCCGTCGCCGACCTCGGCGAAGCCGTCGGCGGCGATGCCCGGGTGGACCGTGCGCAGCTTGTCGCGGTCGGCGCCGCAGCGCTCCTGCCAGCGGCGGGTGTGCGTGTTGCCGGGGGTGATGACCGCGGCCTGCCGGTAGACCTCGGCGGCGAGCCGTCCGTGGAACGCGGCGAGCAGGGCGCGTACGGCGGGCGCGGCCTCGTCGGCGGGCGTGCCGGGCGCCTGCGAGCTGAGGTAGTGCGTGCGCAGCCGCACGCCGTACTCGGTGAGCAGCAGCGGTACGTCGTAGTGGTGGCGGGCCAGCAGTCCGGGCAGCGCCGCGACGCCGCCGGACGTGGCGTGGCAGAGGTCGACCGAGCCGAGCCCCCGTGTGCCGGGCGCCCCCGTGCCGGTGCCGCCGTCGGGCTCGTACCAGTCGAGCGACAGGGGGCGCAGGGCGCGTTCGAGGTGGGCGGCGACGGCAAGCAGATCGGTGACGCGCGCCTCGCGCGCCGTGCGCCGGGCGCCGGGGGCGCGGCAGGCGCGTTCCAGGGCGCGCACGGCGCCCTCCGAGCGGAGCGCTCCCACCAGCCCGCCTTCGTCACGGGCCAGCCCGGCGAGCCCGTACAGCGCGTTGGCGAAACGGTCCGCCTGGGCATCGGCACGGGAAGCGGGGCGCTCGACGGGTCCCTGCGAACCGCCCTCCGGACCGCGCTCCGTACCGCCCCCCGCCCGGCCCTCCGCACGGTCCTCCGTCCGGCCCTCCGCCCGGTCCTCGCAGAGAACGGCCGCCAGCTCCTCGTAGCACTCGGTGAAGCGCCGGCGTGCGCGCCTGCCGTGCGCGACCCCGTCGTCCACGGCCGTCCACAGCGGTGCCGTGCGGACGCCGCTGACCTGCGGCGGCAGCGCGACCAGGCCGGCTTCCTCGTGCCGCGGGCCGCCGCTGAGCGCGTAGACCTCGAACTCGTGCCGCCCGAGCCCGCGCACGAGCCGGTCGCACCAGAGTCCGGCGTCACCACGCACAAACGGATAGCCACCCTCTGTCAGCAGTCCGATGCGCACGCACGCACCCCCGATCTCCCGTTTGGGGAGCCGCCGTTGACCCGGCGGCTCGCAGCGGGAAGAACGTATGCGGACAAGAGGGTGGTGCGACGGACGGTTGTCCGTCGCACCACCGGAAGGGGTGAACGCTCGTAACTTTCCGACGCGGAGGGCGTTCCGTCACGCTAGGAGATCACTCGGGCACGAAACGTCACCGCGGCGACGGGACGCCGGTGCCGGACGATCAACTCTTCGGGTACGCCCAGGGGTTGGGCAGACAGTGGACGTCGCCGTGGTCGAGGAACTTGGTCTGCTGCTGCATCACGGGCGCGAGATCGCCGTCCTTGTCGCAGGTCACATGGGAGTAGCCGAGCCGGTGACCAACCTCGTGGTTGATCAGCATCTGGCGGTACGCGTGGATGGCGTCGCCGTAGGTCGGTGAACCCTGGGCCCAGCGATAGGCGTTGATCATGACGCGTTCGGTGGCGGCCGAGTCGCAGGAGACGTTGTCCTCGGTGGTGTCCAGACCGGACTTGGCGCACCACTCGGCGGTGGTGCCGGGGCTGGCCAGGGTGATGACGAAGTCGGGTTCGCCGGAGTGGATCCGCTCGAAGGTGCGGGCACCGTTGTGGGCCCAACTGCGGTTGTCGTTCAGCGTCTTGTGCACGGCTTGGGCGAACAGGGCGCCGTCCAGGCCGAGTCCGCGCTCCACGTCCACGCGGTAGGTGAACTTCTGCCCCTTGCCGGGCGCCTTGTCGATGCCGGGGACGGCGTCGAACTTCCCGGACCCGTCGAGCTTCGCGCTGAGCTTGTAGGTGGCGTCCATCTTCTGGTCGTAGGTCAGCGTCACCGGGACGGGGGACGCGGAGGGGGCCGGGGCACCCGACTCCAGGGCCTTCTGCGCGCCCTGGGCGACCTGGCCCGCCCGGTCGTCGGCCCGTCCCGCGGCGGCCTGTGAGCGGGCGGCGTCGTCGTCCCGTGTGTCGGTGACCTGTCCGGCCACGACGACGGCCAGCACGGTGGTGACGGCGGCGGCCGCGATACCGGTGAACGTACGGCTCTTGGCGCCCTTCTCGGGCGCGGGCCCCCCGCCGGACGACGCGCCGTCGCCCGGCCCACCGGGGCCCCCGGGAGCGACCGGGTCCGCGTACTCGTCCAGACCGGTGCCGGTACCGCCGGCACCGGGGGCGGGGGCGTACGGGCCCGCCACGCTTCCGAAGCCACGGGGAGCCGTACCGCGCGGTGAGCCGTACGCGTCACCCGCACCCCCGTACCCGTCACCCGCACCCGCGTGCCCGTCGCCCGCGCGCATCGCCGCGTACGGCCGTCCCGCGCGCGTGAAGACGTCGTCGTCGGCGTCGAAGGCGTCGAGGTAGTCCTGACGCGGCCCCTGCGACGGCGCCCGCCCCTGCGACGGTGCCGGTCCCTGCGGCGGTGCGGGCCGCTGACGCGGTATCACCGGCTGCCCGGCGCCGCCCGCCGGCCCGCCCCTCAACTCGCCCCAGCCGCCCCCGGCCTCACGCTGCTCGGGATGCCCGCCGCGCACGCGCGGGACGCCGTGGGCCGGGGTGCCGTCCGGGTACCGGGGCACCCCGTGGGCGGGGGTTCCGTCGGGCAGACGGGGCACACCGCGCGCGGGGGTGCCGTCGTACGGGCCGGGCCGCGCGCCCGCGGTCCGGCCCTGGGAAGCGGCACCCGAGGCACCGCCGGAACCCGAACCGGAACCAGAACTGGAACCAGAACTGGAACCGGAACCGGGTCCACCGACCCCGTCGGAACCCTTCTTCGGCGCACCCTTGGGCGCCGGCCCGCGTCGACTGTGCCGTCCCACCTCTGCCTCAGCCTTCCGGCGTCGCGGACGCGGTATCGGCGAGCAGGTCGCGGAAGGCCAGGGCGACCGTGTCGGGATACTCCATCATCGCCACGTGCCCGGCGTCGGGCAGGGTCAGCAGCCGGGAGTCCCGGAAGGCGCGGGCGGAGCGCTGGGCCATCCGGAAGCCGACGAGCTGGTCACGGCCGCCGTAGACGAGGAGGGTCGGGGCGAGGACCCGTTCGGCCTGGCGCCACAGGCTGTGCTGTCCGCCGAGCGTGTAGGCGCTGAGCAGCCCGCGCGTGGAGCGCGAGAGCGCGTCCCAGAAGTACGGCAGCGTCAGGCGCCGTTCCAGTTCCTCCACCGCGTAGCGGAACGCCTCCGGGCTGACCCGGCCGGGATCGCCGTAGCAGAGCCCGAGGACGCCGCGGACGCGCTGTTCGGCCGTCCATTCGCGGGTGAGCCGGCTGAAGAGCGCGGCCACGCCGGGCAGGCCGACCAGGCCGGTGGGCACCGCGGTGCGCTGGACGCGCAGTTCGGGCAGCGCGGGCGAGACGAGCGTCAGGGTCCGCACCAGGTCGGGCCGTACGGCGGCGACCCGGGTCGAGACGGCGCCGCCGAGCGAGTTCCCGAAGAGATGGACGGGACCGTGTCCGGTGGCGTCGAGGTAGCGGATCACGGCACGCGCGTGTGCCGTGATGGAGTAGTTGCCGTCGTCCGGTGGCGGGGAGTCGCCGAAGCCGGGCAGGTCGACGGCCTCGCTCGCCACCGCGCCGTCGAGCAGCGCCATGAGCGCGGACCAGTTCTGCGAGGAACCGCCGAGGCCGTGCACGAACAGCGCGGGCGGGAGCCCCTCGCGCGCGGGCGGCCGGGAGCGGATCGTCAGCGTGACGCCGGGCAGCCCGACCGACCGCAGCCGCTCGCCCTCGGCGACCCGGACGGCGGCGGCCTTCGGCAGCACACTGGTCGGCGGCACGGAGGGCAGCTCGGTCGAAGACATGCGGGCAATGTTACGAGACGATCACGCGCGGTCTTGTGTGTTCGGCGTCACACGTGTGCGGCGACCGGACCGAGGTACCGGCGCGATTCAGGCGCACATCGCATAGCGTCCGAAACGGGTGTCTCCTAGGCTCGTAGCGAGGGCACCCGCTTGTGGCCCCTGCATGGTCCAGGGACGTTCGTTGGAAGGGAGCCCACCATGACCGTCGACCCCACCGACCCCGGGACGTTCGAGGAAGACGACGACTTCGGGGAGATCGACGTCGAGGCGCCGGAGAACGACGCCGCGGAGCAGTACGCGGACATCACCCCCGAGCGTGACGACCCCTTGGAGGACGTGGACCCCGCGCGGGCGAACGAGGCCGATCTCGCCGAGCAGGCACGCGTCGTCTCGCTCGACGAGGACGACTACCGCTGATCGAACACAGGAGCGGCGCGTCGAACAGGAGTGGGGCCGTATTTTGCCCGGACCGACCTGAATCAAACCTTGTGCACCACTTTTGTGATCGTCCGGTCCGTGAAATTCTGCGCTCGCACCGCGCACACGAGGGTTACCGAAAAGTACGATGGCCGCGCGGCGCACACCGCACGCGGTGCACACCGCAAGAGGACGACTTTGGGAGGCGGCGTGACAGCCATCGAGCAGACCGAGGCGGCACGCCCGCGAGGCACGCGCCTGCCGCGCCGTGCCCGACGGAACCAGCTTCTGGGCGCCGCCCAGGAGGTCTTCGTGGCTCAGGGCTACCACTCCGCCGCCATGGACGACATCGCCGAGCGGGCCGGGGTCAGCAAGCCCGTGCTGTACCAGCACTTCCCGGGCAAGCTCGACCTCTATCTGGCCCTGCTGGACCAGCACTGCGAGTCGCTCATCCAGGCCGTGCGCGGGGCGCTCGCCTCGACGACGGACAACAAGCAGCGCGTCCGCGCGACCATGGACGCCTACTTCGCGTACGTCGAGGACGACGGCGGCGCCTTCCGGCTGGTGTTCGAGTCGGACCTCACCAACGAGCCCGCGGTGCGCGAGCGCGTCGACAAGGTCACCAACGAGTGCGCCGAGGCGATCTGTGACGTGATCGCCGAGGACACCGGCCTCTCGCGCGCGGAGTCGATGCTGCTCGCCTCGGGTCTGGGCGGTCTGGCGCAGGTCGTGGCCCGCTCCTGGCTGCACAGCGACCGCAGTGTCCCGCGCGACCAGGCGGTGCAGCTCCTGGCCTCGCTGGCCTGGCGGGGCATCGCCGGATTCCCGCTGCACGGCATCGAACAGCACTGACCGCGGCGCGGCGTCGGACGGCACCTGTTCGCTCCTGGCGTGGACGGCCGCACGGTATCCGTCCCCTCACCGGGCTAATGTGTGCAGCGTACGGCGCGGACGCCCGCGCACTCAGTGACCGTCGGAGGGACATAGCCGTGGAGGTCAAGATCGGCGTGCAGCACGCGCCCCGCGAGATCGTTCTGGAGAGCGGTCAGACTCCCGAGGAGGTCGAGCGCGTGGTGGCCGAGGCACTGGCCGGCAAGTCGCAGCTCCTCAGCCTCGTGGACCAGCACGGCCGCAAGGTCCTGGTGCCGGCCGACCGTCTGGCCTACGTCGAGCTGGGCGAGCCCGCCCCCCGCAAGGTGGGCTTCGGCGCGCTGTAGACACACGTATCGCGCACCTCGCGCACGGAGGGGCCCGGTGGTCGTCACGACCATCGGGCCCCTCCGTCGTCTGCACACCCCGGCCACATACGGCGCACAGGTCCTCCACGGGCGAGGATTGCATTCCGCAGGTCACGGGTATGACGGGCTACGACCTTGGTGCACGGCCCCGCTGTCCTGGAGGGACCCCCACATGATCTTGGAAGCGCTCGGCTCCGCTGTGCTCGGTCTCGCCCTCGCCTGGGCGGCGCTGCACCGCCTGTCGCACCGACTGCCGCTGCGCGCCCTCGTCCTCGCCACGGGCGTCGCCGGAGCCCTGTTCGGTGATTTCGTCACCCACAGCGCGCTGGGCCCCGGCACCGTCCTCGTGAGTCTGGTGGGAGCGGCGGTCGTCTCCGCCGCGTCCCTGTCCCTGCTGGTGCGCCCGGCCGGACACTTCCGCCGGCGATCAGCCCCCGCGCGGGTCTGACGCCCCCGACGGGGCCGGAAGAGCCGCGGAGGGACCGGCCGGGAACCGCTCAGGCCGCCAGCCCCAGCGCCGCCATCCGCTTGGTGTGCGCCTCGGTGATCCGGGAGAACATCCGGCCGACCTCGGCGAGGTCGAAGCCGTCCGCGACTCCGCCCACGAGCATCGTCGACAGCGCGTCCCGGTCCGCGACCACGCGCTGCGACTGCGACAGCGCCTCGCCCATCAGCCGCCGCGCCCACAGAGCGAGCCTGCCGCCCACGCGCGGGTCGGCGTCGATCGCGGCACGCACCCGGTCCACGGCGAAGCCCGCGTGCCCGGTGTCGTCGAGCACGGCGAGGACCAGGGCGCGGCTGTCGGTGTCCAGACGC
This sequence comes from Streptomyces antibioticus, assembly GCF_002019855.1. NCBI lineage: Bacteria > Bacillati > Actinomycetota > Actinomycetes > Kitasatosporales > Streptomycetaceae > Streptomyces > Streptomyces antibioticus. The sequence goes on along the minus strand of NZ_CM007717.1, from coordinate 5,606,857 downwards.
ACCGCGACCTCACGGTAGAAGTCGCTGGCGATCGAGTCGCCGACGTACGCCTTGACCAAGCCCTCCAGCCAGTCCGAGGGGGCCGTCTGCTTGTGGAAGCCGTCGAGCGCGGCCACGAACGGCTCCATCGCGAGGGTCGGCTGCTCGCCGATCTCGGTGAGCCGGTCGCGCAGCCGCTCGAAGTGGTGGAACTCGGCCGACGCCATCTTCGCCAGCTCGGCCTTGTCCTCCAGCGTGGGCGCCAGCTTGGCGTCCTCCGCGAGCCGCTCGAACGCCGCCAGCTCGCCGTACGCGAGGGCGCCGAGCAGATCCACGACCGCGGCCCGGTACTGCGGGTCGGCGGACGCCCGCGCCCAGTCCTGGGCGGCGATGCCCGTGGGCGCGGCGGACTCGGCGGGCTCGTCGGACACGTGGTCAGGCTTGTCAGGGGTCGTCATGAAGCGCACAATAGCCCGCCCGTCGCACAGCGGAAGTCCCTGGTCAATCCGCGTGGCCACGACGACGCGACCGACCGGTCCCGACACTGTGACAACCACAACGTGACCGAATCGGCCATCGCGTGTGCGCGAATCCGGGGTATGGTGGTAATGCGCCTGCCGAATATTCGACGGGCCGCACGTATGAGGATGCCCGGTCGGTGGCCCGATCGGCTCCGACCCGACAGCCCTCCCCGACCGTACGGCACATCGCGTACGACCACCGGAGGGAACCCCTCAGCGGTACGAGAGCTAGAGCGTCGGCAGTGGTCCCGTGTCATACGGCTTGCCTTTCACGGCACGCCCGTACGGCGGCCGACGTCCCCGGCACGGTCCGTCACACGACCCCCGCGCTCGCCTCGCACCGCGTACACAGAAGAGGCAGCACCCTGACTACGACGTTCCGAGAGCTCGGAATCCTTCCCGAGACCGCCGAGGCCCTGGAGGCCGTCGGCATCATCACCCCCTTCCCCATCCAGGAGATGACGCTCCCCGTGGCCCTGTCGGGCACGGACGTCATCGGCCAGGCCAAGACCGGCACCGGCAAGACGCTCGGCTTCGGCCTGCCGCTCCTGGAGCGGGTGACCGTCCCCGCCGACGTCGAGGCCGGCCGCGCGAAGCCCGAGGACCTCACCGACGCCCCGCAGGCGCTCGTCGTCGTCCCCACGCGCGAGCTGTGCACGCAGGTCACCAACGACCTGCTGACCGCCGGCAAGGTCCGCAACGTACGCGTGCTGGCGATCTACGGCGGCCGCGCCTACGAGCCCCAGGTCGAGGCCCTGAAGAAGGGCGTCGACGTCGTCGTCGGCACCCCCGGCCGGCTGCTGGACCTCGCGGGCCAGAAGAAGCTCGACCTCAAGCACATCCGCTCACTCGTCCTCGACGAGGCCGACGAGATGCTCGACCTGGGCTTCCTGCCCGACGTCGAGAAGATCATCAACCTGCTGCCGGCCCGCCGCCAGACCATGCTGTTCTCGGCGACCATGCCGGGCGCCGTCATCGGTCTCGCCCGCCGCTACATGTCGCAGCCCACGCACATCCGCGCCACCGCGCCGGACGACGAGGGCGCGACCGTCGCGAACACCTCGCAGCACGTGTACCGCGCGCACAACATGGACAAGCCCGAGATGGTCGCGCGCATCCTGCAGGCGGAGGGCCGTGGCCTCGCCATGATCTTCTGCCGCACCAAGCGCACCGCGGCCGACCTCGCCGACCAGCTCAAGCAGCGCGGCTTCGCCTCCGGCGCGGTCCACGGCGACCTCGGCCAGGGCGCCCGCGAGCAGGCCCTGCGCGCCTTCCGCAACGGCAAGGTGGACGTCCTCGTCTGCACCGACGTCGCCGCGCGCGGTATCGACGTCGAGGGTGTCACCCACGTCGTCAACTACCAGACGCCCGAGGACGAGAAGACGTACCTGCACCGCATCGGCCGTACCGGCCGCGCGGGTGCGAAGGGCATCGCGATCACCCTGGTCGACTGGGACGACATCCCGCGCTGGCAGCTCATCAACAAGGCGCTGGAACTGTCCTTCAACGACCCGCCGGAGACGTACTCCACCTCCCCGCACTTCTACGAGGAGATGAACATCCCCGCGGGCACCAAGGGTGTCCTGCCGCGCTCGGAGCGCACGCGCGCCGGGCTCGACGCGGAGGAGCTGGAGGACCTCGGCGAGCCGGGCGGCCGCGGTGCGCGCGGCGGCCGCGGTGGCCGGAGCGAGCGCGGCGGCCGGGGCGAGTCCCGTCCCGCCGAGCGGTCCGAGGACCGTGAGCGCCCGGCCCGCACCCCGCGCCGCCGACGCCGTACGCGCGGCGGAGCGGTCCTGGACGGCGCGCCGGAGCAGGTCAACTCGCCGGTGCCCGCCGCCGATCCGGCGCCCGAGGCGGAGGAGGCCGGCCCGCGCACCCCGCGCCGCCGGCGCCGTACCCGGGGCGGAGCGGGCTCCGAGGCCGCCGTCGCGGTGACGGCCGCGCCCGAGGCCGCCGAAGCCGCCGTGGCGACGGCGGAGGGCCCCGCCCTCGACACCCCGGAGGCCGCCGAGGCGCCGGCGAAGCCGCGTCGCCGCCGCACCCGCAGGAGCGCGGAGAGCGCACCGGCGGAGCAGCCGGTCGTCACCGAGACGGTCACCACCGAGCCAGTCGTCACCGAGCCGGTCGTCACCGAACCGACCGCCGCCGAGACGGCCGTCGACACGGTCGCCGCGCCGGAGGCCGTCACGGCCGCGCCGCGCCGCCGCACCCGCAAGGCGACGGTTCCGGCCGAGGCCGCGACGGTCGTCGAGACCCCGGAGGTCCCGGAGACCGTCGAGGTCGCCGCGGAGACCAAGCCGCGCCGCACCCGCAAGACGGCCGCCCCCAAGGCCGCGGCGGAGACCGCCGAGGCAGTCCTCGACACCGTCGAGGCCACCGAGGCCAAGCCGCGCCGCCGCACCACCCGTAAGGCCGTCGCGGCCCCGGAGACGGCGGAGATCCCGGCGCAGAGCACGCAGGACGCGGAGGCGGAGTCCAAGCCGCGCCGCACCCGCAAGGCGGCCGCCGCCCCCGCGGAGGCCCCCGCCGAGGTGACCGAGGCCAAGCCCCGGCGCACCCGCAAGACCGCGGCCGCTGCCGCCGAGGCCGTCGTCGACACCGTCGAGGCGACCGAGGCCAAGCCGCGCCGTACGCGCAAGACGGCGGCCACGGCCGCGGTCGACACCGTCGAGGGCGCGGAGCCCGCGGCCAAGCCGCGCCGCACCCGGAAGACGGCTGCCGCCGCGGAGACGGCCGTCGAGACCGCGGACGGCACGGAGCCGGTGGCCAAGCCCCGCCGGACCCGTAAGACCGCGGCCGCCGCCACGGCCACCGCCGAGATCCCGGCCCAGGCCACGCAGGAGGCGGAGGCGGAGACCAAGCCGCGCCGCACCCGCAAGACCGCGGCCGCGGCGCCCGCCGAGGCGGCGGAGGCCGCCGCGGAGCCCAAGCCGAGGGTGCGCCGCACCCGTAAGGCGACGGCCGCCGCGGAGTCCACGGACGGCTGACCGGCCCGCAGTACCGCCGAAGGCCCGGCCCCTCCCCTCGGAGGAGCCGGGCCTTCGGCGTCCGCACCGCACCCGCACCCCCGCCTCCGCCCCGGCGCCCGGTAGCCTCGGCACGTGACCAGGCCGACCAGCACCTCCGCCGCCTCCTCCCCGTTCCCGCCGCCCCCCGGTGCCCGCGCGTACGCGCTGTCGACCGCGCGGGGCGCGTTCGCCGTCGTGGACTCGCCCGCAGCCGCCGGTGTCGAGCCGCGGGGTGTCGCGCTGCTGCTGCCCGGCTTCACCGGCAGCAAGGAGGACTTCCACCTCCTGCACGGGCCGCTGGCCGCGCGCGGCTACCGGGCCGTGGCCGTGGACGGGCGCGGGCAGAACGAGAGCGACGGTCCGGCCGAGGACCAGTCCCCGTACTCCCGCGCGGAGTTGGCGCGGGACGTGCTCGCCCAGGCGGCCGCCCTCGGCACTCCGCTGCATCTGGTCGGGCATTCGCTCGGCGGGCAGATCGCGCGGGCCGCGGTCCTGCTCGACCACTCCCCCTTCGTGTCGTTCACGCTCCTCGCCTCGGGCCCGGCCGAGATCTCCGAGTCCCAGAAACTGCGCGTGAAGCTGCTGCACGACGCGCTCGCGGGGATGTCGATGCCGCAGGTGTGGGAGGCGATCCTGGCGATGGGTCCGCCCGAGGAGGTCGGCGGCCCGGCCCGCGGCTTCGGCTCCGTGGAGCAGATGCGGCTGCGCTGGCTGAACCACAAGCCCGCCCAACTGCTCGCCACCGGACGCGAGTTGTGCACCGAGCCGGACCGGGTGGCGGAGCTGGCGGCCGTACCGCTGCCGTTCCACGTGCTGTCGGGTGCCCGTGACGACACCTGGCCGGTGACCGTGCTGGACGAGATGGCCGTACGGCTGGGCGCGCACCGCAGTGTGATCCCGGGCGCCGAGCACTCGCCGAACCTGGACCGCCCCGAGCCGACGGCCTTCGCCCTCGCGGACTTCTGGGACGGCCTGCCCACGGACGGATCCGGCCCCCGGGGCTAGTACTGCGTCTGCACGTGCTCCCAGAAGCCGTCCCGCAGGGCGCGCCGCAGGTCGGCCTGGCCGCGCAGGGAGTACTGGAGCAGCCCCTCGGCCTCCACCAGGAGGTCCTGGTCGACGGAGCCGGGCAGATAGGGGTGGCCCGGCAGCAGTTCGACGAGGGCCTCACGGCCGCGCGCCGCGAGCCACTTCGCGGCGATCTGCGCGCCGACGAACCGGACGTCCTCGCGGCTGGGCCGGGTGCCGCCGCCCGAGTCGTAGGGCTGGGCGGTGCGGCGGGAGACGTACGGCTTGAAGAAGTCGAGGTCGAAGGTGCGCTGGCTGTCGACCTCCCAGAGCAGGGGCTCGGCCTGGTTGCGGCCCTCGGGGGCCTCGATGCCCCAGAGGTGGACGCGGGCGCCGTACCCCTGGGCGGCCTCCACGGCCGAGACGAGGTCCTCGTCGCCGCCGAGGAGCGCCGCGTCGCTGATGGCGCGGTGCCGGGCGAGGGACTCCAGGTCGGTGCGGATCAGCGAGTCGACGCCCTTCTGCTGGTTGTTGGCGTTGAGATTGCCCAACCGCACCTTCACGTCGGGCAGTTCGGCGATGGACTGCTGCTCGGCGGTGTGGATGCGGCGGCGGGCGCCGTCGTACCAGTAGACGCGCAGCAGTCTGCTGTCCGCGAAGATCGTGCGGGCGCGGTCGATGAGCGCCTCGATGAGCCCCTCGGCGTCGAGGTCGAACGCCCTGCGGTCCTCGGTGCCGGCGATCAGCCGCCCGGCGGCCGCGTAGAGGTATCCCGCGTCGACGAAGATCGCGTGCGTCGAGGGCGTCTTGGCCACCTCGGCGAGCATGCGCTGGAGGAGTTCGTTCGTGCGGTCGATGCGCGCGGCGAGGGCTGCGTGGTCGTCGTTCATCGCGTCCATTGTCTCGGCGGTCACGCAATGAACACAACCGATCCCATTCAGTCTCCGGATGTCATCCCTTACTGGTCAGTAATTAGTCGTTCGAAAAATTTCTTTAGCGTAGGGAATGTTTGTAACACGCACCCCGTTGACTCCCTTGTAGCAACGTATGCAGCGAGTAATCCTCCGGGGAGGATGACCAGACGAAGGGAGAAGCCACATGCGCTTCGAGATCATGCGACTCGACGATGTCGACGGCACGCCCGTGGACAGCACTGTCGTGGACGCCGCCTCCGTCAACCGGATCGTTCAGCAGGCCGCCGCCATCGGGCAGCGGCTGTGGATCCGTCCGGCCGACTCCACGGCCTCGTAGTCACGAGCCCGTCGGCACATCACACTTCAGAGCCCCGCACGGCGACCGTCGCCGTGCGGGGCTCTGCGCGTGCCGGGGCCGCCGGTCAGCTCCCCTGGATCACCTGGGTGACGCCGTTGATGATCTGCTGCACGGCGATCGCGGAGAGCATCATGCCCGCGAGCCGGGTCACCAGGACCACGCCGCCGTCCTTGATGACGCGGATGATCAGCAGCGAGTAGCGCATCACCAGCCACAGCACGACATGGATGGCGAGGATCGCCATCCACACCGACACCTGCGTGGCGACGCTGTCGGCCTTCTGCACGGCCAGGATGACGGACACGATCGCGCCGGGACCGGCCAGCAGGGGCATGCCCAGCGGGACGAGCGCCACGTTCACGTCCTTGGTCTGCTTCGGCTCGTCGGTCTTGCCGGTGAGCAGGTCGAGCGCGATCAGCAGGAGCAGCAGCCCGCCCGCGATCATCAGCGCGGGCACGGAGACGTGCAGATAGTCCAGGATCTGGTGGCCCAGGAGCCCGAAGACGGCGATGACACCGCCGGCCACGCACACGGCCTGGAAGGCCATCCGCTTCTGCACCTTGACGGGGCGCCCGGAGGTCAGCGCGAGGAAGATCGGGGTGATCCCGGGGGGATCCATGATGACGAAGAGGGTCAGGAAGAGTGAGCCGAAGACGGCGACGTCGAACATCAGTACTAGAGCCTTGCCGAAAGAGGGTGAAGGGGGACGCCGAGGTGAGGCTCAGGCTCCGCCGGTCCCGGGCACCGGGAACGCCCCGGTCGCGCGCCGGGTGATCTCCCCGTAGACCTCGGGGTCGGTGGTGTACTCGCCGAGCACACAGGTCTTGCGGCTGCCGTGGTAGTCCGAGGAGCCGGTGACCAGCAGCCCCAGATCGGCGGCCAGCCCCCGCAGCCGCGCGCGCGTGGCGTCGTCGTGGTCCATGTGGTCGACCTCGATGCCGTCGAGCCCGGCGGCGGCCAGCTCGGCGATCGCCGGCTCCGGCACCGTGCGGCCGCGCTTGCTCGCGCCCGGGTGCGCGAAGACGGTGACCCCGCCCGCGCCCTTGACCAGCCGGATCGCCTCGAACGGGTCGGTCTCGTGCTTGGGCACATAGGCCCGGCCGCCGTCGGCGAGCCAGTGCTCGGTGAACGCGTCGCTCACGGTCGGCACCACGCCCAGCTCGACCAGCGCGGTGGCGACGTGCGGCCGTCCGACGGACCCGTCCCCCGCGATCCGCGCCACCTGCTCCCAGGTGACCGGCACGCCCAGCTCCTGGAGCCGGGCGACCATGCCCCGGGCGCGCGGCACGCGGTCGTCGCGCACCAGCTCCCGCTCGGCGAGCAGCGCGGGCTCCTCGGGGTCGAAGAGGTAGGCCAGCAGGTGCATCGAGACGCCGTCGATCCGGCAGGACAGCTCGGCTCCGGTGACCAGGGTCAGTCCGGCCGGCAGCGCGGCGATCGCCTGCGCGTGCCCGCGGGTGGTGTCGTGATCGGTCAGCGCCACCACGTCGAGTCCGGCGGCGGACGCGTGACGCACCAGCTCGGCCGGGGTGTCCGTACCGTCGGAGGCCGTGGAGTGGCAGTGCAGATCGATGCGCACGCGGGCTCCCAGCGGGGACGGGACGGAGGGGACGATTCAGCATAACGGCAATCCGGACGCCGGATGTCACACCCGAAACCCGGGGTCACCCCCTACACACGCCTGCCCCGCGCGGCGGCCGGCTACGGCTTGAGCAGGCGCGGCGACAGCGCCCCGCAGGGCACCAGGTCCACCTCCGCCCCCGCGTCCCGCAGGTCGGTGAGCACCAGCTCGTCGTACATCAGCAGTCCGGACTGCTCGGGCCAGACCACCGCCCACAGCCATAGCCCGCGGGCCTCGCCGGCGAAGACGGCGCGGTCGTCCGGTGTCGCGGAGACGTGCCACAGCGGGGTGGGCCGACCGGCGGCGAGCACCTTGGCCTGCGGCGGTTTCTCGACGCTCATGTACGGCCCCGGGTCCGGGCCGTCGACGCCCGCGTACCAGGCGCCGAGGCCGACGCCCAGTTCCTCGGCGACGAGGATCAGCTCGCCCATGCCGCCGAGCGGTCCGGGTCCGGAACAGGCCACGGCGGTGGCGCGGCCGCCGCTGCGGTCGTCACCGGCGTAGGTGACACCCGTGAAGAGCCAGCCCACCGGCAGCGGCCAGGGCATCCACACGGGCACCTGGGTGCGGTGCACCACGACGCTGAGGGCCTCGACGCTGGGCGGGATCACGGGCTGGAGTGGATGCACCGTCCCGTGCACATCGCACTGCCAGGAGTCGGAGAAGAGTCCGGGAGCCCTGACCCGGCCACCACACTTCGGGCAACTGGGTTCGCCCCTCATAGAGCCCCACGGTCCTACCCGAGCCCGCTCACGTCAAGGACGATCACCCGTCCGGACGGAAGAGGTTCACTTCCGGCCACCCCGCCGATTTAGATGTAGCTTGCATTAATTAGCTGATCTAACTTATCGTGTGTATATACCAACCTTCTCTCGAGGACCGGAGTACGCATGCAACGCACGGACCCCCTCGACACCGGAGCGGGCGGCCTGCTGCGGCAGCCCAAGGCGGTGTGGGCGACGGCCGGCGCGTCCGTCGTCGCCTTCATGGGCATCGGACTGGTCGACCCGATCCTGCCGTCGATCGCGCAGGGACTCAGCGCCACCCCCGGCCAGGTCTCCCTGCTCTTCACCTCGTACTTCCTGATCACCGCGTTCGCCATGCTGGTGACCGGCTGGGTCTCCAGCCGCATCGGCGGCCGTCGCACCCTGCTGCTGGGACTCGCCCTGGTGGTGGTCTTCGCGGGCCTGTCGGGCACCTCTGACTCGGTCGCCGAACTCGTCGGCTTCCGCGCGGGCTGGGGCCTCGGCAACGCCCTGTTCGTGTCGACCGCGCTCGCCGTCATCGTCGGCGCGGCGGCCGGCGGCAGCGCGGCCGCCATCCTGCTCTACGAGTCCGCCCTCGGCCTCGGCATGGCCTGCGGACCCCTGCTGGGCGCACTGCTCGGCGACGCGAGCTGGCGCTACCCGTTCTTCGGCACCGCGGCGCTGATGGCGGTCGGCTTCCTGTGCATCACGGCGTTCCTCAAGGAACAGCCGCGGCCGGCCCGCAGGACCGCGCTGCTCGACCCGCTCAAGGCGCTCGGCCACGGCGGGCTCGCCTCGGTCGCGGCCTCGGCGTTCTTCTACAACTACACGTTCTTCACCGTGCTGGCCTTCACGCCGTTCGTGCTGGACATGAGCCCGTACCGGTCGGGCGCCGTGTTCTTCGCCTGGGGTGTGCTGCTCGCGGTGTTCTCGGTGGTCGTGGCACCGCGTCTCCAGCGGCGGTTCGGCTCGCTGAAGGTGCTCGGCGGCTCACTGCTGCTGCTCGCGGCCGACGTCCTGGTCCTCGGGTACGGCGACCACGGCACGGCGGTCGTCTGCACGATCCTGTCCGGCGCGTTCATCGGCGTGAACAACACCGTCTACACGGAGTTGGCGCTCGGCGTGTCCGACGCCCCGCGTCCGGTGGCCAGCGCCGGCTACAACTTCGTGCGCTGGTTCGCCGCGGCGGCCGCGCCCTATTTCGCTCCGCGGATCGAGGAATGGACCGATGTGCACGTGCCGTTCGTCGTCGCGGCGGTCACCGCGGTCGCCGGCGCGGCCGTGGTCGCCGTACGGCGCGGGGCACTTGTGCGCGAGGTGGAGGAGCTGGAGCCGCGGCACGCGGCCGAGGACGGGGTGGCGGTCTTCGCCGACTGACGTCCGCCGAGGGCGAGTTGGTGACGTCAGTCACTCCCCGGCCGCCGGGACGTCAGTCCAGCGGGACGGATCTGCGGGACGGGTCGCGCAGATCCGTCCCGTGCGTCAGCCACCGCTCCTGGAGCGCCTGGGCGCCGTGCACCCGCTTCCAGGCGGCCTCGTTCGGGGTCATGGGGAGCAGCGGCAGGAAGCGGACCGGGTCGAGCGGGGCGTCCAGCTCCAGGTCCTCCACCAGACCGCCCGGCTCGGCGACCAGCACCGAGCTGAACGGGGCGCCGGGCCATAGGGGTTCACCGACGTCGAGGGAGGCGCCGGGGGCCACCACCACCCCCTCGACCTGCGGGGACGCGGCGAGCACGGCGAGCGGGCGGAGCACCTTGCCGGTCTCGGCGCGGCCGCCGCGGACGGAGAGCACCAGCTCCGCGCGCGGCCCGCGTTCCGGATCGGCGAGCATCGCGGTGGGGTCCGCCATGGGCTGCGCGGACATGCCGAGCGTGGCGTAGCGGACGATGTCGCCCTCCTGGAAGCGGAGCACCTCGATACGGTCCGTGCCCAGGAAGGTGACCGCGGCGCGGGCGTCCGGCTCACCCAGCGCGGTACGCAGCCGGGCCTCGACGAGAGGAAGAACATCAGCCATGCGGCGAGCATAGAACTCGTCAGCACCGGGCAAAGCAGCGCCTTGACACTTCAGTCGGCTGATACTCTTGCCCGGTCGTTCGGGGCAGCGCGGAACACGGCGCGGTGATCTCGCCCCGGCGCCGATGGGACTCCCTTACGAGGGACCGGCAGGAGGAGGTGGGGCTGTCATGGATCGAAGTCACCCGGGCAGTACCACTCGCTCTTCCCGCCGCTGACACCCCGGTATCTCTCCGGCTGGTCGCCACCTCTCGCGCACGTCTTCACTCGGATGCGTCGGACGCGGAAGAGCACTTCGTCTCGTTTTGCCTGATCTGTCTGATCTGAATCAGCAGCGAAGTCCGCCACCGCGACGAAGCGGTGCTCCCCGCTTTGTGGACGTGCCAAACACCTGCGGTCAGAACGTCCTCATTCCGGGTGGTTCCACCCGTCACAGCGGCCTTTCGTTGCCCGAAGCGAAGGACCCTGCCATGTCGATGATCCGCGACCTGCGAGCCGTGGTCCGTCCCGCCCGCCCGTCCGCGGGCGGTGTCCGCGTGGACAGCGGCCCGTACGACAGCACGCGCGACCCCGCGACCCCGTCGGCCGTCGTCGACTGCGCCGTCTACCGCCACGGCGCGCGCGTGGCGTCCGCGCAGCCGCTGACCCCGCAGGAGGCCATGCGCCAGGTGCGGCGCGACGGCGGCTTCGTGTGGATCGGGCTGCACGAGCCGACGGAGAGTGAGTTCTCGGGCATCGCGGGCGAGTTCGGGCTGCACCCGCTGGCCGTGGAGGACGCCGTCCAGGCCCATCAGCGCCCCAAGCTGGAGCGCTACGACGACTCGCTGTTCACCGTGTTCAAGACGATCCACTACGTCGAGCACGACCGGCTCACCGCCAACAGCGAGGTCGTGGAGACCGGTGAGGTCATGTGCTTCACCGGCAAGGACTTCTTCATCACCGTCCGGCACGGCGGCCAGGGCTCGCTGCGCGCCCTGCGCCACCGCCTCCAGGACGACCCCGAACTGCTCGCCAAGGGCCCCTCGGCCGTGCTGCACGCCATCGCCGACCATGTCGTCGACGGCTACATCGCGGTCGCCGACGCCGTGCAGGACGACATCGACGAGGTCGAGACCGAGGTGTTCTCGCCCGGCCGCAAGGGCACCCCGCGCGGTACCGACGCCGGCCGGATCTACCAGCTCAAGCGTGAGGTGCTGGAGTTCAAGCGGGCCGTCTCCCCGCTGCTGCGCCCCATGCAACTGCTGAGCGAGCGGCCCATGCGGTTGATCGACCCCGACATCCAGAAGTACTTCCGGGACGTCGCCGACCATGTCGCCCGCGTCCAGGAGCAGGTCATCGGCTTCGACGAGCTGCTCAACTCGATCCTCCAGGCCAACCTCGCGCAGGCGTCCGTCGCGCAGAACGAGGACATGCGCAAGATCACCTCCTGGGCGGCCATCATCGCCGTACCGACGATGGTGTGCGGGGTGTACGGCATGAACTTCGACTACATGCCCGAGCTGCACTGGAAGTTCGGCTACCCCGTGGTGATGTCGGTGATGGTGGGCCTGTGTGTCGGCATCCACCGCACGCTCAAGCGCAACGGCTGGCTCTGAGGGCCGTGGATAGGCTGGACGCCATGACAAGCGAGCCGCTCGACCCGGCCCTCCTCGACCAGGCGCTCGTCGAGGAGGCCACCAAGAAGTCCGGCCTCGTCTGGGTGCGGGGCGCCGGCGCCCCGGCGGCGCGTGCGCTGTGGCACGTGTGGCACGAGGGCGCGGCCTGTGTCGTCGGCGACGGCCCCGGCGAACAGCCGCTGACCGGTCTGGAGGACGGCGGCTCGGCCGAGGTCACCGTGCGCAGCAAGGACAAGGGCGGCCGGCTGCTCTCCTGGACCGCGCGGGTCGTCGCGCTCACGCCCGGCTCCCCCGCGTGGGAGGCGGCCGTCGCCGAGCTGAAGGGCAAGCGGCTCAACGCGCACGACGGCGAGGCGATGCCCGGGCGGTGGGCGCGCGAGTGCCGGGTGCTGCGCCTGGAGCCCACCGGGCGGGTGCTGCCGCCGCCCGACGGCGATCTGGCGGCCCGCCCCGTGCCGTCACCGGCCACGACCCGCCGGGCGATGCCCGCGGGACTGCCGAAGCTGCTGCTGCGGAAACGGCGGCCCCGGTAGGCGGGGCCCGTCAGGACGACGGCAACTGCTTGCCGTAGTCCACCGTGTCGTCCTCCGCCGGCTCGCGCAGGGCGAAGTCCTCGCCCCAGGAGGAGAAGCTCAGGGTGCCGGCACCGCCGCCGCGCACCAGGCGCAACGGATAGGGCTCGCCCTCCAGCGAGACGTCCAGGGTGCCGCCGTCACCGCCGTCACCGGTGATGCGGATGGTGCGCACCCCGGACTGCTCGTGGTGCCCGTCCGTGCGCACCGCACCGTGCAGGGTCAGCAGACCGTCCAGGAGGAGGTCCTTGTCCGTGAAGCCGCTGAACTTCTTGTACGAGGGGTCCCCCGTCGGGACCTTCACGTACTTGCCGTCGAGCTTGTCGGCGGCCGCCTTGTCCGCGGCGCCGGGCTTGCCGTCCTCGTGCTTCCAGAACGCGGCGTCGGCCTTCAGGAAGAGCTGGTCGTCGACCTTCAGCAGATGGAAGGTGCTGCCCTCGGCGGTCACCGAGCCGCTGCCCCCGTCGGCCTTCAGCCGCATGTCGAGCTTGTACGTCTTCCCGCTGGTGACCACGGTCCCCGACAGCCGGACCGTGTCCACGGACCCCGCGGCCTTCTGGGTGCGGGCCTGGATCTCCTTCGCGGGCAGCTTGCCGACCCCGTTCGTGCCCGCGTCCGGATCCTCGCTGCATCCCGTCGCTCCCAGACCCACGGCCAGTGCGCACACGGCGCTCACCAGCGCGGCCCGGCGGGTACGGCTCTGGGGAATCGCAGTCACAGAGAGAGCTGCCTTTCTGCGGGGATGTGCTGAGCGGCGTACGGCAGCGTACCGGGGTCCGGGAGCGCGAACGGAGCCAGTCCGTCCGGACCGCTCACCAGGGCGTATTGGATCGGGACGGGCTAGCCTGAAGCCCGCAGGAGCGGGCAATCCGGATAAGGAACCCAGCGGTAGCGCAGTCGGCAAAAGGAAGCAGGGAACCACAGCCATGGCAGCCGGTGTCCCCCGGATCTTCGTCTCGCACCTCTCCGGCGTGCCCGTCTTCGATCCCAACGGCGACCAGGTGGGCCGGGTGCGGGACCTGATCGTCATGCTGCGCGTCGGCCGCCGGCCACCCCGGCTGCTCGGGCTCGTCGTCGAACTCGCCACGCGCCGCCGCATCTTCCTGCCCATGACCCGGGTGACGAGCATCGAGTCCGGACAGGTCATCACCACCGGGGTGCTCAACGTCCGCCGCTTCGAGCAGCGGCCCACCGAGCGGCTGGTCTTCGGCGAACTCCTCGACCGGCGGGTCACGCTCGGCGAGACCGGCGAGGAGGTCACCGTGCTCGACGTGTCGGTGCAGCAGTTGCCGGCCCGCCGGGACTGGGAGATCGACCGGGTCTTCGTGCGCAAGGGGAAGAAGGGCGGCGCCTTCCGCCGGGCCAGGGGCGAGACGCTGACCGTCGAGTGGTCGGCGGTCACCGGGTTCTCCCTGGAGGAGCACGGACAGGGCGCCGAGAGTCTGCTCGCCACCTTCGAGCAACTGCGCCCCGCCGACCTCGCCAACGTGCTGCACCACCTCTCCGCGAAACGCCGGGCCGAGGTCGCCGCCGCCCTCGACGACGACCGGCTGGCCGACGTCCTGGAGGAGCTGCCCGAGGACGACCAGATCGAGATCCTCGGCAAGCTGAAGGAGGAACGCGCCGCCGACGTCCTGGAGGCCATGGACCCCGACGACGCGGCCGACCTGCTCGCCGAACTGCCCACGGCCGACCAGGAACGGCTGCTGAGCCTGATGGAACCCGCCGACGCGGCCGACATGCGGCGCCTGATGTCCTACGAGGAGCACACGGCCGGCGGTCTGATGACGACCGAACCGATCGTGCTGCGCCCGGACGCCACCGTCGCCGACGCCCTCGCGCGGGTGCGCAACCCCGACCTGTCCCCCGCCCTCGCCGCCCAGGTCTACGTCTGCCGCCCGCCCGACGAGACACCCACCGGCAAGTACCTGGGCACCGTGCACTTCCAGCGGCTGCTGCGCGAACCGCCGTACACCCTGGTCAGCGCGGTGCTCGACGACGACCTCCAGGCGCTCGACCCGGAGGCCGAGCTGCCGGTCGTCGCCGGGTTCTTCGCCACGTACGACATGGTCGCGGCACCCGTGGTCGACGAGGCCGGGTCGCTGCTCGGCGCGGTCACCGTGGACGACGTCCTCGACCACATGCTGCCCGAAGACTGGCGGGAGACGGAGTTCCACCTGGACGGCGAGACGGCGGAACCGGTGGAACCGTCGGAGCCGGCCGACGAGGACGAGGGGGTGGCCCCGCATGGTTCCTGAGCGCGACGCCACCCGCGAGCGGACGCCCTCCGGCGCGACCGCCTCCACCCGCACCCGCGCCCGGCTCGACCAGCCGCGCGCGCCGCGCCGCCGGCTGCTGCCGGAATGGGACCCGGAGGCGTTCGGCCGGCTGTCGGAGCGCATCGCGCGGTTCCTGGGCACCGGACGGTTCATCGTCTGGATGACGATCGTCATCATCCTGTGGGTGGTGTGGAACGTCTCCGCCCCCTCCGACCTGCGCTTCGACAACTACCCGTTCATCTTCCTGACCCTGATGCTGTCCCTCCAGGCGTCGTATGCGGCCCCCCTGATCCTGCTCGCGCAGAACCGGCAGGACGACCGGGACCGCGTCAACCTCGAACAGGACCGCAAGCAGAACGAGCGGTCGATCGCGGACACCGAGTACCTCACCCGGGAGATCGCCGCCCTGCGCATGGGCCTGGGCGAGGTCGCCACCCGTGACTGGATCCGCTCCGAGCTCCAGGACGTGCTCAAGGAGCTGGAGGACCGGCGCGACGGCCACGGGAGTCACAGTGGTCACAGTGGTCACAGCGGCCCCGGTGGTCACGGCGGTCCCGGGGTATTCCCGGCAGATCGGTCGCCGGGACGTGACACAGACGACCGCTGAGGGGCTGGCCGGTTGCCCCCGTGGGCGCCGTACCATCGTCCTTATGGCTAGCGAAGACGCGGTGCGCGAGGCACTGGCGACGGTGAACGACCCCGAGATCAACCGACCGATCACCGAACTCGGGATGGTCAAGTCGGTGGAGATCGGGGCGGACGGAGCGGTCGCGGTCACCGTGTACCTGACGGTCTCCGGCTGCCCGATGCGCGAGACGATCACGCAGCGGGTGACCGACGCGGTCACGGCGGTCGAGGGCGTCACCCGGGTCGACGTCACGCTGGACGTGATGAGCGACGAGCAGCGCAAGGAGCTGGCGAGCGCCCTGCGCGGCGGCCAGACCGAGCGCGAGGTCCCCTTCGCCAAGCCCGGCAGCCTCACCCGGGTCTACGCCGTCGCCTCCGGCAAGGGCGGCGTCGGCAAGTCCTCGGTGACGGTCAACCTGGCGGCGGCGATGGCCGCCGACGGCCTCAAGGTCGGCGTGGTCGACGCCGACATCTACGGCCACAGCGTGCCGCGCATGCTGGGCGCCGAGGGCCGCCCCACCCAGGTCGAGAACATGATCATGCCGCCGTCGGCGAACGGCGTGAAGGTCATCTCCATCGGCATGTTCACCCCGGGCAACGCGCCGGTCGTCTGGCGCGGCCCGATGCTGCACCGCGCGCTCCAGCAGTTCCTGGCGGACGTGTACTGGGGCGACCTGGACGTGCTGCTGCTCGACCTCCCGCCGGGCACCGGCGACATCGCGATCTCGGTCGCCCAGCTCGTCCCGAACGCGGAGATCCTGGTCGTCACCACCCCGCAGCAGGCGGCCGCCGAGGTCGCCGAGCGCGCCGGGTCCATCGCGGTCCAGACCCACCAGAAGATCGTCGGCGTGGTCGAGAACATGGCCGGCCTGCCCTGCCCGCACTGCGACGAGATGGTCGACGTGTTCGGCACGGGCGGCGGCCAGACGGTCGCCGACGGCCTGACCCGCACCACCGGCGCCACCGTGCCGGTCCTCGGCTCCATCCCGATCGACGTCCGGCTGCGCGAGGGCGGCGACGACGGCCGGCCGGTCGTCCTGAGCGACCCCGACTCCCCCGCGGGCTCCGCGCTGCGGGCGATCGCCGGCAAGCTCGGCGGCCGTCAGCGCGGCCTGTCGGGCCTGTCCCTGGGGATCACCCCGCGCAACAAGTTCTGAGGACGCGTTCCGTCCTACGGCCATGAGGGTGCCCACCTCCTCGGGGGCACCCTTTGTCGTGTCCGGTTGTCGTGTCCGGGCGCAGAGGGCGCTACGCGTACTCGGCGATGTCCTTGATCACCGAGAAGCCGAGGCCGTACGCGCTCATCCCCCGTCCGTACGCCCCCAGGTGCACGCCCGCCTCGGTGGAGCCGGCCAGCACCCAGCCGAACTCCGACTCCCGGTAGTGGAACGGCGTCGGCACGCCGTCGACCGGCAGGGACAGCGTCGACCAGTCCGGACCCGCCAGATCGTCGGCCAGCACCCACGCGGTCTCGGTCTGCTGGTCCAGCCAGTCGTCGCGCAGGCTGTGGTCCATCTGGCCCGGCCAGGTGAAGGACAGCAGCCCCACCCCCGCCAGCCAGGCCGCCGAGGAGACCGACGTGGCCTCCATCACACCCGTGCCGTCGGCGCTGCGCCGCACCGGGTTGGCGGCGACGGTCACCACGACCGCGAACCGCCCGCGGTCCTCGCCCGCCGTCTCGTGCCGTACGGACGGCTCGTCGCCGTGCCCCACGGAACCGTGCTCCACCGCCCCGTCGGCCCCCGCGCCGACCTGCATCAGCCAGCGCCGCCCCGTGAACGCCTCGTCGAGGCCGTACCAGGGAAAGGGCGCCTCAAGGTAGCCGTCGACCGTGCGCCGGGCGGAGGGGACCTGCTGTCCACCCTCCGCGGCCGGCGCCTGTTCGACAGCCCGACTCGTCGTCTCCATGTGCCCGGACGCCTCCTCGCTCTCGGCGGAGTGGTCCGGCCCGCCCCCCTTCGGGCGTACTCGTCCGCTCCGCACAACAACCAGGCAGCATAGCCACCCCGTCACGGACGGCGGTGAAGCCGCCCGGCGTCGTCGTTCAGGTGGCGTCCGCGTCGAACGGCGGGCGGTCGTCCGCGGCCGGGGCCTCGGGCTTCTTCGTCATGTCGATCCGGCCGCCGGACGACCCGCCCGCGGAACCGGCCGCGGACTCGCCGTCACGGCTGTGGACGGCGTCGGTGACCTCGGCCATCTCCTTCTTCAGGTCGAAGCCGTTGCGGATCTCCTTGAGCCCCAGCTCGTCGTTGTCCAACTGCTTGCGGATGAACGTCTTGGGGTTGAGGTCCTCGAACTCGAAGTCCTTGAACTCCGGGCCGAGTTCCTGCCGGATGTCGTGCTTGGCGCTCTCGGAGAACTCGCGGATCTTCCGGACGGTGCGCATCACGTCCTGGATGACCTTCGGGAGCTTGTCCGGACCGAAGACGAGCACGGCCAGGACGACGATCGTCACCAGCTCGAGCGGTCCTATGTCATTGAACACCTGAAGCTCCTTGCGATGTCCGCGGGTCCTCGGCCCTCGGTCGGTCTCTTCCGTGGTCCGGGCCGGGTCCACGGTACCTGTCGCACCTGTCGGACCGGTACCGTGCCGCCCGCGCCGCGCTCAGTCGCCGTCGGCGGAGCCGAGGACCAGGGAGAGGGTGCGTTCCGCGCCGTCGCGCTCGACGGTCAGCTCCAGACGGTCGCCGGGGCGGTGCGCCCGGGTCTTGACGATCAGTTCGTCACCGGAGTGGATGCGCTGTCCGTCGACCTCGGTGATCACGTCCCCCGGCTCGATGCCGGCCAGGTCGCCGGGGCCGCCCGGGGAGACGGGGGCGCCGCCGTCACCGCCCTTGGTGCCGACCCTGGCGCCGTCGCCGGTGTAGTCCATGTCGAGGGTGATGCCGATGACGGGGTGGGTCGCCCGGCCGGTGTTGATCAGCTCCTCGGCGACGCGCTTGCCCTGGTTGATCGGGATGGCGAAGCCGAGCCCTATGGACCCGACCTGGCCGTTCTCCGGGTCCGAGCCGTCGGCGGCGGAACGGATCGCGGAGTTGATGCCGATGACACGGCCGTGCGCGTCGAGCAGCGGGCCGCCGGAGTTGCCCGGGTTGATGGGCGCGTCGGTCTGGAGGGCGTCGACGTACGACACGTCACTGCCGTCGCCGCTCTCGCCGCCGGCCGTGATGGGGCGCTCCTTGGCGCTGATGATGCCCGAGGTGACCGTGCCCTCCAGGTCGAAGGGGGCGCCGATGGCGACGACCGGGTCGCCGACCTGGACGCCGTCGGAGTTGCCCAGGGTGAGCGGTGCGAGGCCGCTGACCCCGCTGACCTTCACCACGGCGAGGTCGTATCCGCTGTCCCGGCCGACGACCTCGGCCTCGGCGGTCTGGCCCCCGTTGAAGACGACGGTGATCTCGCCGCCGTCGCCCGCGGGCTCGACGACATGGTCGTTGGTGAGGATGTGGCCCCGGGTGTCGAGCACGAACCCGGTGCCGGTGCCGGACTCCTCGCTGCCGGACACATGCAGGGTGACGACGCTGGGCAGGGCCCGGGCGGCGATCCCGGCGACACTGTCCGCGGCGCGTCCGGTGGGCTCGGCGGCGGCCTGCGGCAGCTCCACCTGCTCGAACCCGCCGTTGCGCTCCAGATGGGCCCCTACGAGCCCGCCCAGCACCCCGGAAACAAGCGCGAGCGCCAACGCACCCCCGACGACCCCCTTACGAACCTTGCGCCGCCGCTGCGCTTCACTGGGCACGGCGGCACCGGTCTGATGCAGGGCCCCGGCACCGGCGAGCGGAGTCGGAGACCAGGGGTCATAGCGCCGCCAGGGGTCGGAGGCGGGCTTTCCTGGGGCCGGGTCGACCGGCTGCCCGGGGGCGGGATCCGGGGCGATCCCCGGCGCGGGGGCGGGTACCGGCCCGAGGTGGGGCGGGGCGGCCGGAGCCTGGCCCAGGTGGGCCGTGGCGGCGGGCGGCGGGGTGAGGTGGCCGGGCGAGGCCACCGCCGGGTGCTGGACCGGCGGCGCGGGCGCCCAGGGGCCCGGCTCGCCGTACGGAGGGGTGCTGTAGGCGTCGGGGTCGTGCAGGGGCTTGGGCCGCTCGACGGAAGGCGGGGGCGGGCCGACCGGCCCCGCCACGCCGGAGCCGTCGGCCTCGGGAGAGGCCCCCCGCGCTTCCCCGGCGCCAACGACAGAAGAGCCCTGGCCGTCGGACGGAGTAGCCCCGTCCGACGCGGGTATCGCCGTGCTCACCGGCCCGCTCAGCTCATAGTCACCGGAGTCGGGGCCCGCGGGTGGCAGTGGGCGGGCCAGTTCGAAGTCGCCGTCGCCGTCGCCGTCGTCCGGTGACTCCGTCCGTGCCGAAGGGGTCTGCGGGTGAGGACGGCTCCACCACTTCGCCTTCGCGGGCTTCCCCTCGTCCATGCTCTCCCCACAGTCGGCGGTCCCTTCCTGGATTCAACCAGGTTCAGTGCCGACCGGCGCTGTGAGCCGAGGAGGAGGGGTCCGGCGCCCAGGTGATGAGGGAGACCGGCGGGGTCGCCGGGAGCGGACGTATCAACGGGGACATCGCGGCCGCGCCCGCCACCACGGGGGTGGTGAGCGTGTGCCCCGAGGCCGGGGTGGGCCCGCCGGGGAGCAGCGGGGCGGAGAGCGCGGTCGGGGCGGCCGGGCTGTCCCCGAGCAGCTTGCCGCCCTGGGCGAGCAGTGGCCCGGTGGTACGGCGCCGCTGGCTGTCAGGGGTGGTGGCGGCGCCGGAGCCGGGCGAGCGGGCCGGGGTCACATTGCTGCCGTTGCCGGAGCCGCCACGGGCGTCCGTGGTGTCCGGGACGCCGGTGTACACCCCGCCGAGGGCGATCGCGGCCAGCGACACCGCACCCGCGGCGACGAAGGCGAACCGCAGTCCGCGGGAGCGCTCCGGGTCGGGCCGGCCGACCGCGTGGATGCGGAAGCCGCGGTCGGAGGACGCGAAGACGGATCCATGGCCGCCCGCCGGCACATAGCCGAACTCGAACGGCTCTTCCCCCCGCACGCCGAAGACTCCACCGGAGCCACCGGCGCCGCCGAAGGCTCCCCCGCCGAGAGGTGAGCCGCCGCTGTCGGCGTCGCCGCCGGGGAGCCCCTGGAGGCGGGCCAGGAAGCTTTCGGAGGGGGCGGGCGGGGCCACTTCCGCGAACACGTTCTTCAGCCGGCGCTGGGCGTCGACCTCGGACTTGCACTTCGCGCAGGTCGCCAGATGCGCCAGGACACGCTCGCGCGTGTCATGACCGAGCTCGCCGTCCACCAGGGCGGAGAGGCGGTCTCCCAGGTGCTGTTCCGCGAGGAGTCCCTCTGCGGGATTGCGTCGGGTCTCACTCACGCGGTCGCGCCCCCTCCTCCCAGAGCGGGAACACGGGCCGCGAAGGAGCGGCGCTTCTCCCGGGCCTCCGGCGAGCGGTGGGCGAGGGCCTTGCGGAGCTGTGACCGGCCGCGGTGGATCCGGGAGCGGACGGTGCCGAGCTTGACGCCGAGGGTCGCGGCGATCTCCTCGTAGGACAGTCCCTCGATGTCGCAGAGGACGACGGCGGCGCGGAACTCGGGCGCCAGGGTGTCGAGGGCCTGCTGGACGTCCGCGTCGAAGTGGGCGTCGTTGAAGATCTGCTGCGGGGAGGGTTCCTTGCCGGCCAGCCGCTCGGCCGCGTCGTCCCCGAGGGAGTCGAAGCGGATGCGCTGCTTGCGGCGGACCATGTCCAGGAAGAGGTTGGTGGTGATGCGGTGCAGCCAGCCCTCGAAGGTGCCCGGCGTGTACGTCGACAGGGAACGGAAGACACGGACGAAGACCTCTTGCGTGAGGTCCTCGGCGTCGTGCTGGTTGCCGGTGAGGCGGTAGGCGAGCCGGTAGACCCGGCCGCTGTGCATGCTGACGATCTCCTCCCACGTGGGCGGAGTCCACGCCTGCCCGTCCGCGTCGGTGGAGAAGGTCGCGGTCTGGGCGGGGCCGGAGGTGAAACCTGCGGCCTGGCTGTGGTCAGCAGCGGTGTCGTTCACGGATTTCGGCCTGCCTGCCGAACCGAGAAAGCGCCGCAGCACTCCTCCCCGATCCACGGGCGCGGCCGCACCTCCCCTGTCGGCTCTGGTGGTGTCCAGTGGAGCCCCTACCATAGCCACCTCGCCCGTTAGCTCCGGATAAGCGGTTTTACGAGAATTTGATCGGTGCTGATCCGGCTCATACGGCTCCGTCAGCACCTGCTGGGACCGTCGTCCCTGGTCGTGATCCAACTGTGTCCCCCCGGTCGTCGTTCCCACCCCTACAAACGCCCGGTCCCATCTGCGGGTTCCCAGCGGCAGCGGATACAGTCACGCCGAGGCAACCACGGGGACAGGAGAGGCTCATTACCGGCAACCGGCAGGCAAGCTGGGCGTTCGCAGACGCCTATGCCGCCGAGGACGAAGCGCTGCGCTGGGCCCGTGACCGGGCCCGCGAGGCAGGGCTGCGCTCGGTGTCGCCCAGCACGGGCGCCGCGCTGCGGTTGCTCGCCGCCACCGTGGACGCGAAAGCGGTCGCGGAGATCGGGACCGGCACCGGTGTCTCCGGGATCCATCTGCTGCACGGCATGCGTCCGGACGGCGTCCTGACCACCGTCGATCCGGAGCCCGAGCACCAGCAGTCGGCCCGTCAGGCGTTCCGCGCGTGCGGTTTCGCCAGCAACCGGGCCCGTTTCATCCCCGGCCGGGCGCTGGACGTCCTGCCGCGGCTCGCGGACGCCGGATACGACCTCGTCTTCTGCGACGGGGACCGGCTGGAGTTCCTGGACTACCTCGCTGAATCGTTGCGCCTGCTGCGGCCGGGCGGTCTGGTGGTCTTCGAGGGCGTCTTCGCCAACGGCCGCACGGTCGACTCGGGACCGCAGCCGACCGAGGTCACCAGGATCCGGGAGCTGCTGCGGGCGGTGCGCGAGAGCCAGGAGCTGGTGCCGTCGCTGCTGCCGGTGGGCGACGGCCTGCTGTGCGCGGTCAAACGCTGAGCGACCCGCTCGAACGGGGAGTGACCTGCCCGACGGCGGCCGCTGGGCCGTCCGGGGGAGGCGGTGGCGGCACAGCAGTCGCCCCGGCACCCAAGAGGATGCCGGGGCGACTGAAGGGGTATGGTCGCTTCCGCGTCAGCCGACGACCTTCTTGAGGGCGTCGCCGAGCGCGTCGGCCTCGTCCGGGGTCAGCTCGACGACGAGCCGACCGCCGCCTTCGAGCGGAACGCGCATGACGATGCCCCGCCCCTCCTTGGTCACCTCGAGCGGGCCGTCGCCCGTCCGCGGCTTCATGGCCGCCATGCTCGTTCCCCTTCCTGAAACCAGCTCACGTCACAGCCGACGGCCCCTGGGAGGGCACGCGCTGTCCAGCGTGGGACACGCGACACCGGCATCGAACACATTGCTTCCCAGCCATTATCCCGCATCTCAGGACCCGATGACCAACATCGGTCTGCATCGCTTGGACAACGCGCGCGAGCAAAACCACTCAATTCGGCGATGTGACTGCGATACTGCGCCGCCGCACGGACATCGGCCCGCCGGAATCGAGTCCGAATTGTTTGACGCAGGTCACACGTCGGGTCCGGTCCTCGGACAACGATCTCCGCCATGCTTTCCTCGTACCCGGGACGTACCGACGAGTAGTACGCCCGAGCCGCGACACGGAGGGGATACACCATGGCCGACACCGTGCTCTACGAGGTGAGCGACGGGCTCGCGACCATCACCCTGAACCGCCCGGAGGCGATGAACGCGCTGAACGTGGCGACCAAGGTCGCCCTGCGGGACGTGGCGCGCGCGGCGGCGGAGGACGACGCCGTACGGGCCGTGCTGCTGACCGCCGCCGGGGACCGGGCGTTCTGCGTCGGTCAGGACCTCAAGGAGCACATCGGGCTGCTGGCCGAGGGCTCGGGGCAGGTCATGAGCACCGTCAAGGAGCACTACAACCCGATTGTGCGGGCGCTCACCGAGGCGCCGAAGCCGGTGGTCGCCGCGGTGAACGGCGTCGCCGCGGGCGCCGGTTTCGGGTTCGCGCTCGCCGCGGACTACCGGGTCGTGGCCGACACGGCGTCCTTCAACACGTCGTTCGCGGGGGTCGCGCTCACCGCGGACTCCGGGATCTCCTGGACGCTGCCCCGGGTGATCGGCCCCGGGCGCGCCGCCGACCTGCTGCTCTTCCCGCGCACGATCAAGGCGCAGGAGGCGTACGAGCTGGGCATCGCCAACCGGGTGGTGCCGGCCGCCTCGCTGCACACGGCCGCCGAGCAGGTGGCGCGGATGCTGGCCTCCGGTCCGACCGTGGCGTACGCCGCGATCAAGGAGTCGATGGCGTACGGGTTCTCCCACTCGCTGGCGGAGACGCTGGAGAAGGAGGACGAGCTGCAGACGCGCGCGGGCGCCTCGGAGGACCACACCATCGCGGTGCGGGCGTTCGTGAACAAGGAGGAGCCCCGCTACCTGGGCCGGTGACGTCCTAGGCGGCGGTTCTGCTCACGCAGCCCGCCAGGTGGTCGTCGACCAGGCCGCACGCCTGCATCAGCGCGTAGGCCGTCGTCGGCCCGACGAACCGCAGGCCCTTCTTCTTGAGGGCCTTCGACAGGGCCGTCGACTCGGCGGTGACGGCGGGCACGTCGGCGAGGGTGCGCGGGACCGGGCGGCCGGCCGGGTCCGGGGCGTGGGACCAGATCAGTTCGTCCAGCTCGCCCGGGGCCCAGCCGGCGAGCGCCCGCGCGTTGGCGAGGGTGGCGTCGATCTTGGCGCGGTTGCGGATGATGCCGGTGTCGGCGAGGAGGCGGTCGCGGTCGGTGTCGGTGAAGGCGGCGACGGAGGCGATCTCGAAGCCGGCGAAGGCGGCGCGGAAGCCGGGGCGGCGGCGCAGGATGGTGATCCAGGACAGGCCGGACTGGAACGCCTCCAGGCTGAGCCGTTCGAACAGGGCGTCGTCGCCGTGGACCGGGCGGCCCCACTCCTCGTCGTGGTAGGTCACGTAGTCCGGGGTGGACAGCGCCCAGGGGCAGCGTGCGGCGCCGTCCGGTCCGGCGAGGGCGGTGCCGTCGCTCACTGCTGGTCCTCCTGGTCCGGCTTCTCGAAGGAGACCTGCGGTCCGGCGGCGCGGG
The DNA here is from genome assembly GCF_002019855.1 of Streptomyces antibioticus. Classification (NCBI taxonomy): domain Bacteria; kingdom Bacillati; phylum Actinomycetota; class Actinomycetes; order Kitasatosporales; family Streptomycetaceae; genus Streptomyces; species Streptomyces antibioticus. The sequence continues at coordinate 5,582,491 of NZ_CM007717.1, read as the reverse complement.
CGCCGGTGAGAGCGGACTCCAGGTCGGCGATCCGGGCGTCCCGCTCGGAGAGTTCGGCGGCGAGGCGGTTGAGGGCGTCGTCCACGTCGGCCATGCGGTAGCCGCGGGCGGCGAGCGGGAAGCGCAGCCGGTCGATGTCGGCGCGGTCGAGCGGGCGGTCCGGGGGCAGCGGGTCGTGCAGCCGCTGGGGCTCCGCGTCGGGCAGCGGTCCGGTGCCCTCGCCGCCGCCCACCACGGCGAGTGTCACCGCGGCGACCACCACGGCGAGCGCGATGACCAGGAACAGGAACATAACCATCGGTGGGGCCCCCACGCTCGGAGTGCTCGGTGTCGGACTGTGTGTGGGTCCGATCGTGCCATGCGGGTCGGACAGTTAGGGTCGCAGGCGGTGGTTGCGCGGGGACGTACCAGGACGTTCGAGGAAAGGTCACAGGGGATGCTCAGGCTGGGCAGGCGGGAATTCGGGGCGCACGAGCCGGTGATCATGGCGATCGTGAACCGGACCCCGGACTCCTTCTACGACCGGGGCGCCACCTTCCGTGACGAGCCGGCGCTGGCCCGGGTGGAGCAGGCGGTGGCGGAGGGGGCCGCCATCATCGACATCGGCGGGGTGAAGGCCGGTCCCGGTGACGAGGTGAGCGCCGAGGAGGAGGCGCGGCGCACGGTCGGTTTCGTGGCCGAGGTGCGGCGGCGTTTCCCCGAGGTGGTGATCAGCGTCGACACCTGGCGGGCCGAGGTCGGCGAGGCGGTGTGCGAGGCGGGCGCGGATCTGCTGAACGACGCGTGGGGCGGCGTCGACCCGGGGCTCGCGGAGGTCGCCGCGCGGTACGGGGTGGGGCTGGTGTGCACGCACGCGGGCGGCGCGGAGCCGCGGACGCGTCCGCACCGGGTGACGTACGACGATGTCGTGGCCGACATCCTGCGGGTGACGGTGGGGCTCGCGGAGCGGGCGGTGGCGCTGGGGGTGCCGAGGGAGTCGGTGCTGATCGATCCGGGGCACGACTTCGGCAAGAACACCCGGCACAGCCTGGAGGCGACCCGGCGGCTGGGCGAGATGGTGGAGACGGGCTGGCCGGTGCTGGTGTCCCTGTCGAACAAGGACTTCGTCGGGGAGACGCTGGACCGGCCGGTGAAGGAGCGGGTGCTCGGCACCCTGGCCACCACCGCGGTGTCGGCGTGGCTGGGGGCCCAGGTGTACCGGGTGCACGAGGTGGCGGAGACCCGGCAGGTGCTCGACATGGTCGCGTCGATCGCGGGCCACCGGCCCCCGGCGGTGGCCCGCCGGGGACTCGCGTAGCCGCTGCGCCGTCTAGCGGCCGGCCTCCTTCGAGACCAGCGCGACCGCCTCGTCCACGTCGTCCGTCACGTGGAAGAGCAGGAGGTCCTTCTCGGCCGCCTTGCCCTGCGCCACCAGGGTGTTGCGGAGCCAGTCGACCAGGCCGCCCCAGTACTCGGTGCCGAAGAGCACGATGGGGAAGCGGGTGACCTTCTGGGTCTGGACGAGCGTGAGGGCCTCGAAGAGTTCGTCGAGGGTGCCCAGCCCACCGGGCAGCACCACGAACCCTTGAGCGTATTTGACGAACATCATCTTTCTGACGAAGAAGTACCGGAAGTTCAGGCCGATGTCGACGTAGGGGTTCAGCCCCTGCTCGAAGGGCAGTTCGATGCCCAGGCCGACCGAGGTGCCGCCCGCCTCGCAGGCGCCCTTGTTGGCCGCCTCCATCGCGCCCGGACCGCCACCGGTGATGACCGCCCAGCCCGCCTCGACCAGGCCGCTGCCCAGCCGCACGCCCGCCTCGTACTCCGGGGAGCCGGCCGGGGTCCGGGCCGAGCCGAACACACTGATCGCCGGGGGGAGTTCGGCGAGGGTGCCGAAGCCTTCGATGAACTCCGACTGGATGCGCAGGACCCGCCAGGGGTCGGTGTGCACCCAGTCGGAGGGGCCTCCGGCGTCCAGCAGCCGCTGGTCGGTGGTGCTCGCCGTGACCTGACTGCGCCGTCGGAGAACCGGGCCCAGGCGCTGTTCCTCCGGTGGCTGCTTCTTGCCCTCGGGGTTGCCGGTAGCCATGTGGACTCCCTCCGCTTGCGGTTGTTCGGACCTCAGCGTAGATCTACGCGGGTTACGGAGGGGGGACGTCGGTGTGACCGGTGCGCAGCGCCCGGGCCCAGGGCGGGGTCGGGGCCGGATCGGGACCGCCTCGGGACCGGCTCAGGCGGTGAGCCAGGCCCGCAGCCGCTCCTCGCCGGCGAGGATCTTCGCGGTGTCGACGCGCTCGTCCCGCTTGTGCGCCAAGTGCGGGTTGCCAGGGCCGTAGTTGACGGCCGGAACACCCAGCGCGGAGAACCGGCTGACGTCCGTCCAGCCGAACTTGGGCTGCGGGGTGCCGCCCACCGCCTCGATGAAGGCGGCCGCGGCCGGGTGGGAGAGACCGGGCAGGGCGCCGCCGCTGTGGTCGTCCACCACGAACTCCTCCACCCCGCAGCCGTCGAAGACCTCCCGCACATGGGCGAGCGCCTCCTCCTCGCTGCGGTCGGGGGCGTAGCGGAAGTTGACGGTGACCACGCACTCGTCGGGGATGACGTTGCCGGCGACCCCGCCGCGGATGCCGACGGCGTTGAGTCCCTCGCGGTACTCCAGGCCGTCGATCACCGGGTTCCGCGGCTGGTAGGCGGCCAGGCGGGCCAGGATCGGCGCCGCCGCGTGGATCGCGTTCGAGCCCATCCAGCTCCGCGCCGAGTGGGCCCGCTCGCCCGAGGTGCGCAGCAGCACCCTGAGCGTGCCCTGACAGCCGCCCTCGACCTGGCCGTCGGAGGGTTCGAGCAGCACCGCGAAGTCGCCTTCGAGCCACTCCGGGTGCGCCTCGGCGACGTGCTTGAGGCCGTTCAGGTCCGCGGTGACCTCTTCGTTGTCGTAGAAGATGAAGGTCAGATCGCGGTTGGGGGCGGGGACGGTCGCCGCGATGCGGAGCTGGACCGCCACGCCGGACTTCATGTCGCAGGTGCCGCAGCCCCACAGGACGCCGTCCTCGTCGAGGCGCGAGGGGACGTTGTCGGCGATCGGGACGGTGTCGATGTGGCCGGCGAGGATCACGCGCTGCGGCAGGCCCTGCTCGGTGCGGGCGATCACGTTGTTGCCGTAGCGGTGCACCGTGAGGTGGGGCAGCGCGCGCAGGGCGGTCTCGATCGCGTCCGCGAGGGGCTTCTCGGTGCCGCTCTCCGAGGGGAGGTCGACGAGCCGCGCGGTGAGCTCCGCGGCGTCCAGAGTCAGGTCAAGCAGGGGGTCGGCCATGGCGTCGACCCTAACGCGCCATACGTGGCGGCTCGCTCTGCCCTCCGTCGCACACGCGTCCCCCATGTCCGCCTACCGTCCAGTACCTTGTACGCGTGCCAGAGCCGTCCTCCTCCCCCAAGCGCCGTGGCCGTCTGCTGCGTTCCGCGGCGGCCTGTGTGGTCCTGTCCGCGGTCGCCGGTTATGTGGTGGTCCAGTACGTCACCGGGGGCCCGCACGCTCCCGGGTGCAAGGTCGTCTCCGCGACGGCCGGCGGGGCAGCGTACGAGTTCACCCCGGAGCAGGCGGTCAACGCGGCCACCATCACGGCCGTCGGCACCGGCCGGGGCATGCCCGAGCGGGCCGTCACCATCGCGCTGGCCACCGCGCTCCAGGAGTCGGGGCTGCGCAACCTCGACCACGGCGACCGGGACTCCCTCGGGCTCTTCCAGCAGCGGCCCTCGCAGGGCTGGGGCACGCCGAAGCAGGTCACGGACCCGGCGTACGCGGCGGACATCTTCTACGAGCACCTCGCCAAGGTGCCCGACTACACCGAACTGCCGCTGACCGTCGCCGCGCAGCGGGTGCAGCGCAGCGGCTACCCGGAGGCGTACGCCAAGCACGAGCCGGACGCGACGCTGCTGGCGGCCGCGCTCACCGGCTCCTCGGCGGCCACGCTGACCTGTGAGGGCACCCCGCGGACCACGGCCAGCTCCGGCCCGGACGGGGTGCGCGCGGCGCTGCTGCGGGACTTCGGGCGGGACGCGCTGCGCGAGGCGGGCGCCGAGGTCTCCGACGACAAGGCGTCCTCGACGGACACGGAGACCAGGACGGACGCGCCGCGGGCGGTGACCGACGGGCGGACGGTGATCCTGCCCGTCGCCGAGGACACCACGGCCGCCGGACGCGACGTCCGAGAGCGCGGCTGGCAGCTCGCCCACTGGGCGGTGGCCAACGCCTCGGCGCTGCGGATCCAGAAGGTGTCCTACGCGGGCCAGGAGTGGAAGGCGGGCCACACCGACAGCCGGTGGCGCCCCCTCGCCTCGGGCGGCACGGAGGCCGCGGGCACCGGCGGGGCCGCGGGGGCGGGCGACGACACCGGGAGCGTGCGGATCGTCACCGCGCGGTAGAGCAGTGGTACGGACACGGGTGCGGGGGTTCACCCCGGCGGGTGGTGCCCGGTGGTCCGGACGGCGGTGTGCTCAGGTTTTCGCCCCGTCACCCCCGACCGCGGCGGATCCCTTGCGAACAAAGGACTCCGCGGGTTTGGCGGACTTTCATATCGGGCGGTTTTTGCCCGTTTTTATCCACAGCCGATAATGCGACGCATTGCCAACTCTTTACGTCGGCCGTGCGCAACCTTCGTGGGCTTCGAGCGGTAGTCACTGCGTCCGGGCCCGGACAGACAGTTTTCGCTCTGTGTTCTCCGAACCCTGTTCTCTCCCGTCGAAGGAGCATCATGTCCCTCCCCCTGACCCGCCGGATCGCCCGTGCCGCGCTGCTTGTCGCTGCGGGAGCGGCCGCCGGGGTCGGTGCGGCCGGCTCCGCCAGCGCGGCCCCCGCCGCCCTGCCCGCCGCCCCGGACCTCGGCGGGCTGACCGCCCTGGACGCGGCGAACGTCGGCACCACGCTCGACGGTGCGACGCACACCGCGACCGGGCTCGCGGGTGCGGCCGGCGGCAAGGCGGTCAAGCAGGTGGCGCCGGCGGCGAAGAAGCCCGGTGGCAAGGCGGCGAAGAAGCCGGCCGCACCGGCCAAGAAGGCCGCCGGGAAGACGGCGGGCAAGTCCGGCAAGGCCGCGGGCGCCGCGGGCCTGCTCGGCGACGCCGCCAAGACGGTCACGAAGGGCGGGCTGCCGACGGAGGGCCTCACCCAGGGCGGCCTGCCGGGCGCGGGCACGCTGCCGATCGGCTGACGCCACGACGTCACTTACGGCTGGCGTCACGATCGTCCGACGCGGCGCCGAGCCGGTGACCGACGGGGTCCGGGGTCGTCCCCCGGGCCCCGTCGTGCCGTTCGTCCGGACTACCGGGCGGCGAGCCGCTCCACCGCCGCGCGGACGCGTTCGTCCGTCGCCGTGAGGGCCACGCGGACGAACTCCTCGCCCGCCGTGCCGTAGAAGTCGCCCGGCGCCACCAGGATGCCCCGGTCGGCGAGATGGGCGACCGTGGCCCAGCAGGACTCCCCCCGGGTCGCCCACAGGTAGAGGCTGGCCTCGCTGTGCTCGATACGGAAGCCGTGGCCGAGCAGCGCCTCGCGCAGCAGGGTGCGGCGGACGGCGTAACGGGCGCGCTGCTCCTGGACATGGGCGTCGTCACCGAGGGCCGCCACCACCGCGGCCTGGGTGGGCGCCGACGTCATCATGCCGCCGTGCTTGCGGATCTCCAGCAGCGGGCCGAGGACCGCCGGGTCACCGGCGAGGAACGCGGCGCGGTAGCCCGCCAGGTTGGAGCGCTTGGACAGCGAGTGCACCGCGACGACGCCGTCGTACGAGCCGCCGTTGACGTCCGGGTGCAGGACCGAGACCGGGTCGGCCTCCCAGCCCAGCTCCAGATAGCACTCGTCGGAGACGACCAGGACGCCGTGCTCCCGGGCCCAGGCGACGATCCGCGTCAGCTCGGCCTTCGGCAGCACCCGGCCGGTCGGGTTGGACGGGGAGTTCAGCCAGAGCAGCTTCAGGCCCTCGGGGTCCAGCTCGGTGGGGTCGTCGTAGACCTCGTGGTCCGCGCGGGCCAGCCGGGCGCCGACCTCGTACGTCGGATAGGCCAGCCGCGGGTACGCCACCCGGTCACCGGGGCCCAGGCCGAGCTGGGTGGGGAGCCAGGCGACGAGTTCCTTGGAGCCGACTATCGGCAGCACATGGCGGTGGGTGACCTCGCGGGCGCCGAGCCTGCGCTCCAGCCAGCCGGTGATCGCGTCGCGCAGGGCCGGGGTGCCCCAGACCGTGGGGTAGCCGGGCGAGTCCGCCGCGTCGATCAGGGCCTTCTGGATCAGCTCGGGGACCGGGTCGACCGGGGTGCCGACGGAGAGGTCGACGATGCCGTCCGGGTGCGCCGCGGCCGTCTTCTTGTACGGCTCCAGCTTGTCCCAGGGGAAGGCGGGGAGGCGGTCGGAGACTACGGAGGACACGGTGATGCTCGCTCTCTCAGGTACGGGAAACGCCCGGGTACGGGAAACGCCTCGGTCCCGTACGGCGGCGATCAGGCCGTACGGGACCGAGGCGGCACGATGTGCGGGCCGCTGGTCGCGGACTACTCGGCCTGCGGCGGCAGCGCGGCGACGAAGGGGTGGTCGCGCTCGATCACGCCCAGCTTGCTGGCGCCGCCCGGAGAACCGAGCTCGTCGAAGAACTCGACGTTCGCCTTGTAGTAGTCCTTCCACTCCTCCGGCACGTCGTCCTCGTAGAAGATGGCCTCGACCGGGCAGACCGGTTCACAGGCGCCGCAGTCGACGCATTCGTCCGGGTGGATGTACAAGGACCGGGAGCCCTCGTAGATGCAGTCGACCGGGCACTCCTCGATGCACGCCTTGTCCTTCACGTCTACACAAGGCTGCGCGATGACGTAGGTCACGCTGTCGTTCCTCCTCGATAGGGCGCTGGCGGGCCTCCGTAGGCTCCGCCGCCTGGCGCGCGGGAGCGCGGCGTCGTCGATGCCCGCACCTAGTATCTCCGTTCTTGGGCATGATCCGAACAGGAGGGGTGAACCGACCTGTGGAATTCTCGGCCGCGGGACGCCTCGAGGTCCGCATCACCGCCGCTGACGTGGGCAAACGTGTCTCCGTGCGGCGTTTGACCGATCCGGGCGTCACCGAGGGGAAATTCACCGACACGGTGGGTGTTCTCACATCATGGGACGACGGTGTGCTGGTGATCACACGGAAGAGCGGGGACAGCGTCCGGATTGACGCGTCCTCGCTGGTCGCGGGGAAGGTCGTGCCGCCGGCCCCGGCCCGCCGCCGGGGGCCCGCCGCGTCGTTCGAGGAGCTGTCCCGGATCGCGGCGCGGGCCTGGCGGCCGGTGGAGAGCGAGCGGCTCGGCGACTGGGAGCTGCGGGCCGCCTCCGGGTTCACCCGGCGCGCCAACTCCGTCCTGCCGCTCGGCGACCCGGGCCTGCCGCTGGACGCGGCCCTGGACGCCGTACGGCGCTGGTACGCGGAGCGCGGGCTGCCCGCGTACGCGCAGACGGCGACCGGCGCCGAGGGCACGCAGGAGCTGCTCTGCGGGGAGCTGGAGCGGCGCGGCTGGGTGCGCGAGGTGACCGCGGAGCTGTGGATCGGGGCGCTGGCGCCGCTCGCCGACGTCGCCGCGCCGGACGCGGGCGCGTCGGTCTCGTCGGCCCCGTCCGTCGTGCTGGCGCGTTCGGCGGACGAGGCGTGGCTGTCCCGGTATCAGCGCAAGGGGGTGAGCGAGGTGGCCCTCAAGGTGCTGGGCAGCGGGCCGTCGGTGTGGTTCGCGACCGTGCCCGGCGCGTCCGGCGAGGCGCCCGCGGCGATCGGGCGGTGTGTGGTGGACGGGCGGTGGGCCGGGTTCGCGGCGGTCGAGGTCGATCCGGCGTGGCGGCGGCGCGGGCTCGCGACGGCCGTGATGGCCGCGCTGGCCCGGCGGGCGCTGGACGAGGGCGCGTCGGCCGCCTGGCTCCAGGTCGAGGCGGACAACGCGGGGGCGCGGGCGCTGTACGGGCGGCTGGGCCTGGGGGCGCACCACGCGTACCACCACTACCGGGAGCCGCGGGAGGCTTCTTCGTGAGCGAGCCCGTGGACGGCTTCGAGGACGGTGAGGTGCGCCGGCTGTTCGCCGAGGAGGCGCGGGCCGAGCGGCCCGACCTCGCCGTGCTGTGCCTGCTGATCGGCGCGGAGGCCGACCCCGGGTTGGGTCCGGCCGGGCTCGACGCCGCGCAGGCGGAACTGGACCGGCTGGCCGGGGAGATGCCGTACCGGCCGGGCGGGCCGCACGACTGGGCGGTGGCGCTGCGCGATCTGCTGGGCGGGCGGTACGGCTTCGGCGGCTCCCCGGCGGACTATCAGCGGCTGGAGTCCTCGCTGCTGCACCAGGTGCTGGTACGGCGGCGGGGGCTGCCGATCCTGCTGTCGGTGGTGTGGGTGGAGGTCGCCCGGCGGGCCGGGGCCCCGGTGTACGGGGTCGCCCTGCCGGGGCACTTCCTGGTCGGGCTCGGGCCTTCCGACGGGCAGGTGCTGGTGGATCCGTTCGACGGGGGCCGGGTGCTGGGCGAGGGCGAGGCGGGCGCGCTGGTCTCCAAGGCGACGGGTGCCGTGCTGGAGCCGTCGATGCTGGAGCCCGCGGAGCCGCTGGAGGTGGTGATCCGGATCCTCAACAACATCCGCTCCTGGGCCGCCGCCCGCCCGGAACGCTCCGACGTCGCCCTGTGGGCGGTCGAGCTGTCCCTCCTGATCCCTCACCACCCGGCCCGCCTGCGCCACGAGAAGGGCCAACTCCTGGTCCGGCGCGGCGAATTCGTGGCGGGCGCCGTCGAACTGGAGGAGTACGCGAACCTGGTGGAGGTCGTCGACGAGCCCACCGCGGAACGGGTGAGGAACGAGGCCCGCGCGGCCCGCGCGATGCTGAACTGACGCCGCCGCGCAGGGTGTTGTCAGAGCCAGCCCTTCTCGCGGGCCGTGCGCACCGCCTCCGCCCTGTTGCGGACCGAGAGTTTCTGGATGGCCGTCGACAGGTAGTTGCGGACCGTGCCCTGGGAGAGGTGCAGGGTGTGAGCGAGTTCGGCGTTGGTGGAGCCGTCGGCCGCCGCTCGGAGGACCTCGCGCTCGCGGTCCGTCAGCGGGTTGGCGCCCTCGGCGAGGGCGGCTGCCGCGAGGGTGGGGTCGATGACGCGCTCGCCCGCCAGCACCTTGCGGACGGCTTCGGCGAGTTGGGCGGCGGGGGCGTCCTTGACGAGGAATGCGTCGGCGCCCGCCTCCATCGCACTGCGCAGATAGCCGGGGCGGCCGAAGGTGGTGAGGACGACCAGCTTGACGTGCGGCAGCTCCCGGTGGAGCTGGGCGGCGGCCTCGATGCCGGTGGCGCCCGGCATCTCGATGTCCAGGAGGGCCACGTCGACCCGGTGGGCGCGGGCGGCCGCCAGGACCTCGTCGCCGCGGGCCGCCTGGGCGACCACCTCGATGTCGTCCTCCAGGCCGAGCAGGGCGGCCAGCGCCTCGCGGACCATCGACTGGTCCTCGGCCAGCAGGACCTTGATCACGTCACCGGTCATGCCGGGGATCCTATGTCCGCGCCGGCGCCCGCCGGGACCCGGGCGACCAGCCGGAAGCCGTGCCTGGTCCGGCCCGCCTCCAGGGTGCCGCCGGCCTTCTCCAGCCGCTCGGTCAGACCGGTGAGGCCGTTGCCGGGAACCGTGCCGGGGCCGCCGGAGCCGTTGTCCTCGACGGAGAGTTCCACGACCGGGCCGTCCAGGGTCTGGCGGCGGACCACGTCCACCGTGCAGCGGCCGGCGCCGCTGTGCCGTACGACGTTGGTGACCGCCTCGCGCAGGGCCCAGGCGAGGGCGGACTCGCTCTCCTCGGGGACCCCGTCGAGATCGGGCTCGGCGGGGACGTGGGCGGTGACACCGGCGGCCGCCAGGGCGACCTGGACGCCGGCGAGTTCGGCGGCCAGCCGGGGCCGCCGGTAGCCGGTGACGGCCTCCCGGACGTCCACCATGGCCTGTCTGCTGACCTGTTCGATGTCGGCGACCTGCCGGGCGGCCTTCTCGGGGTGCTCGGGCAGCATCCGGCCGGCCAGCTCGCTCTTGAGGGTGATCAGCGACAGGGAGTGGCCGAGCAGGTCGTGCAGGTCCCTGGCGAGCCGCAGCCGCTCCTCGTTCGCGGCGAGCTGGGCGACGGTGGCGCGGGCCTCGCGCAACGCGATGGTGGTGCGGACCAGTTGGCTGACGCCGGTCATCGCGAAGCCGATGAGCAGCACCAGCACGAGCAGGTCGGCCGCCTGCTCCACGCCGGTGCGCAGGCCGACCAGCATCATCGTGGCCGCCGTCGCCGGGATCGCCCAGAACGCGGCCCGCGGCGGCAGCACCATCCCGCAGGCCACCGAGACGTAGCAGAACAGGCCGAGCCAGGGGGCGCCGAGGGTGAGGGAGAGGGTGACGGCGAGGGCGGCCATCGAGCCGATGAGGGCGACGACCAGCCTCCGCGGATAGGGCGCGTCCCCCATGTCCCTGAACAGCAGCGCGAGATAGACGCTGACGAACACCGCCAGGCCCAGCGAGCCGGCCGCCGTGCCCGCGGAGGTGTGGCGGCCGGAGACCAGGTCGTGGACCGGCGAGCTGAGGAAGACCAGCCAGACGCCGATCCACAGGGCCTTGCGCCGCCACAGCTCACGGCGGGTGCGGGCGGTCCTTCCCAGCCCGACGGCCATCTCCCGCCGGACCTCCTCGGGCAGCAGGTCGTCGTCCGTCATGGCGCTCACGCCTTCAACGTGTCCTTCCGGTAGAGCCAGGCCGCGCCGCCCGTGAACAGGGCGAAGAAGACGGCCAGGATGACGATGTCCTGGGCGTGCGGGGCCTGGTTCCGTTCGATCGCCTGCCCCAGCGCAGCGTACGCGTGCGTGGGCACCCACTCGGCGATGTCCTGCAGCCAGGACGGGAAGGTGGTCGTCGGCATCCACAGCCCGCCGAGGATCGACAGCCCGAAGTAGGTGATCATGGTGACCGGACGGACCGCGTCCCCGCTGGTCAGATAGCCGAGGGCGACCCCCAGGGCGGCGAAGACCAGGCTGCCGGCCCATATCGCGCCGGTGAGCGCGAGCCACTGCCAGGCGTCCAGGCGGACGTCCTTCACGGCGGCCGCGACGGCGAAGACGATCACGATCGACGGCAGGCTCACCACGGCCGCGCTCGCCGTCTTGGCCAGGACGTACCCCCGGCCCGGGAGCGTGGTCAGCCGGAGCTGCCTGACCCAGCCGCTCTCGCGTTCCTTGGCGATGCGTTCGCTGTTGCCCATCAGGACGGCGGTCAGGGCCCCGAAGGAGGCCATGGAGACCATCATGTACGTCGGCAGGGTGAGGCCGGTGCCGTCGACCTCGGTGGTGCTGTCGGCGCTGCCCGCGATCAGCAGGAACAGCACGGACGGGTAGATCACCGAGAAGAACAGGAACTTGCGGTTGCGCAGGGCGCGGATGAGTTCCAGTTTGATCAGGCCGTTCACTTGGTCTTCGCCTCCTCGGCGGTGGTGAGGGCGACGAACGCCTGCTCCAGGCCGAGCCCGGCGACCTCCAGATTGCGGGGGCGCAGGCCGAGGCCGTAGAGGGCGTGGACGGTGGTGTCGGCGTCGGCGGACTGGATGCGCACGGTGTGGCCCGACACGTCGAGGGTGGTGAGGAAGGGCAGGGCGCGCAGGGCGGCCTCGTCGATCTCGCCGTCCAGGTCGAAGGCGATGCGGCGGGCTCCCGCCCTGGCCTTGATCTCGGCGGCGGTGCCGTCGGCGAGCAGCCGTCCCCGGTGCAGGACCAGCACCCGGTCCGCTATCGCGTCCGCCTCTTCCAGGTAGTGGGTGGCGAAGAGGACCGTGCGGCCCTGGTCGGCCTGTTCGCGCATGGTGGCCCAGAACGCCTGGCGGGTGGTGACGTCCATGCCGGTGGTCGGCTCGTCCAGGACGATCAGGTCGCTGTCGCCCGCGGTGGCGAGGGCGAAGCGGACCCGCTGGGCCTGGCCGCCGGAGAGCTTGTCGACCTTGCGGCCGGCGATCTGGGAGACCCCGGCCCGGGACATCACCTCGGAGGGCGGGTACGGCCGCGGGTGCAGGGCGCAGGCGAGCGTGACCAGTTCGGCGACGGTGACCTCGTCCATCAGCCCGCCGCTCTGGAGCATCGCGCCGACCCGGCCGGCGACGATCGCCTCACGCGGGCTGGTGCCGAAGACGCGGACGGTGCCGCCGTCGGGCTGCTTGAGGCCGAGCAGCAGGTCGAGGGTGGTGGACTTGCCGGCGCCGTTGGGGCCCAGCAGGGCCACGGTCTCCCCGGGGTGCAGGGCGAGGGTCAGGCCGTCGACGGCGCGTACGTCGCCGTAGCTCTTGGTCACCTGGTCGAAGGTGACGGCCGGGGCGGTGGCCGGTGCCGTCCGCCGTGCTGTCCTCGGTGCGGTCGTCGTCATGACAGCAATCGTCGCCCGGCGAGAACGGCGGCGGCAGTGTCGGCTGTCCTCGGTGCCGCATGACAGATGTCATGTCACGCGGCACCGAGGGAGGGTCAGCTCGGGTCGGTCTCGATCGTCGCGGTGCGTTCGGCCGGGGTCTTGCCGAGGAGCGCGGGACGCAGGGCTGCGATCACGTCCTCGACCGTCACCCCGGTCTTGGCGCCGGTGCCGCGGGTGATCAGTACGCCGTCGAAGGTGTCGCCGTACAGCTCGGTCAGGGCCTTCTTGTCGTACGTCTCGACGAGCTTGCCGTCGACCCCCTGCACGCCCAGGAACTTCCACAGGGACTTCTGGGGGCTGAACGACACGCTCTGGCCGCTCGGCGCCCGCACGGTCACCAGGCCCGACATGGCGGGCTCGGCGAACTTCTTCATCATCCGGTCGACCTCGGCGTTGGAGATCGTCGGCTGCTTGGTGACGGTCGGGACCTTCACCGCGGTGGTGGTGCCGGTCTCGACCTGGGTGCGGTAGGCGGCCACGACGGACTCCTCGGCCCCGGCCGCGTCGACGCCCTGACCGGGCTTGCCGTAGACCGCGACGGCCTTGCCCGCCTGGAACGTGATGGTGCCGTCGTTCGACGATCCGGAGCCGCCCGCGGCGGACGCGAGGGCCGCCTGGAGCTTCTCCTCGTCGACCGGCATCTGCGGTTCGACGACCCGCTCCTGGCCGAAGAGCGTGCCGATCACGGAGACCGGGTTGTAGTCGCTCTTGGTCACGCCGTCCACGGTGGCCTGGATGTCGAACTGGAGGCCCGCCTGGTCCGGCTTGAGGGTGAGGGTGTCCCCGCCGACGGACAGCTTCAGGGGCTGGTCGGCCCGCTTGTCGAAGGCGTCCTCCAGCGTCTTGACGGCCTCGTCGCGGGTGCTGCCGCCGATGTCGACGCCGAGGACGGTGGTGCCCTTGGGCACGTCGGAGTGGTTCATCAGCAGACCGGCGCCGTAGGCACCGACGCCGCCGACGACCAGCAGGACGCCGACGAGGACCAGCTTGCTGCGGCCCTTCTTTTTCTTCTTGGCACCGGCGGTGGAGGTGCTCTGCGCGGCCGGCGCGGGCCGCTTCGGCGCGGTCTGCGCCGCGGGTCCACCGGCGCCGGGGCCGCCCGGACCGGCCGGGCCGGCGGCGGGGACGACGGGGATGCCGCTGGTGACGGTGTGCCCGGAGACGTTGTCCGCCGGACGGGCGCCGTAGCCTCCGGCGCCGGAGCCGGGGGCCGGGAACTGGGGGGTGAGCTGCGCGGTGTCGTCGCTGAACCCGCTGCCGGGGCGCCGGGTGCCGGGGGCGGCACCGGGAGCCGCACCGGGGGCGGCTGCACGCGGGCCACCCGGGGCGCCGGGCATGCCGTGGTCGCCGGGCATGCCATGGTCGCCGGGTGTCATCGGGGGCACGATCGGGCCGTCGCCGGTGACCGGACCGCCGGTCGGTCCCGCGGGGCCCTGCGGGCCGCCTCGGCCGCCGGGTCCGCCGGGCAGGTCGGGGCCGTTGAAGTCGTACGAGCTGCCGGGACCGGCGAAGCCGTGCTGGTCGGCGGGGCCGCCCGGACCCGCGTAACCGTTCTGACCGCCTTGGCCGTTCTGCCCGTTGTGCCCGGCCTGGCCGCCCTGGCCGTTGCCGGTGAAGTACGGCAGTTCGTCGCGGCGGGGTTCGGCGGGGGCGCCGCTCTGGGTCGGGCGGGTGCCGCCCTGGAGCGGGCCCGCGGCGAGCGCCTCGGTGACGTCGAAGGAGCCCGTGCCGCCGCCGTGTCCGGGGGCGACCGGACCGCCGGTGGCGCCGCCGGGCAGGCCCGCGCCGTTGCCGCCGCCGGGGCGGGGCCCGATGGCGCCGATGGACCCGGTGGACGGACCGGGACCGGCCGTGCCGCCCGGCCGGCCGCCGCCGGGACGGGCGCCGGGAGCCGGGGCACCGGGCGCGGGGGCGCCGGGGACGGTGCTCGGGGGGCCGCCGGGCAGGGCGCCCGCGGCCGAACCGCCCGGCAGTCCCGCGCCGTTCGTGCCGCCGCCGGGGCCGCCCTTGGCCGGGCCGGACTTGCGCGGCGCGAACCAGTCGCTGGTCTTCTCCTCGGCGGCGGGCGCCGGAGCGGGCGCGGCCGACGGGGCCGGTGCCGGGGCGACGGGCGCCTCGAAGGTCCCGGTGGTGTCCGCACCGGATCCCGGGGCGGCAGGCGTCTGCGGCGCGGCGGTGTCGGTGCCCGCGCCCTCGGTGTCCCCGACGGGCTTGCGCACGACGACCGGCGGAATGGGCCGCGAACCGGGGATGTTGATCCGGATCCGGGTCGTCAGCGTGGTCTCGGTCTTGCGTTCTTCCGGCGGGGCGGCCGAACGGCCCGCGTCCGCACCGGCGTCGGACACCACGGGGGTGCCGTACGGCGGCGTACCCGACGGGTATGCGGCTCCGCCGCGCCCGTTGGGCCCGGAGGACGGACTGTCAGTTTCACGACTCAAGGCAGGTTCTCCAGGTTGGCTCCGCCGCGCACCACGTCCTCACGGGCGGCTCGGCGGCGCGCACCACCATACTGGCCACTTCTGGCGCGTATCCCGTGACCGTCGTGGAAACCCACACCGGACTCGCACGGCCACGCCATGGCGAAGTGGTACGTCACTTCCCAAGTCGGACGTCGTCGCGCACCGGTTGCCGCCCCAGCGCGAGGGTGGCGCAGATCACAGCGAGTGCCATGCCGCCGAGCAGGAAGAGATAGGAGCCTCCCGCCGCGCCGAAGAGGAAGTCCCCCTCGGGGCGGCCGGCGGTGAGCACGACGACGCCGACCATCCAGCCGGCGGCGGGCGCGACGGCTCCGCCCCGGCTGTCGAGCGCCCGGGCGCCGCCGAGGAACAGACCGGCCGCGCCGAGGAGTCCGAGCAGCAGTCCGCCGGGGAACCAGCCGGCCTGGACGAGCGCCCCGGCCAGTCCGGTGACGGCGCCGAGCAGGAAGAGGACGACATAGGCGACGAGGCGCCCGGGGGACGGCATGCGCAGGGGCTGCGCGAGCATCGAGCCGCGGTCCGGCATCAGGCCACCTCCCCGGTCCCGGCGAACAGGTCGCTCTCCCTGTTCCGGCCGTCGTCGGGGGCGGGTTCGCCCTGGACGAGCTGGTAGTACTCGGTGGTGAAGAGGGGCTGCGCCAGTTCGTTGGAGAGCGCGAAGGCGCGCTCGCCGGGGGCGACGTCGATCTGGGTGGCGTGCGCGCGCATGGCGGCGGCCTTGGCGGCGGCGTACGCGGTGCCGTCGATCTCGGTGGTGATCGACGCGTCGTCCACCACGCCGGGTACGTCGGAGACGGCGGCGCTCTTGGGGAAGGGCAGCGCGGGCAGTTCCTCGCGGAGCCGGGCGAAGGCGGCCTCGGCGACGGAACGCGGGACGCGGTTGTAGTAGACCTTGGGGACCGTCCAGCCGGCGCGGGCCGCGTGCTCGACGGCGCGCAGGGCGACGCGGTGGGCCTGGATGTGGTCGGGGTGGCCGTAGCCGCCGTGGTCGTCGTACGCCACGACGACCTGGGGGCGGATCTCCAGGATCACCTCGGCGAGCGTGGCGGCGGCGGTGTCGACGTCGGCCCGCCAGAAGCAGTCGGGGTCGTCGTTGTCGGCGAGGCCCATCATCCCGGAGTCGCCGTAACGCCCCGCGCCGCCGAGCAGGCGGACGTCCTCGACGCCGAGTTCGGCCATGGCGGCGGTGAGTTCACGCAGGCGGTGTTCGCCCAGGGCGGCGCCGGTGAGATGGCGCAGCTCCGGCGGGATGACCTCGCCGCGCTCCCCGAGGGTGCAGGTGACCAGGGTCACATGGGCACCCTCGGCCGCGTAGCGGGCCATGGTGGCGCCGTTGTTGATCGACTCGTCGTCCGGGTGCGCGTGCACCAGCAGCAGACGACGGGCGGGCAGTTCCGTCATGCCCCAACCCTATTCCCCGGGGCGTCAGAACTTGATGCTGCCGATCATGCTGGCCACGCTGGTGGTCAGGTCGTTGATCGTGCCCGCCATCGTGGACGAGGCGAGGTAGAAGCCGAGCAGGATGCAGACAACCGCGTGACCGCCCTTCAGTCCTGACTTCTTGATCAACAAGAAGACGATGATCGCCAGCAGCACCACCGCCGAAATCGAGAGTGCCACGGCGGCTCACCTCCAAGAACCCGGGAACGTGGGGGAAAACAGAACGAGGGACCTTGTACATCCGTACAACTGCCAGCAGGTTCATACCCACACAGCGCTAGTGATCATAACTATGAGTGCGTGCGCATCTCTCGGCGCACGGCCGCACAAGGGGGCGCATGGCCAATATGGTCGGGGGATGACGACCGAGTCCGACTCCTTCCCCCGCCGGCACGCGCGCACCCAGCGCTTCACGCTCGGCGCGCCGCGTTCGTTCACGGTGGCTCCCGACGGCTCCCGGGTCGCGTACCTGCGCTCGGCCTCCGGCACGGATCGCGCCAACTCCCTCTGGGTGCTGGACCCTTCGGACGGCACCGAGCATCTGGCCGCCGACCCGCACGCGCTGCTGGGCGGCGCCTCGGAGGATCTCTCGCCCGCCGAGCGGGCCCGCCGCGAGCGCAGCCGCGAGGGGAGTGCGGGGATCGTCGGATACGCCACCGACGACGCCGTGGAGCTGGCGTCTTTCGCCTTGTCAGGGCGGCTTTTCACGGCCGAGCTGCGGGCCGGTACCGCGCGGGGGCTGCCCGTGCCGGGGCCGGTGATCGACCCCCGGCCCTCCCCCGACGGCCGGCTCGTCGCGTATGTGGCGGGTGGCGCGCTGCGGGTCGTGGGCGCGGAGGGCGAGGGCGACCGGGCGGTGGCCGAGCCGGAGTCGGAGTCGGTTTCCTATGGATTGGCCGAGTTCATCGCGGCCGAGGAGATGGGCCGTTCACGGGGGTACTGGTGGTCGCCGGAGTCGGACCGGCTGCTGGTGGCGCGGGTGGACGACACGCCGGTGGAGCGGTGGTGGATCTCGGATCCGGCCCAGCCGAAACGTGACCCACAACACGTGCCGTATCCGGCTGCCGGGACGGCCAACGCGGAGGTCCGGCTGTTCGTCTTCGGCCTCGACGGGGTGCGCACCGAGGTCGTCTGGGACCGGGCCCGCTATCCGTACCTGGCCCGAGTGCACTGGTCAGGGGCGGGTGCGCCGCTGCTGCTCGTGCAGGCGCGCGATCAGCGCAGCCAGCTCTTTCTGGCCGTGGACGGCGACACCGGCGCGACCCGGATGGTGCACGCCGACGAAGATCCGATTTGGCTGGATCTTTTCCCTGGAGTGCCCTGCTGGAGCCCCTCGGGACGGCTCGTGCGGATCGCCGACGAGGGGGGCGCACGGGTCCTCGCGGTGGGTGAACGCCCTTTGACCGGCGCCCAGTTGCACGTTCGGGCGGTGCTCGACGTGACCTCGGACGACGTACTGGTCTCGGCCTCGGCCGGACAGGACGCGGAACGCCCGGAAATCGGCGAGGTGCATGTCTACCGGGTCAACGAACTGGGGGTCGAGCGCATCTCCCAGGAGCCCGGCGTGCACACCGCGGTACGCGCCGGGGGCGTGACCGTCCTGGTCTCGGCGACACCGGACCGGCCGGGGAGCGTGGCACGGGTGCTGCGGGACGGAAAGCCGGTGGCGACGGTCCGGTCCCATGCGGAAGATCCCGGTCTGTCCCCGCGCGTGACCCTCACCGAGGGGGGCGCACGACGGATCCCGTGCGCCGTGCTTATGCCTAGGGACTACCCCGGTGACACCTCGCTGCCCGTCCTGCTCGACCCCTACGGCGGTCCGCACGGCCCCCGGGTGCTCGCCGCGCACAACGCCCACCTCACCTCGCAGTGGTTCGCCGACCAGGGCTTCGCGGTGGTCGTCGCCGACGGCCGGGGCACCCCGGGCCGCTCCCCCGCCTGGGAGAAGGCCGTCCACCACGACTTCACGGTCAGCCTGGACGACCAGATCGAGGCGCTCCAGGACCTCGCGAAGACGCATCCGCTGGACCTGAACCGGGTGGCGATCCGCGGCTGGTCCTACGGCGGCTGGCTGGCCGGTCTGGCGGTGCTGCGCCGCCCCGACGTCTTCCACGCGGGCATCGCGGGCGCCCCGGTGACCGACTGGCGGCTGTACGACACCCACTACACCGAGCGCTATCTCGGTGATCCCGGGGCGGATCCGGAGGTGTACGCGAAGAGTTCGCTCGTCACCGACGAGGGCCTCTCGGCGCCGGCCGAGCCGCACCGGCCGCTGATGATCGTGCACGGGCTGGCCGACGACAACGTGGTGGTCGCGCACGCCCTGCGGCTGTCCTCGGCGCTGCTGTCCGCCGGCCGCCCGCACGAGGTGCTGCCGCTGTCCGGCGTCACGCACATGACCCCGCAGGAACAGGTCGCGGAGAACCTGCTGCTGCTCCAGGTGGACTTCCTGAAGCGTTCTCTCGGGCTGACCTGACCGGTACGGGTAACGGGCCGAGGCGACATGGCGCGCCCCGGCCCGTTCACGGCACCCGCACGGCCGTACGCTGTTCAGAGTGGCCCGTCCGTATATCGGAACCGGGTCGGCCAAGTTGCCTGTGTGTTAACGCGGTTGATCCGTGTTTGGGCGGCTATTCCCGGCCTTCTTCAAGATCGTCCGGCGGTACCACCCGCTTCTCCTCCGCGAAATGGCACGCCGAGTCGTGCGCCGCCGGGCCGGTGTCGAGCCGGAACTGCGCGGGGACCGCGAGCAACGGCACCTCCTGGGCGCACTTCTCCTGGGCCTTCCAGCAGCGGGTGCGGAAGCGGCAGCCGGAGGGGATGTTGGTCGGGGACGGGACGTCGCCCGAGAGGATGATCCGCTCCCGGTGCTCCCGCGCCTCCGGGTCCGGCACCGGGACCGCGGAGAGCAGCGCCTGGGTGTAGGGGTGGGTGGGATGGTCGTAGATCTCGGCGTCCCGGCCGATCTCCACGATCCGGCCGAGGTACATCACCCCGACCCGGTCGGAGATGTGCCGGACGATCGACAGGTCGTGCGCGATGAACAGGTACGACAGCTCGAACTCGGCCTGGAGCCGGTCGAGCAGGTTGATGACCTGCGCCTGCACGGAGACGTCCAGCGCCGAGACGGGTTCGTCGGCGACGATCACCTCGGGGCGCAGGGCGAGGCCGCGGGCGATGCCGATGCGCTGGCGCTGGCCGCCGGAGAACTGGTGCGGATAGCGGTTGAGGTACTCGGGGTTGAGCCCGACGACGTCCAGCAGCTCGCGGACCCGTTTGCGCCGGTCGCCCTTGGGGGCCACCTCGGGGTGGATCTCGTAGGGCTCGCCGATGATGTCACCGACCGTCATCCGGGGGTTGAGGGAGGTGTACGGGTCCTGGAACACCATCTGGATGTTGCGGCGGACGGCGCGCAGGGCCTTGCCGGACAGCTTGGTGATGTCCTCGCCCTTGTAGCGGATCGTCCCCTGGGTCGGCCGTTCCAGATGGACCAGCATCTTGGCGACCGTGGACTTGCCGCAGCCCGACTCGCCCACGATGCCGAGGGTCTCGCCGCGGCCGAGGGTGAAGTCGACGCCGTCGACGGCCTTCACCGATCCGACCTGCTTCTTGAAGAGGATGCCCTGGGTCAGCGGGTAGTGCTTGACCAGCCCGCTGACCTCCAGGATCGGCTCAGCCATGCAGGCACTCCCTCCAGAAGTGGCAGGCGCTCCTGCGCTCGTCGGAGACCTCGTACAGGGGCGGTACGTCCGTCCGGCAGACGTCCTGGGCCATCGGGCAGCGCGGGTTGAAGGCGCAGCCGGGCGGGATGTTCATGAGGTTGGGCGGCAGGCCCTTGATGGCGTACAGCTCCTGGCCCTTCTGGTCCAGGCGCGGGATGGACTCCAGCAGGCCGCGGGTGTACGGGTGGGCCGGCGCCTTGTAGATGTCGTGCACGGGCGCCGACTCCACGATCCTGCCCGCGTACATCACGGCGATCCGGTCGGCGACGTCGGCGACCACGCCGAGGTCGTGGGTGATGAGGATGAGCCCCATCCGGTACTCGCGCTGGAGTTCCGCGAGCAGGTCCATGACCTGGGCCTGGACGGTGACGTCGAGGGCGGTGGTGGGTTCGTCGGCGATGATCAGGGCCGGTTCCAGGGCCAGCGCCATGGCGATCATGATGCGCTGGCGCATCCCGCCGGAGAACTGGTGCGGGTAGTCCTTGACCCGCTCCTTGGCGGCCGGGATGCGGACGTGGTCCATCAGCTCCACGGCCTTGGCCCGGGCGTCCTTGCGGGACATGCCCCGGTGCACGGTGAACATCTCGCCGAGCTGCTCGCCGACGGAGAGCACCGGGTTCAGGGAGGACAGCGCGTCCTGGAAGATCATCGCCATCTCGGCGCCGCGGACCGTGCGCCGCTCGTCCTCCTTGAGCGTGAGCAGGTCGCGGCCCTTGAAGAGGATCTCGCCGCCGGCGATCCGGCCGGGCGGCATGTCGAGGATCCCCATGACGGCCTGCGCGGTGACGGACTTGCCGGAGCCGGACTCGCCGAGCACCGCGAGCGTCTCCCCCTCGTCGACGGCGTAGCTCACCCCGTTGACGGCTTTGGCGACGCCGTCCCGGGTGCGGAACTCCACGTGCAGATCGCGTACTTCGAGCAGCATCCGCTCATCACCTCAGCTTCGGGTCGAGGGCGTCGCGGACCGCGTCGCCGAGCATGATGAAGGCCAGGACGGTGACGGCGAGGGCGCCCGAGGGCCACAGCAGGGCGTGCGGGGCGTTGCGGACGTAGGGGGAGGCGGCGGAGATGTCGATGCCCCAGGAGACGCTGGGCGGCTTGAGGCCGACGCCGAGGTAGGACAGGGTCGCTTCCAGGGCGATGTAGGTGCCGAGCGCGATGGTCGCCACGACGATCACCGGGGCGACGGCGTTCGGGGCGATGTGCCGCAGCAGGATGCGGGAGTTGGGGGCGCCGAGGGCGCGGGCGGCCTGGACGTAGTCGTTCTGCTTGGCGGTGATGACCGAACCGCGGGCGATACGGGAGATCTGGGGCCAGCCGAGCAGCACCATGAACCCGATGACGGGCCAGATGGTGTTGCTGGTGACCACCGAGAGCAGGACCAGACCGCCGAGGACGACGGGGATGGCGAAGAAGATGTCGGTGATCCGGGACAGGATCGAGTCCCCGACGCCGCCGAAGAAGCCGGCCAGACCGCCGAGCACACTGCCCAGGAGGGCCACGCCGACGGTGGAGCAGACGCCGACGGCGACGGAGGTGCGGGCGCCGTAGACGGTCCGGGTGTAGACGTCGCAGCCCTGGCCGTCGAAGCCGAAGGGGTGGCCGGGCTGGGAGCCCTCCTGGGCCTTGGCGAGGTCGCACTTGAGGGGGCTCATCCAGGTGATGGCCCCGGGCCACAGGGAGATGAAGACCAGGAACAGGATGATCAGCCCGGAGATGATGAAGACCGGGTTGCGGCGCAGATCGCGCCAGGCGTCGGACCACAGGGAGCGGGGCTTCTCGGCGGGGCCGGTGCCGAGCGGCCCGTCGGTGGTCTTCTCCAGCGTCTCGCCCTCGGCCGTGGCCAGGTCCATCGCGCCGCCGGCGCCGGTGTCGGCGATGACGCCCTCCTCCGGGGTGCGGGCCGCGCCGGGCACGTGCGGCCGCTTGTCAGGCGGCTCCGGGGTCGGCTCAGGCATAGCGGATCCTCGGGTCGAGTACGGCGTAGAGAAGGTCGACCAGCAGGTTGGCGACCAGGAAGACCAGCACGAGGACGGTCACGAAGCCGACCACCGTCTGGGTGTTCTGGCGCAGGATGCCCTGGTAGAGCTGGTAGCCGACCCCGTGGATGTTGAAGATGCGCTCGGTGACGATCGCGCCGCCCATCAGGGCGCCGATGTCGGTGCCGATGAAGGTGACCACCGGGATGAGGGAGTTGCGCAGCAGGTGCCGGGTGACGACCCGCCGGTGCGGCAGGCCCTTGGCGACGGCGGTACGGACGTAGTCGGAGCGCTTGTTCTCGGCGATGGAGGTCCGGGTCAGCCGGGTGACGTAGGCGAGGGAGACCGAGGCCAGCACCAGGCCCGGCACGATCAGTTCGCCGAAGGTGGCGTCGGTGGAGACCGACGGTTTGATCCAGCCCCACTCGACGCCGAGCAGCAGTTGGAGCAGCAGACCGGTGACGAAGGTGGGGACGGAGATCACCACGAGGGTGAGCAGGAGGACGCCGGTGTCGACGGGGTGGCCCCGGCGCAGTCCGGTGACCACGCCGAGGGTGACGCCGATGACGATCTCGAAGAGGATGGCGACGATCGTCAGCCTGATGGTGACGGGGAACGAGGTCGACATCAGCTCGGTGACCGGCTGGCCGTTGAACGCCGTACCGAAGTCTCCGGTGAAGACGTTCCCCATGTAGGTCAGGTACTGCTGCCAGACGGGCTTGTCGAGGCCGAACTCCTTCTCGAGCTGGGCCGCGGTCGCCGGGTCGCACTCGCGGTCGCCGCAGAGTCCCGCGATGGGGTCGCCCATCACGTTCACCATCAGGAAGATCAGCAGCGTGGCCCCGATGAACACCGGGATCATCTGGAGCAGCCGCCGGATCACATACCGCCCCATCGCGGTCAGCTCACCTTGATCTCGTTGTAGACCGGGACGGAGAACGGGTTGAGCTTGACGTTGGAGAGGCGCTCGGAGTAGCCGGCGCTGCCGTTCTGGTACCAGAGCGGGATGGCGGCCATGTTGTCGCGGACCACGCCCTCGGCCTCCTTGAAGGTGTCGACGGCCTTGGCGGTGTCGGTCTCGGCGTTGGCCTGGTCGACGAGGCCGTCGAACTCCTTGTTGGACCACTTGCCGTCGTTGGAGGAGGCGTTGGTGTAGTAGAGCGGCTGGAGGAAGTTCTGGATGAGCGGGTAGTCCATCTGCCAGCCGGCGCGGAAGGGGCCGCTCATCTTGCGGTCGCTGATCTGCGAGCGGAAGTCGGCGAAGGTGCCGACGGGGTTGCCGACGCACGCCGTCTCGTTGTCGAGGGCGTTGTTGATGGAGTTGCAGACCGCGTCGACCCACTGCTTGTGGGAGCCGGTGTCCGCGTTGTAGGTGATCTTGACCTGGCCGCCGGGGAGTCCGCCGCCCTCCTCGATGAGCTTCTTGGCCTCGTCCGGGTCGTACTCGCAGGCGTCCCCGCAGAAGCCCTCCTCGAAGCCGCCCTCCTCGCCGAGCACGGGGGAGGTCCAGTCGCTCGCGGGGGTGCGGGTGTCCTGGAAGATCGTCTTGGTGATCTGGTCGCGGTCGATGGCCCGGGAGAGGCCGGTGCGGACCTTGTCCGAGCCGCTCTTGTTCCAGTTCGGGTCGTAGAACGGGAAGGCCAGGGTCTGGATGATGCCGGCGGGGGTGTTGAGGTAGCGGTCGCCGAGGTCGTTCTTGACGTTCTTGAGCTGGGCGGCGGGCACGTCGTCGACCAGGTCGAGGTTGCCGGCCAGCAGGTCGGTGTAGGCGGTGTTGTTGTCGGTGTAGACCTTGAGGGTCACGCCGCCGTTCTCGGCCTTGTCCTCACCGGGGTAGTCGTCCCACTTCTTCAGCACCATCTGCGAGCCCTTGGTGTAGGAGTCGATGGTGTACGGCCCGTTGCCGATCGGCTTCTTCAGCCAGCCCGCGTGGTCGGAGAAGAAGCTCTGCGGCAGCGGCGCGAAGGCGGGGTAGCCGAGGGTGTCGGGGAATGTCGAGAACTTCTGCTTGAGCTTGACGGTGAAGGTCATCTCGTCGGTGACCTTCAGCCCGGAGAGGGTGCCGGCGCTCGGGGCGCTGCCGTCGTCCGGGTGGATCTTGCTGTAGCCGTCGATGTACTCGAAGAAGTACGCGTTCTTCTGGTTGTTCTTCAGGTCGGCGCCGTAGTTCCAGGCGTCGACGAAGGACTTGGCCGTCACCTTCTCGCCGTTGCTGAAGGTCCAGCCGTCCTTCACGGTGATCGTGAAGTTCTGGGAGTCGGTGGTCTCGATCTTCTCGGCGAGCCAGTCCTCGGCGGCGCCGGTCTCCGGGTTGTACCGCTTGAGGCTGCGGAAGATCATGTCGAGCACCTTGCCGCCCTGCACCTCGTTGGTGTTGGCGGGCTCCAGCGGGTTCTGCGGGTCGCCCCAGGAGGAGCTGAGCGTGGCGCCGCTGTCACCGCCGCCGTTGTCGCTCCCGCCCCCGCAGGCCGTCGCCACGAGGGCGACCGCCGCCGCGCATGCGGCCCACTTGGCGTGCGTGGCTCCACGCATGGATGCCTCCTCTTGCTTGCTCTACCTGAGCGCCGTGCCGTCCGGACCGATCCACTGATCCTTTATCGGTCCATAGCAACGCAAGACAGGGCATCACGCATGTGCACCGCGGCCGTTCGGAGGTCGGGCCGGGGACGAGCTGGGGACGGGCCGGGGGCGGGCCTGTCATGGACACCACCGATTCACCTGTCTGTGGCAGACTGCCGCGATGGTCGATCGTGCGTTCGCGGATGCCTCGTTGGCCCGGTTCTACGACCCCCTCAATCCCTGGGGGGCGGGGGACGACTTCTACCTCGGGTTCGTCAGCGGGGCCCGCTCCGTGCTGGACATCGGGTGCGGCACCGGGCGGCTGCTCGGGCGGGCCCGGGAGACGGGGCACGCGGGGCGGCTGGTCGGGCTGGACCCGGCGGCGGCGATGCTGGTGCAGGCGCGCCGGGACGGGCCGGGGATCGAGTGGGTGCTCGGCGATCTGCGGACCCGCCGCTGGGCCGGGGAGTTCGACCTGGCCGTGATGACCGGGCACGCCTTCCAGGAACTCGTGGGCGACGAGGAGATCCGGCAGGCGCTGCGCGCGGTCCGCGCCGCGCTCGGCCCGGACGGCCGGTTCGTCTTCGAGACGCGCAATCCCGGCGCGCGGGCGTGGGAGCGGTGGAACCCGTCGCGGGTGTACGAGGTCACCGACACGGACGGCAGCACGGTGCGAGTGTGGCACGAGGTGGTGGAGCCGGTCCGGGGCGACCGGGTGACGTTCACCGAGACCTACCGGGGCGGGCGGTGGGACCGGCCCGTGGTGTGCCGCTCCACGCTCCGCTTCCTGGACACCGGCGCGCTGGACGGCTTCCTCGCGGAGGCGGGGTTCCGGGTGGCCGAGCGCTACGGCGACTGGGGGCGCGGGCCCCTGACGCCGGCCGCCCCGGAGATCATCACGGTGGCGGTACCGGCGTAGGAACGGACCGGCCCCCGGCGCAGCCGAGGCGCCGGGGGCCGGTTCGTGTCACGAAGGCGGTCAGTCCTTCGTCAGGTCCTTCGGGGTGTCCTGCGGCCCCTCGGAGTCCTCCAGGGCCGCCAGGGCCGGGTCGAGGACGATGTCCTCGGCGCGGGCCTCCGTACTGGGCTCCTCCGGGAAGTGGCAGGCCGTGAGGTGACCGGCCCGGTTGCCGGAGATCTGGACGAGCGGGGGCTCCTCCGTGGCGCACCGGTCCTGGGCCTTCCAGCAGCGGGTGCGGAAGCGGCAGCCGGACGGCGGGGCGATCGGGGAGGGCACGTCGCCGGCGAGGCGGATGCGCTCCTTGTTCTCTTCCATGCCCTCGACCGGGACCTCCGGGACGGCGGAGAGCAGGGCGTGGGTGTACGGGTGGGTGGGACGGTTGTAGATGGAGTCCCGGTCGCCCACCTCGACGATCTTGCCGAGGTACATGACCGCGACGCGCTGCGAGAAGTGCCGGACGACGGCGAGGTCGTGGGCGATGAAGAGGAAGGCGATGCCCATCTCCTCCTGGACCTTCTGGAGAAGGTTCACCACCTGCGCCTGGATCGACACGTCCAGCGCCGACACCGGCTCGTCCGCCACGATCAGCTTCGGCTTCAGGGCCAGCGCCCGTGCCACCCCGATGCGCTGGCGCTGGCCGCCGGAGAACTCGTGCGGGAAGCGGTTGTAGTGCTCGGGGTTGAGACCGACCAGCTCCAGGAGTTCACGGACCCGCTTCTCCCGGCCGCCGGCCGGGTTGATGCCGTTGACCTCCATCGGCGACTTGATGATGGTGCCGACCGTTTGCCGCGGGTTCAGCGAGGAGTACGGGTCCTGGAAGATCATCTGGATCTCGGACCGCACCGGCGCGAGCTGCTTGCGCGACGCGTGGGTGATGTCCTGGTCCTGGTAGAGGATCTTCCCGCCGGTGGGCTCCAGCAGACGGGTGATCAGCCGGCCGGTGGTCGACTTGCCGCAGCCGGACTCGCCGACCAGGCCGACGCTCTCGCCCACACCGACGGACAGGTCGATCCCGTCGACCGCCTGGACGGCGCCGACCTTGCGTTTGATCGGGAAGCCGCCGTAGATCGGGAAGTGTTTGGTCAGGCCCTCGACCTTGAGGAGAGTCTCCGTCGACGCGTCCGGGGCGCTCTGCTGTGCGGGGAGGGTGAGGTTGTCACTCATGTCTCGGTTCCTAGCGCAGCCGGGGCTGGATCTTGTCGAGGAAGATGGTCTGCTTCTGGTCCGCCGTCAGATGGCAGGCGGCGGCGCGACCGGTGGCGAGCGACGGGCGCTCCCCCGAGCAACGGCCGCCCGACACCTCGCCGGTGAAGGCGCAGCGCGGGTGGAACGGGCAGCCCGAGGGCGGGTTGAGCAGGCTGGGCGGCGAGCCCGGGATCGGGGTCAGCGCCTGGCTGGTGTCACCGCCGAGGCGGGGCATCGAGCTCAACAGGCCCCAGGTGTACGGGTGCTGGGGCCGGTGCAGGACCTCGGTCACGCTGCCGCGCTCCACGGCCCGGCCGGAGTACATCACCAGCAGGTCGTCGGCCATGTCGGCGATGACGCCCAGGTCGTGGGTGATGAAGATGATCGCGGAGCCGAACTCCTGCTGGAGGTCCTTGAGCAGATCGAGGATCTGGGCCTGCACGGTCACGTCGAGGGCCGTGGTCGGCTCGTCGGCGATCAGCAGGTCGGGGTCGCAGATCAGCGCCATGGCGATCATCGCGCGCTGGCGCATACCACCGGAGAACTGGTGCGGGTAGTCGTCCACACGCGTCTGGGGCTGCGGGATGCCGACCTTGGCCAGCATCTCGATCGCCCGCTGCCGGGCCTCCTTCTTGGAGGCGCCGGTGTGCTTCATGAACGGCTCGGCGATCTGCCGGCCCACCGTGTAGTACGGCGAGAGCGCCGTCAGCGGGTCCTGGAAGATCATCGCGACCTTGTTGCCGCGGAGCTTCTCCATCTCCTTCTCGGTCGCGGTGACCAGTTCCTGGCCGTCCAGGACGATCTCGCCGTCGACGGTGGTGGAACGGGGGTTGTGCAGGCCGAGGACGGTCAGGTTGGTCACGGACTTGCCGGACCCCGACTCACCCACGATGCCCAGCGTCTTGCCCCGCTCGACGTCGAAGGAGAGCCCGTCGACCGCCTTCACAATGCCGTCCTCGGTGGAGAACTGCACCCGCAGATCGCGGACCGAGAGGAAGGGCTGCGGCCCGGTCGGGGCCTTCTCACCTTCGGTCTTGGTCAGTGTGCTCACGGTTGTTCTCCTAGCTGAGGCGTACGCGGGGGTCGATGTAGGCGTAGGCGATGTCCACGACGATGTTCAGGAGCAGGATGAAGAAGGCTCCGAACAGCATGACGCCCATGGTGAGCGGCAGGTCCTTGGACAGCGACGAGTCGACCGCGAGACGACCGAGGCCCGGGAGGTCGAAGGTGAACTCGGTGACCACCGCACCCGACAGGAGCGCGCTGAGGTCCATGCCGATGATCGTGACGATGGGGATCAGCGAACCGCGCCAGGCGTAGCGGAAGAAGACGTACCGCTGGGCCATGCCCTTCGCGCGGGCGGTGCGGACGTGCTCCTCCTGGAGCTGCTCGATCATCGTGGAACGCGCCATACGCGTGTACTGCGCGGTGAAGATCGTGGCCATCACGACCCAGGGCAGCACCAGCCCCATGAACCAGCGGCCGGGATCCTCCGTGATCGGCACGTCCGCCGGGTTCTCCATCCAGCCGGTGCTGTAGACGAAGATGCCGAGGAAGATCGGGCCGAGCAGGTAGATCTGGAAGGAGCTGATCACCACGGACGCGCCGGTGACGGCCTTGTCGACCATGGTGCCGCGCTTCCAGGCGGCCAGCATGCCGGTGCCGAGACCGAACACCAGGAAGAGCACCAGGCCGCCGACGGTCAGGGAGAGCGTCAGCGGGAAGCGGTCGATGATCGAGTCCCAGACGAAGTCGCCGGAGTCGAAGGAGACGCCGAGGCAGGGCGCCGAGCAGTGGCCGACGGCGAAGTCGCGGCCGGCGACGATTCCGCGCATGAACTCCCAGAACTGCGCGCTGATGGGCTTGTCCAGCCCGAGGTTCTCCCGGATGACCGCGAGGTTCTCCGGGGAGCAGTTCTTGCCGCAGGACAGCGCGGCGAAGTCTTGTGGGACTGCGTAGAACAGGAAGAACGTGAAGGCACCGATCAGGAACATGATCACTGCGGCGCCTGTCAGCCTGCGAATGAGGAACTGAAGCATGGCGGGTCGGATGCTCTCTTCGAAATACGGCGGCAGGAGGGGGGTGCGGCCGGACGGGGGTGCGCTCCGCCTGACGCGCACCCCCGTCTGGATCAGCCGGGACTAGGTGTTACGGCTGCTTGACGAACACCTGGTTGATGTCGATGTAGCTGGAGTTGGTGCTGAAGCGCGCACCGCCGATGTTCGAGCCGAAGAGCTGGATCTGCTTCGAGTAGTAGACCGGGGCGGCCGGGTTGATCTCCTCCACCAGACGGTGGTGAGCCTCTTCCCACTTCTTCGCGGCCTCTTCCGGCTGAAGCTTGAGGGCTTCCTGGATGAGGGCGTCGACCTTGGCGTCCTTGACGTGCGAGTAGTTCGAACCGCCGTCGGCGATCAGGCTGCCGTCGTAGACCGGGGTCACGACCGTGGACGGGGAGGACCAGTCCTGGCCCCAGCCGGTCATGTACAGGTCGTACGGGTTGTCCAGCTTGCCGATCTGCTCGTAGAAGCTGGCGCGGTCGATCTCCTTCGACTGGACGTCGAAGCCGATCTTCTCGAGGGCGTCCTTGATGATGACGGCCTGGGCCTGGCCACGCGGGCTGTTGGAGTAGGCGTAGGTGATCTTGGTGCCCTCCTTGAAGCCCGCCTCCTTCAGCAGTTCCTTGGCCTTGGCCTGGTTGCCGTTCGGGGTCTTCTTCTTGCCGAACGGGTCGTAGCTGTCGTCGTAGCCCGGCAGGGTCGGGGCGAACAGACCACCGGCCAGCTCACCGCCGTACTTGCCACCGTCGGCCTGGATCAGGGCCTGGTTCGGCAGCGCGTACGTGATGGCGTCGCGGATCTTCTTGTCCTTCAGCCGGTCCAGGTTGAAGGTCATCTGCCAGACGTAGACCTGGTAGCCCTTGATGGTGCGCTTGTTGACGTCAGGCGCGCTGACCACGTCCTGGATCTGCGCGGGGTCCACGCTGTCCGTGAACTGGATGGCGTTCCTGGCCTCACCCTGGTCGGCGATCAGACGCTTGGTCTGGCTGGCGCCGTCGATCGTCAGGCTGAAGTTGAAGCCGTCCGCGTACTGGTGACGGACCGAGTCGGTCTTCGGGTCCCACTGGTCGTTCTTGACCAGCTTGAGGGTCTTGCCGGACTTGTACTCGGCGATCTTGTACGGACCGAGGGCCTTGGGGGCCTTGTCGTACTTCTCCTTGGTGTCGTCCTTCTCCGGCACCAGGGCGTAGCCGGCCATGGCCAGCGCCTGCGGCAGGTCGGGACGGGGGGTGTCGAACTTGAAGATCACGGTCTTCGCGTCCGGGGTCTCCAGGACGGAGTCCGGCAGGTGCTTGCCCTTGTACGGGCCGTCCGGCAGCGCCTTGCGGTAGTCGGAGCCGGAGAGCCAGCTCTGCACGAAGGTCGGGCCGTCGAAGATGACCTTCGAGTACAGGCGCTCGATGGAGTGGCGGACGTCGGCCGAGGTGATGGCGTGGCCGTCCTCGTCCTTGATGCCGTCCTTGAGCGTGTACTTCCAGGTCTTGCCGCCGTCGGTGGTGGTGCCCGAGTCGGTGGCGACGTCGCCGACAACCGTCAGGTTGCCCTTGTCGTCCTCCTGGTAGTCCGTCAGACCGCGGTGGATCAGGTTGGAGAACTGACCGGCGTCGCTGACGTAGATCTGACCCGGGTCCATGTGGGTCAGGTCCGACTGCATGTAGACGTTGATGGTGCCGCCGGGCTTGGCGCCCGTGACTTCCTTCGCCGGTCCGGTCGAGCCTGCCGCGTCGGCGTACGCCACCGGCTTCGACTGCTCGGCCGCGTCCTCCTTGCTCTTCGACTCGTCCTTGGCCTTGCCGCTGCCGTTGTCAGAGCAGCCGGTGAGGGCGAGGGCGCCGGCCGCTACCGCGACCACCATGGCACGCGCTCTGCGCGATCGGATGGGCTTCATGATGCTTGAGCACCTACCTGTCGATTGGTAACCAAATGAACTGACTGACGCGCAGGGCTGGCCGGCGCGGGGGTCAGCGCCCCCCATCGATGGACGATCAGCGTCCGGTCTTTGGGTCGAAGGCATCCCGGACGGAGTCGCCGAGAAGATTGAAGGCGAGCACGAAGATCACCAACGCACCGCCCGGGAAGAGCAGATACGAGGGGTCCTGCTCGTAGATCCGGGCACCGGTCGCGAACATCCGGCCCCAGTCGGGGGTCGGCTCGACGAAGCCGACACCGACGAACGAGAGGAACGCGATCGTCAGGATGGTGCTGGGGAGGATGTACGTCGTCTGCACCAGGATCGGCGTGACGATGTTCGGCAGGATCTCCTTGCGCACGATCCGCCAGGACGAGGCGCCGGACACCTTGGCCGCCTCCACGAACTCCCGCTCCCGCAGGGAGAGCGCCGAGCTGCGCACCAGTCGGGCCATGCCCATCCAGCCGAGCACCCACATCACCAGGATGATGGCGACCGCCCGCAGATAGGTCGGGGTCTCGTCGCGCGGGTCCACGAACAGCGCGGTCACGACCGGCATGAACGCGATGAAGAAGAGCTGGCTGGGGAAGGCCAGGAAGAAGTCGGTGATCCGGCCGAGCCAGTAGTCGACCCGCCCGCCGAAGAAGCCGCTCACGATACCGAGCAGCACACCGGTGCCGACGCTGAGCACGGTCACCAGGACGGCCATGTACAGCGAGGTGCGCATGCCGTACAGGAGCTGGGTGAACACGTCCCGGCCGAGCTGCGGTTCGACACCGAACCAGAAGTCGCCCGAGACACCGCCGAACCCACCCGTGGGCATGGCGAAGTCGTCCAGCAGGAAGGGGTATTCGGGCTCCTGTGCGTAGAGCGTGTACGGGTCCTTGCCGTACAGCTTCGCGATCACCGGGGCGAGCGCGGCGATCACGAAGAAGAAGATCACCACGCAGGCCGAGATGACGCCGACCCGGTCCCGCCGGAAGCGCAGCCACATGAGCTGGCCGGGCGAGCGCCCTTCCAGGGCCTCGGGTTTCTTCTTCGGTGCCGGTTCGCCCTCTCCGTCGACGACGGTCAGAGCGTCGCCGCCGCTCTCAAGGTCGATAGAACTTGTCACAGTTCGCCCATTTCACAGGTGTGGATGTACCGAGCCCACGGCCGCGCGGAGGTGCGCGCCGCAGACCGGATCATGAAGAAGCGTCGCGGTGCCCGGGAGGGGAAACCCGCAGTCGGACGCGCGTAGGCGCAGGGACGCGCCGGGCGGCCGACAGGCTCCTCAGAACCAGTCGCTGTTTGCGCACGGACACGTGCCCGACAGGGACGTTGCGACCCACTTGGTGCTTGTGACACCGCACATGGGACTCCTCCTCATGACTCCACGCGTTCACCAACGGAAGGGGGTGGGTGTCATCTCCCCGTCACCCCTGACGGAGGGTCGGACACCCCCTGGTGCTCGTGAGCCGGCGCCGTCCCCACGGCGCGAGGCTCATTGACCCGAGCGCTACGCGGCTAACTATCTGCCATGAGCCAAGCGACCGACCACCGTCTTTAAATCTCAATTCAGTCACATCTAGCGCGTACTTCTTCCAAAATCTGGACAAACTGTTCGCTCAGAGAAGGCCACGAAACGGACGTGTTACATGCGTATCGGGTGTGGTTCACCGAACATCGGACACTTCTCACAGCGCTCGGCTCTGAAAACCGGTTGCAAAAAGCCCGGGCACCCCCCATAACGGGGAGGCCCGGGCTCAGGCGAACCGGAGTCGGATCAGGCGTGCTTGGCGCGGCTCGCGGTGCGGGCGCGGTCACGCTGGTCCAGGACGACCTTACGGATGCGCACGGCCTCCGGGGTCACCTCGACGCACTCGTCGTCCCGGCAGAACTCCAGGGACTGCTCCAGGGAGAGCTTGCGCGGCGGCACGATCGCCTCGAACGAGTCGGCCGAGGACGACCGCATGTTCGTGAGCTTCTTCTCCTTGGTGATGTTCACGTCCATGTCGTCGGAGCGCGAGTTCTCGCCGACGATCATGCCCTCGTACACCTCGGTGCCGGGGTCGGTGAACAGCACACCGCGCTCCTGGAGGTTCGTCATCGCGAACGCGGTGACGGCACCGGAGCGGTCGGCGACCAGGGAGCCGTTGTTACGGGTCGTCAGGGTGCCGAACCAGGGCTCGTGGCCCTCGTGGATGGAGTGCGCGATACCCGTGCCGCGGGTGCCGGTCAGGAACTCGGTACGGAAGCCGATGAGGCCGCGGGACGGCACCACGAACTCCATCCGGACCCAGCCCGAGCCATGGTTGGACATGTTGTCCATGCGGCCCTTGCGGACGCCCATGAGCTGGGTGACGGCGCCCATGTGCTCCTCGGGCACGTCGATCGTCATCCGCTCGACCGGCTCGTAGACCTTGCCGTCGACGGTCTTGGTGACGACCTGGGGCTTGCCGATGGTCAGCTCGAAGCCCTCACGGCGCATCTGCTCGACGAGGATGGCCAGCGCCAGCTCACCGCGGCCCTGCACCTCCCAGGCGTCGGGACGCTCGGTGTCCAGCACGCGCAGGCTGACGTTACCGATCAGCTCGCGGTCCAGCCGGTCCTTGACCTGGCGGGCGGTGACCTTGCGGTCCTTGACCGCCGCCTTGTTGTCGGCGCCCTTGCCGGTGCCGCCGCGGCCGACCAGCGGGGAGGTGTTGGTGCCGATGGTCATCGAGATCGCCGGCTCGTCGACCGTGATCAGCGGCAGCGCGATCGGGTTCTCGGGGTCGGCGAGGGTCTCGCCGATCATGATGTCCGCGATACCGGCGACGGCACAGATGTCACCGGGGCCGGCCTTCTCGGCGGGCTTGCGGGTGAGCGCCTCGGTCATCATCAGCTCGGTGATGCGGACGTTGGACATGGTGCCGTCGCGCTTGATCCAGGTGACGGTCTGGCCCTTGCGCAGCTCGCCCTGCTCGACGCGCAGCAGCGCGATACGGCCGAGGAAGTTGTCGGCGTCCAGGTTGGTGACGTGCGCCTGGAGCGGGGCCGACTCGTCGTACTCCGGAGCCGGGACGTGGGACAGGATCGTGGAGAAGAACGGCTCCAGGTTGTCGCTGTCCTGCGGGACCGTGCCGTTCTCCGGCTTGGTCAGCGAGGCGACGCCGTCCCGCGCGCAGGCGTAGACGATCGGGAACTCGATCTGGTCCTCGTCGGCGTCGAGGTCGAGGAAGAGGTCGTACGCCTCGTTCACGACCTCGTCGATGCGCGAGTCCGGGCGGTCCGTCTTGTTGATGCACAGGATGACGGGCAGCCGGGCCTGGAGCGCCTTGCGCAGCACGAAGCGGGTCTGCGGCAGCGGGCCCTCAGAGGCGTCGACCAGCAGCACGACGGCGTCGACCATCGACAGACCGCGCTCCACCTCACCACCGAAGTCGGCGTGGCCGGGGGTGTCGATGATGTTGATGGTGATGACGTCCCCCCCGTCCTTGGGGTGGTACTTCACCGCCGTGTTCTTGGCGAGGATCGTGATGCCCTTCTCACGCTCCAGGTCGTTCGAGTCCATCATGCGGTCGTCGAGCGACTCGGCGGCGTGCGCGGCGAAGGCGCCGGCCTGCTTGAGCATGGCGTCGACCAGTGTCGTCTTGCCGTGGTCGACGTGGGCGACGATGGCTACGTTGCGAATGTCGTGGCGCGTGGCCATAAAGCGGCGTTCTCCCGGAGTGTGAGGGCGACCCTTGCTGCGTACGTGTTACGCGGGCCCTGCCGGGCTTGACACGCCACGGCCTCACCCCATGGTACGTGGCCCGGCGGGGGGCGGCCTCCGCAGGGCCACGGCGATCACTTCCCGCGTCACTTCCCGGAGGGGTGCGCGGCGGGCCTGGCGCCCTTCTCCAGGAAGCCCATGTCCTCGTAGACCGGGGTCTGGAAGCCGAAGGCCCCGGCGTTGGCGAGATTCTTGCGGGCGGCCGTGAGCTGGGGGCGCTGATAGAGAGGAATCGATCCGGCAGCGGCCCAGATCCGGGTGTCCGCCTTGCGGATCAGGTCCCGCTCCTCGCCCTCGTCCAGGGTGGAGATCGCCTGGTCGAAGAGCTGGTCGACCTGGTCGGTGCCGACCCGGGTGTAGTTCTGCTCGACGTTCAGCGATCCGTCCGCGGCCGGCTGCGGCTTGGCGTAGATCGGGCGGGCGTCGGTGGCGGGGAAGGCGGAGGCGGGCCAGGAGTACAGCGCGAGGTCGTAGGAGCCGGACGCCACGTGGTCCTTGAAGTAGCTGTCGTCGGCGACCTTGACCGTCTCGGTGCGGATGCCGACCTTCGCGAGCATCCGGGAGATCCGTGTGGCGACCTGGCGCAGGGACTCCGAGCCGGGCCCGGACGGCAGCACGAACCGCAGGCTGAGCGCCTTGCCGTTCTTGGCGAGCGCGCCGGCGGCGGCACCGGCGGGCGCGGCGGTGCCCTTGGGGGCGTAAGCGCCGGGGGCTCCGCCCTGGTGGGGGTGGGTGAGCTGCTGCTTGCCGTCCTGGGCCAGTTCCTTGCCGCCGGTGGTCTCGCCGGGGGCCTTGCCGTCCTGGCCGACGATGTAGGTGCCGTCGTCGTCCTTGTTCTTGTCCTCCTCGTTCTTGTCCTTCTCCTTCTTCTCTTCCTTCTCTTCCTTCTTCTCGTCGGACTTCTTGTCCTTCGACTTCTCGCCCTTGGCGCCGGCCGCCTTCTCGCCGGTCTCCTCCTTGATCGGGCCCCCGGCCACCCATCCGGCGTCCGCGAGCAGCGCCTGCGCCTCGGCGGTGTCCTGGCCGCCGAGCGCGCCGCTGCCGTCCGCGTACGCCTCCTGTCCGGAGAGCGCGAGGTGGCTGCCGACCGGCACCGCGGGCAGGCCCAGCGGCTTGAGCACGAGGGCGGCCAGTTCGGTGCGGTCCAGGGCGCGGGCCACGGCCCGTCGTACGCGCTCGTCGGCGAGCGGGCCGTCGGCGCCGTTCAGCGCGAGCTGGGTGTAGGCGGGCTCCAGCGAGCGGCGCACCTCGAAACCGGCCAGAGAGGTGTCGGCCTTGTCGGCCTTACTGGCCTTGTCCGCCTTGTCGGCCTCGCTGGGCTTGTCGTCCGCCTTCTTCTCGGCGGCGCCGGAGCTGCCCGACGCCACGGACCGCGGCCCGGCCGCGCCCTTCGCCGCGGAGGCGCTGTCGATGCGCTGGGCGGCGGCGGGGTCGATCTCGGCCAGGTCGAGTTTCCCGGCGGCCAGCGCCGCGGCCCGCTTCTCCCGGGGCACGGCCGTCAGGACGATCTCGGAGAGCTTGGCCGGCCGCCCCCACCAGCGCGGATTGCGGGCCAGCCGGACCTGCTCGTTCTTGCGGTCGACCTTCTTCACCACGAACGGTCCCGCGGTCACCTTCAGCTTGCGCCGCGCCCCGTCGTTGAAGGAGTCCGGGGTGCCCATCACCTGTTTGGGGTAGAGCGGCGAGAACAGTGACTGCCAGTCGGCGTAGGGCCGGGCGAAGGTGACCCGGACCTCCAGGTCGTTCTCGCCGCGCTCGATCTTCTCGATGCGGTCGTAGCCGGCGTTGCGGGCGGTCCAGTACGCGCTGTCCTTGCCCGACAGGGCGCGCCACTGGGCGGCGAAGTCGGCGGCGCCGATCTCCCGGCCGTCGCTCCAGACGGCCTGCTGGTTCAGCTTGTAGAGCACGACCTGCTTGGGCTCGCTGTCGACGACCTTCGCGGACTCCAGATAGGCCGGATTGCGCTGCGCCCGGCCGTTCTCGTCGATCCGGTAGAGGGACGGCAGCACGGCCTGGGCGACCCGGGTGGTGGTGGCGTCGGCGTCCGACTGGAAGGTGTTGAAGGTCTCCGGGACCGTGTCCACGGCCCAGCGCAGGGTGCCGCCCTGGGTGACCTGGGCGCGGGCCGCCGGGGCGATGTCCTGGCCGGCCAGGGGCTTGCTGGTCTCGTCCTCGGAGCCGCAGCCGGTCAGCAGGGGCACCGCGAGCGCGCCCGCGGTGAGGAAGGCGACCGAGCGCATGACCGCGCGCGGGCCGACGCCGTCGTAGGACATCTCTGGTACCTCCGGGGAGCCGCTGCCGCCGGTGACACGGGCGCGATTGGGTGCGTTCTGATCACGTTTGGCGGTATTTTGGATTTGATCAGATCTACGGCCCACTGAAGAGGAAAGGGTTCGCCTGCCGGGCGCGACACGGCGGGGGACGGGCGCAAGGCCACCCGTGCGGAGCACAGGACCCGCCAAAGCACCCGCCAATCGCTGCACACGCCTTCACAGCGACAGGTGTGACGCGCAACACTCGCAGGCGCATGAACGTTGCCGTCCAGGGCACCGCCCACGGAAGCGAGGTCACGTCATGTCCGTGCACGACGACCTGAGTACCGTCCAGCGCTGTCTCGACGACCTCTCCCGGTCCGTCGGCCGACTGGAGCAGCAGCTCGGCAGCGGCGGTCTGGAGATGCGGCGGGTCCGCACCGACGCCGCCCATCTGCGGGAGAGCGTGGCGCTGCTGCGCGACGCCGCGGCCCAGCCCGCCGCGCCGCGCAAGCCCGAGCTGGTCACCATCCCCGACACCCCGTACGACGACTCCCTCTGGATCGACACCGACGACGAGGGACTCGGCGCCCGGGACCGGCACGCCCCCTGAGCGGTCCCGTCCCGCGCCGGTACGCCCGTCCCCGACCCGCACGCCACCCGACCCGCACCGCCCACCGACCGGAGTCCTGCGTTGGCCACTGGTACGGAACCCTCGACCGACCCTCATCCACGAGGCGGCGTACGCGGCGCCGGGCGCGCCGCGAT
Source organism: Streptomyces antibioticus (assembly GCF_002019855.1). Taxonomy (NCBI): domain Bacteria; kingdom Bacillati; phylum Actinomycetota; class Actinomycetes; order Kitasatosporales; family Streptomycetaceae; genus Streptomyces; species Streptomyces antibioticus. The sequence goes on along the minus strand of NZ_CM007717.1, from coordinate 5,545,020 downwards.
CGCCGCCCCCCATCTGCGCACCGACCGCTGGTGGCTGGCGCCCGCCGTCACCGCCGCCGGTCTGCTGGCGTTCGTCGTGTACTCCACCTGGCGGGCCTTCGCCAACGCCGACTACTACGCCGCGCCCTATGTCTCGCCGTTCTACTCGCCCTGTCTGGCGGACAACTGCGTGCCCATGCGGGGCGGCCCCAACGCCGAGATCTTCGGCGGCTGGTGGGGCATCTCGCCCGCGATCATCATCCTGATCTTCCCGCTCGGTTTCCGGCTGACCTGCTACTACTACCGCAAGGCGTACTACCGGGGCTTCTGGGCCTCGCCCCCCGCCTGCGCGGTCGCCGAGCCGCACGCGAAGTACACCGGTGAGACCCGCTTCCCGCTGATCCTCCAGAACATCCACCGGTACTTCTTCTACGCCGCGCTCGCCGTCGCGGGGATCCTGACCTACGACACCGCGCTCACCTTCCGCGACGAGCACTACGCCTGGGGCCATATGGGCCTGGGCACCCTGATCTTCCTGGTCAACATCGTGCTGATCTGGGCGTACACGATCTCCTGCCACTCCTGCCGGCACATCGTCGGCGGCAAGCTCCGGCACTTCTCCCGGCATCCGGTGCGCTACCGCGCCTGGCAGTTCGTCGGCCGGCTCAACGCCCGCCACATGCAACTGGCCTGGGCGTCCCTGCTGAGCGTGGCGCTCGCCGACTTCTACGTGTACCTGCTCGCGTCCGGTGTCTTCGACGATCCGAGGTTCTTCTGATGAGTGGGGCGTGCTGATGTCCGTGGTCGACCGCCAGGAGTGGGACGTCGTCGTGGTCGGCGCGGGGGGTGCCGGGCTGCGCGCCGCGATCGAGGCGCGCGAGAGGGGCGCCCGTACGGCCGTGATCTGCAAGTCCCTGTTCGGCAAGGCGCACACCGTGATGGCCGAGGGCGGGATCGCGGCCGCGATGGCCAACGCCAACGAGCACGACACCTGGCAGGTCCACTTCCGCGACACCATGCGCGGCGGCAAGTTCCTCAACCAGTGGCGGATGGCCGAGCTGCACGCCCAGGAGGCCCCGGACCGGGTGTGGGAACTGGAGACCTGGGGCGCCCTGTTCGACCGTACGAAGGACGGCCGGATCTCCCAGCGCAACTTCGGCGGCCACGAGTACCCGCGGCTCGCGCACGTCGGCGACCGCACCGGCCTGGAGCTGATCCGCACCCTCCAGCAGAAGATCGTCGCGCTCCAGCAGGAGGACCACCGTGAGACCGGCGACTACGAGTCCCGGCTGAAGGTGTTCCAGGAGTGCACGGTCACCCGGATCCTCAAGGACGGCCCGCGGGTCTCGGGCGTCTTCGCCTACGAGCGGGAGACCGGCCGGTTCTTCGTCCTGGAGGCGCCCGCCGTGGTCGTCGCGACCGGCGGCATCGGCAAGTCGTTCAAGGTGACGTCGAACTCGTGGGAGTACACGGGCGACGGGCACGCGCTGGCCCTGCTCGCCGGGGCGCCGCTGGTGAACATGGAGTTCGTCCAGTTCCATCCGACGGGCATGGTCTGGCCGCCGTCGGTGAAGGGCATCCTCGTCACCGAGTCCGTGCGCGGTGACGGCGGGGTCCTCAGGAACTCCGAGGGCGAACGGTTCATGTTCGACTACGTCCCGGACGTCTTCAAGGAGAAGTACGCCGAGTCGGAGGAGGAGGGCGACCGCTGGTACGAGGACCCGGAGCACAACCGGCGTCCGCCCGAGCTGCTCCCCCGCGACGAGGTGGCCCGGGCGATCAACGCCGAGGTCAAGGCGGGGCGGGGCTCCCCGCACGGCGGGGTCTTCCTGGACGTGTCGACGCGGATGCCCGCCGAGGTCATCAAGCGGCGGCTGCCCTCGATGTACCACCAGTTCAAGGAGCTGGCCGATGTCGACATCACGGCGGAGGCGATGGAGGTCGGGCCGACCTGTCACTACGTGATGGGCGGGATCTCCGTCGACTCCGACACCGCGGCGGCGCGGGGCGTGCCGGGGCTGTTCGCGGCCGGTGAGGTGGCCGGCGGGATGCACGGCTCGAACCGGCTGGGCGGCAACTCCCTCTCCGACCTGCTGGTGTTCGGCCGCCGGGCGGGACTGCACGCGGCGCGGTACGCCGAGGCCACGGACGCGCGGCCGCCCGTGGACGAGGCGGAGATCGATGCGGCGGCGACGGAGGCGCTGCGGCCCTTCGCCGCCGGTCCGGAGGAGAACCCGTACACCCTGCACCAGGAGCTCCAGCAGGCCATGAACGACCTGGTCGGCATCATCCGCCGGCAGGGCGAGATGGAACAGGCCCTGGAACGGCTCGCTCAGTTGCGGGCCAGGGCCGCCCGGGCCGGCGTGGAGGGGCACCGGCAGTTCAATCCGGGCTGGCATCTCGCCCTCGACCTGCGGAACATGCTGCTGGTCAGCGAGTGCGTGGCCCGGGCGGCGCTGGAGCGCACCGAGTCGCGGGGCGGTCACACCCGCGAGGACCATCCGGCGATGGAGCGGGCCTGGCGCAACGTCAATCTGCTGTGCCGGCTGGCCGAACCGCCGGGCGACGGGGCCGCGATCGACCTCGTCCGGGAGAACACCGACCCCATCCGCGCCGATCTGCTCGCCCTCTTCGAGAAGGAGGAGCTGGTCAAGTACCTCGCCGAGGAGGAGCTGTACCGATGAGCGGCTACGAGGCACGGTTCAGGGTGTGGCGGGGCGACGTCGAGGGCGGAGAGCTGGAGGACTACGCGGTCGAGGTCAATGACGGGGAGGTGGTCCTGGACATCATCCACCGGCTCCAGGCCACCCAGGCGCCCGATCTCGCCGTCCGCTGGAACTGCAAGGCGGGCAAGTGCGGTTCGTGCTCGGCGGAGATCAACGGGCGGCCCCGGCTGCTGTGCATGACCCGGATGTCGGTGTTCACCCGGGACGAGACGATCACGGTGACCCCGCTGCGGGCGTTCCCGGTGATCCGCGATCTGGTGACCGACGTGAACTTCAACTACCGCAAGGCGCGGGAGGTCCCGGCGTTCGTGCCGCCTCCCGAGCTGGGTCCGGGCGAGTACCGGATGTTCCAGGAGGACGTGGACCGGCCGCAGGAGTTCCGCAAGTGCATCGAGTGCTTCCTGTGCCAGGACACCTGCCATGTGGTGCGCGACCACGAGGAGAACAAACCGGCGTTCGCCGGGCCGCGGTTCCTGATGCGGGTGGCGGAGCTGGACATGCATCCGCTGGACGCGGCCGAGGAGTCCGGCCTGGACCGCAAGCGCACGGCCCAGGACGAACACGGGCTGGGCTACTGCAACATCACCAAGTGCTGTACGGAGGTGTGCCCCGAGGGCATCAGGATCACGGACAACGCGCTGATCCCGCTGAAGGAGCGGGCGGTCGACCGCAAGTACGACCCGCTGGTCTGGCTGGGGAACAAGATCCTGCGGCGCGGCTGAGGCGGGCGCTCAGTCCTGCGCCCGGGCCCGGAGATAGCCCGAGTGCGCCACCTGCCCCAGGAAGGTGAACCGGGTGGTGCCGGCCGCCATGTGCTTGTCGAACGCCTCCTTGATCCCCGGCCACTTGGGGTGCCCGAAGTCGTCCAGGACGACGATCCCGCCGGGCGCGACGAGGGTCTCCGCCCACTCCAGGTCGGCCGCCACCCCGGCGGCCGAGTGGTCGCCGTCGACCACGACCACACCGTAGGAGCGGTCGGAGACCTGGGCGCGCACCGCGGGGTCCTCGGAGAAGCCCTGCCGGATCCGGGTGGCGGCGCCGGCCGGTCCCACCAGGCTCAGGTTGGTGCGCACGGCGGCCTCCCGCACCGGGGTGCCGGAGGCGTCGGCGCCCATGGTGGTGCCGGGCTGCAACTGCGTTCCGGCGAGCGGGTCGACGATGGTCAGCCGGGGTCGCGTCCGGCCTTCTCCATCATCCGGATCAGGGACGCGCCGAACATCCCGTACAGCGTGCCGATCTCCAGCAGGTCGTCGTTCGGCGGGTCCAGCAGCGGGACGGCGGCGAGCTTGCCGACGATGTTCATGGTGCCGCCGGCGATCCGGCCGACCCCGAGCGCCTCCATCGCGACCAGCAGCCGGAACGCCTGCGCGACGGTGCCCTCGGCGGCCTCCGGCTTCCCGGTCACCTCGGCGAGTTCGGCGATCGTCCGGTCGAGATGGGGTGCGGACGGGAGCCGGGAGGCGCCGCGCCCGGTGCCGTCGAAGAACAGCTCCAGCGGCCGCTGCCGGTTGCGCAGGGTCTTCAGTTCCCGCGCCACGTCCGACGGGACGGCCCCGCCGGTGTTCCCGACCACGCGCCGGACCTGCCGCTCGACGCGCTGGTCGACGAGTTCGGCCACCGGGCGCAGCGCCCGCCGGACGGCCTTGCTGGTGAGTAGCGATCGCATCAGTGGAAGACCTTCACAGGGAGAGGAGATGAGGACGCTAGGACCCCCTCCTCCCCCGCACAACCAACACCGGCACCCCTGTGGGAGAAGCCCGCGTGGCGAATGGGCGACGGGACGGCTACCCCCGCGGCCCGGCCCCCGCGCCCCCCGCCAGGTCCAGTGCCCGGAGCAGATTGAACTCGGCGATCTCCCGCATCGGGGCGGGGTCGGGGAAGTCGCCGTCCAGCAGCCGCAGCGGGCCCGCGACCAGGGAGAGGTGCAGGGCGAGGCGGTGGAGGGCGAGCCGGTCCGGGTCGAGGCCGGGGGCGCGCAGGACGTCGTACCAGGGGCCGAAGCGCAGCTCCAGGAAGGCGTGTTCGCGTTCCGCGTCGCAGTAGCCCAGGTCCTCGATGTCGATGAGGACCGGTTCGCCGTCCGCGGCCAGCAGGACGTGGTCCGGGCCGAGTTCGCCGTGGACCAGCGAGGAGGCGGGGCGGGGGCGGACGGCGCCGTGCAGTTCCCGGATCCGGTCCCGCAGCCGGGCGCGGGCCCGCCGGGCCCGGGGGTCGCGCGCGGCCACCTCGTCGATGTCGGCCAGGGCCCGGTCGGCGACGGCCCGCGCGCAGGCGACGCCGTCGGGCGCGGGGCCGCCCTCCTCGACGGAGGTGACCCCGCCGTGTCCGGGGGCGGTGCGGGCGCGCATCGCTTCGAGCATCCGGGCCAGCCGTTCCAGGGCGGGGCGCGCCCGGTCCGGGTCGTCGCGCAGGGCGGTCTCCAGGGTGGGGCCCGCGACGTCCTCGACGACCGCCGCGCAGGCCGGCAGGTGCGTTCCGTCCGCGTCGAGGAACAGGATGCGCGGCACCCGCACGCCGAGCGCGGTCAGCCGGCGGTGCGCGGACCGGAACAGGGCGAGCCCTGCTGCCGGTTCGGGGCGGTCGGTGGTGTCGGGCCGGGCCCAGTAGTCCTCCTGCGGGGACCAGACGTAGGCGATCGCGGTGGAGCCGTCGTCGTGGACGAGCCGGTAGACGCCCTTGCTGGTCCCGCCGGTGAGGCGCGCGGCGGCCGACAGGGTGCGGTGCCCGCCGGCCGCCGCGCGGGCCAGCGGCGCGAGGTCGGCGGTGGTCAGATGGCGGCGCGGGGACGGTGGGGTGGTCATCCGGCCGAGTCTTCCGGATCCGTCGTCACCGGACCCAGCCGTTTTCGTACGACGCCCAGTCCGTCTCCGAGGCCGCGAAGTCGACGTAGGCCGCGACGCCGAAGTTCTCGCGGTCGGCGTCGGTGCGGGAGAGGCCGAGGCGGACGCCTCGGACCGCGGCGGCGACGGTTTCCGCGTGGGCCCAGTGGCCGAAGCGGTTCTCCTGGTAGAAGGGGAGGCCCATGAGGAGGTCCGTGGAGGGCGGGGTGACCTCCAGGGCGAGGGAGGTCTGCTGGGCGACATAGCCGCCGTAGGTGCTCTCCAGGGGCTGCATGGTGTCGTACGACATCACGGCGATCTGGTCGACGCGGCGGGCTACCTGGCCGAAGAACCACTGGGACCACCACTTGGGGTGTCCTGTGGTGGCGCCCCAGAAGGAGTGGAAGCCGGGGACCGGGTCGATCTGGTGGGCGGCGACGGAGAGCTGGGCGCCCCGGGAGCGGGTGAGGTCGCGCAGGGAGTCCAGGAGGGTGAGGTAGTCGCGGTCGCCGGAGTGCAGGGGCTCCAGGTCGAAGTGGGTGCCCTCGAAGCCGGTGTCGAGGATCTGGCGCGCGGAGCGGACGACGGCGGCCCGGGTCCCGGGCTTCTCCAGCCGCATGCCGTGCGGGCTCTCCGAGGCGAGGACGTCACCCAGCCACGCCTGCACGCGGATGCCGGGGGCCTCGCGGTGGATGGCGTCGACGAACCAGGCCGCCTTGGGGTGCACCGAGGCGGGCAGGGTGCCGTCGTGCTCCAGCGGCCCGGCGTGCACGTACAGATCGTGGATGCCGGTGTCGCTCAGCCGCTTCGCGAGGCTTCTGACGTCGGCGTCGGTCTTGCGGCCGTCGACCCAGGCGTGGCCCAGCCAGAGCGCGTCCTTGCCCCGGGTGTGGGTGCCCTCGGCGGGGTCGCCCAGGTTGTTCACCCCGAGGGCGATCTGGGAGGCGACGACGGGTGCCAGGAGCAGCAGCACGGCTCCGAGGGTCCAGCGGCGCCAGTGGCGGAGTCGGCGGCGGGGTCGGGGGCGGGGGCCGCCGGGCGGCTCCGGCGGGGTCTCGCCCGTGTCCGTGGTCTCTCCGGTCGTCGCCTCGTCCGTCGTCATCCCGTTTTCCCCTCCCGTGGTCCCGTGCCCCACCGCCCCCGGCTCGGGTGCGCCCCGCTCGCGTGCCCGCAATCGCGGCCATACGCTCCGAAATGTGACGTCATCCCTGTCCCGAGGCCGGCCGCCGCGCGTCCCCTCCCACATATCCGTGCGGGTGGCGCACGCCGTGCTGGGCGCCGCGGCCGGGCTGGTGTGGCTGGTGCTGCCGGGAATGACGTCGCAGAACGAGGCACCGGTTGCGATCAAGGAGCCCGGACCCACCGCGAGCGCCGCCGCCGCGCCCGCGGACGAGGCGTCGGGCACCGATCTGGTGCTGCCGGTCGCCGCGGTCGGCGCCGCGGGTCTGCTCGCCGGGTACGGGTACATACGCCGGGTCCGGCGCACCCGTGACCGGACCACCCCCGGCTCGGCGGCCACCCCGCCGCCCCCGGCCTCGGATCCGCCGCCGGCCGGCCCCGACGAGGAGGCCCGCGAGGCGCTGGTCCTGGCGGACGACCGGCTGCGGGCCGCGCGCGCGGAACTCGGCTTCGCCGAGGCCCGGTACGGCACGGAGGCCGTGGCCCCCTTCGCCGCCGCACTGGCGCAGGCGGGGCACGAGTGGGCCGTCGCGGCCCGGATGCGACAGCGCTACGACCACGGGGAACCGGCGGAGGAGGCGGCCCGCCGGCACGCGCTCGCCGGGATCGTCGGGCGGTGCGCGGAGGCGGAACGCCGGCTGGACGCCGAGGCGGAGGACTTCGCCCGGCTCAGGCGACTGACGGAGAGCGAGGGCCTGGAGGCGGCGCTGGCGGTGGCCGAGGAGCGGTTCCGGGAGCTGGCCGGGCGGGCCCTGGCCGCGGACGCCGTTCTCGCGGGACTGCGCGAGCGGTACGCGCCCACCGCGACCGCGACGGTCGTCGGCAACCTCGAACAGGCCAAGGACCGGCTGCTGTTCAGCACCACCCGGCTCAACCGGGCCCGCCAGTCGGCCGACGCGGGGGACATGGATCGCGCGGCGCGCCAACTGCGGTCCGCCGAGGGGGCCGTGACCCAGGCGGCCGTGTTCGTGGACGGCGTCGAGCGGCGGGCGGGCGAGCTGCGGGCGGCCGAGGAGACCGTGCCGGCCGCGCTCACCGGCGCGCAGGCGGAGCTGGCCCGGGTGCGCCGGCAGGCACCAGCGGACGGCGGCCCGCCCGAGGGCGAGCTGCGCTCCCGGCTGCTGAACGCCGACGCCGTCCTGGCCTCCGTACGCCAGGAGATCACCGCGCGGCGGCCGTACGATCCGGTGGCCGTGCTGCGGCGGATCGTGCGGGCGGTCGGGGCGGCCGTCCCGGAGCGGGGCGGGGTGCTCGGTGCCGCCGCGCTGCTGGTGGCGCGGGCCTCGGCCGACGCCGCCGAGGACCGGGTGGCCACGCACCGGGGTGTGGTGGGCGCGACCGCCCGCACCCGGCTCGCGGAGGCGCGGCGGCTGCTCGCGGACGGCGATCCGGCGGACCGGGCGGCCGCCGACGCGCTCGCCCTGGAGGCGCTGGACCTGGCCGAGCGGGACGTGCTGGCGCACGGCACGCCCTACACGGGTCCGGACGCGGGGCCGGAGAGCGCGGCCGGGACGGGCGGGGCCGTGCTCGGCGGGGTGGTGCCCGCCGCCGATCCCGAGAGCGGCCCGCCGTCAGGCTTCTGACTCTCCGTCACACGGTGGCGAGCCCGCCCCTCAGAACAGGCTCAGCAGGGCCTCCGCCGGGTCCATCAGGCCCGACTGCCCGTCCGGCAGCGGGAGTTCGAACCAGACCGTCTTGCCGCGCGGGGTGCGGCGGGAGCCCCAGGCCGCGCTGAGCAGGCCGACGAGCTGGAGGCCGCGGCCGCCCTCGTCGGTGTCGCGCGCCCGGCGCCGGCGCGGCTGGACCAGGCCCGCGTCCCAGACCTCGCACACCAGCGTGCGGTCCAGCAGCAGCCGCAGTCTGATCTCGCCCTCGCCGTACCGCAGCGCGTTGGTGACCAGTTCGCTGACCAGCAGTTCCGTGGTGTCCACCAGGGGTTCGAGATCCCAGGACAGCAGTTGGCCGCGCGCGTACTCGCGGGCCCGGCCGACACTGCGCGGCTCGCGCGGCAGCGTCCAGTCGCCGACGGACTCGGTGGGCAGGCCCTGTACACGTGCCATCAGCAGCGCGATGTCGTCCTCGCCGTGGTGGGTGTCGAGGGTGTTGAGAACGTGGTCGCAGACGTCCTCCAGCGGGCTGGAGGGGTCGGCCAGCGCGCCCACGAACGCCTGGAGGCCCTCGTCCAGCGGATGGTCGCGGGACTCGACCAGGCCGTCGGTGTAGAGCGCCAGCAGCGCGCCCTCGGGCAGGTCGACCTCCACCTCCTCGAAGGGCTCCCCGCCGACGCCGAGCGGCATGCCGGGCGGCACGTCGAGCATCAGCGCGGGCTCGCCGGGTTCGACCAGGACCGGCGGGAGATGGCCGGCGTTGGCGAAGGTGCAGCGGCGGGTGACGGCGTCGTAGACGGCGTAGACGCAGGTCGCGAGGTACACCTCGGAGAGGTCGGCCTCGCGGGGGCGGCGGGCGGCGCGGGTGGCCTGCTGGACGCCGCCGGGGGTGCCGAGGCCGCGGGCGATCTCGTCCAACGCGGAGAGCACCTCGGCCGGTTCGAGGTCGAGCAGGGCCAAGGTGCGGACGGCGGTGCGCAGTTCGCCCATGGCGACGGCGGCGCGCAGTCCGCGGCCCATCACGTCGCCGACGACCAGCGCGGTGCGGTGGCCGGGCAGTTCGATGACGTCGAACCAGTCGCCGCCGACCTCGCTGGGGCGGCCCGTGGAGGCGTTCCCGGGCAGATAGCGGCAGGCGATGTCGAGGCCGGAGGCGACCGGGTCGCCGGGCGGCAGCAGGGACCGCTGGAGCATCAACGCCCGCTCGTGCTCGCGCCGGTAGAGGCGGGCGTTGTCGATACAGACGGCGGCGCGGGCGGCCAGCTCGACGGCGAGGTCCCGGTCCCGGTCGCCGAACGGCTCGCTGCCCTTGGTGCGGGAGAACTGGGCGAGGCCGACGACGGTGTCGTGGGCGACCATCGGGACGGCGAGGGTGGACTGCACCAGGCCGCCCTCCTCGCCGGGGACGGCCTTCGGGCGGGCGGTGCGCAGGGCGTCCGCGCAGGGCGAGTTGAACGGGAAGTGGTGGACGGCGCCGACCGCCACGGAGGGGCCCGCACCGGCGAACGGGGCGTCGGAGACGGCCGAGGAGAAGGCGACCCGGCGCAGTTCGGCGCTGCCGTCGGCGAGGCCGGGCGGGGTCTCGTCGCCGGTCAGCAGGCCCTGGTAGAGGTCGACGGTGGCCAGGTCGCAGAAGCCGGGCACGACCACGTCGAGGAGTTCGCGCGCGGTGGTCTCCAGGTCGAGGGAGTTCCCTATCCGGGCCCCCGCCTCGTTCAGAAGGGCGAGATTGCGCCGGGCGGCGGCGGCCTCGCGGGCGGCGGCGCGGCGGGCCGTGATGTCGGTGCCCAGCCAGGCGATCCCCATGGGACTGCCGGAACCGCTGTTGACCCGGTAGAGGTTGATCGACCAGTGCCGGCGCTCCTCGGAGCCCGGCAGGAAGCCGGTGACGTGCATGTCCGTGATGGAGTCGCCGGTCTTGAGGACCCGGCGCAGGGTGGCGGTGACCCGCTCGGCCTCGGGGCGGGGCAGATAGTCGTGGACGCCCTTGCCGCGGTGGTCGTCGGGGGTGCCGCCGAAGAGGGAGGCGAACCGCTCGTTGGCGCGGCGGACCCGCAGGTCGGGGTCGATCAGCAGGAAGCCGAACGGGGATTGGCCGAAAATGGCCTGCGAGGCGGCGAGGTCGGTCTCGATGCTGCGCAGGGTGCGGACGTCGACGACGATGCACACGGCGGCCTTCTCGCCGTCGAGGCTGCGGGTCGGCATGACGTAGACCTCGGCGAGGCCCTGTTCGCCGCGGCCGCCGCCGGGCACCGGGTCCGGCATCCGGAAGGGGACCACTCCGGTCCACTCCCGGCCGTCGAGGATCTCGGCCATCTTGCGCTGGCCGCGTTCGCGCAGGTCCGGGTCGATGAACGCGTCGATGGGGTCGATACCGAGGGCCCGTTCGGCCGGGATGCCGAAGATCTGCTCGGCGCGCAGGCTCCACTGGTCGACCAGTCCGTCGGGGCCGATGGAGAAGGACGCGACTCTGATGTAGTCGTAGATCGAGCCGGGCGGGCTGCTCTGCCACATGGGGTCGCCGGGTGTCTCGGCGGGCGACTCGACGGGTGTCCCGCCGTCCGCGAGGCCCTCGTGCGCGGCGTCGGCGGCGCCGTCGTCGGGGAGCGCGTCAGCGGCTCTCGTCCTCGCGCCGTCCGACGGGTCCTCGGACTCCGTGGCCTTCGCTGGTATCTCGCTCACGCGAACCGTCCCCTCCAGCTCACCGCGTCCGGCACCGGTCACCGGCGGCGGCTGCCCGCAGTATCCAGCACTACGCGTCACCGCGACACGGTGTTCACGATCACAGCACGGTCCAGGCGTTTTTTGGCCCGTTCCGCGACAACACTTCCAGTCTTCTAACCAGCGGACACCACGTCGAACCACACCTTCGGGGACCGGTCGTGGAGCGCGGTGCGCAGCGCGGCCGCGGCCCGGCCCGCTCAGCCGGGCACGGTCAGTTCGAACCACACCGTTTTACCGGTGTCGCCGGGGCGGCTGCCCCAGCGGCGGGAGGCGGAGGCCACCAACTGGAGCCCGCGGCCGCTCTCGTCCTCGGGCCGCGCCGCGCGTTCCAGGGGCGGGTCGGGCACCGGGTCGGAGACCTCGACCAGCAGCACACGGTCCAGTCGCGCGGGGCGCACCAGGCGGACGCCGATCGGTCCGGAGGCGTGCCGCAGCGCGTTGGTGACCAGCTCGCTGACCAGCAGCTCCGCCACATCGCCCAGACCGTCGAGGTCCCAGCCGTCCAACTGGCGGCGGACCGCGCCACGTGCGGCGCGCACCGCTCCGGGCTCCGCGGGGAACGTCCACTCGGCACAGTCGCCTTCGGTGTCGCTCACGCCGATCACTTCCCGGGCCAGCGAGTTCACCCATGTCCGGTTTCGTGGGGTTAATGGGCACATACCCGATATCCCTGGGGCATTACCGTGCCGAGGGGCGCGCGGTGGCGCGAACAGCGCGCGTACGCCGCTTGCACTCCCCGGCGTGCGCACCGGGTCCATGGGGCGGCGGAGACACGGAGTCCCGGAGTCGCGGGGTCACGGGGTCCCCGAGTCGCGGGGTCGCCGAGTCGCGGAGTCACGGGGTCGCCGAGTCGCGGAGTCACGGGGTCGCCGAGTCGCGGAGTCCCCGAGTCTCGGAGTCAGTGGGCGCGGCCGGCGGTCAGGCGGGTCAGGGTCTCGCGGACGGCGGGGACGTCCTGGTCGAGCCAGGGGACGTCCCAGATCTCGGCCGGAGCGAGCCAGCGCAGCTCGTCATGGTCCTCGAGAGGCGCGGGGGCGGCGGAGCCGGGGCGCAGCCGGGCCGTCCAGACGTGGAGGACGTAGGCGTCGCGCAGCGGCCACTCCCCCGGGATCCGCTCGACCGGTTCGGCGTCGACGCCGAGTTCCTCGCGGAGTTCACGCACCAGGGCGGCCTCGGGGCGCTCGCCGGGCTCGACCTTGCCGCCGGGCAGCTCCCAGCGGCCGGCCAGGTCGGGGGGAGCGCTGCGGCGCGCGGCGAGCAGCCGGCCGCCGTCGAGCAGGGCGGCGCCGACCACCACGATCCGTTCCGTCATGCGCCGGAGCCTACGGGACGGCCGGGGGCGTCAGTTGCGGGTGCCGTCGCCGTTCTGCGCGGGCGCCTGGGTGTGGGTCTGACCGTGAGACTGACTGTGGGCCTGGGTCTGGTTGATCCGTTCGACCCAGTAGAGCTGCTTGTGGCCGCGGGCGTCGAGGCTGTCGGCGATCTTCTGGGCCTCGGCCCGGGTGGCGTACCGGCCCACGCGGTAGCGATTGCCGTTGTCGTCCTGCCGTATGACGAGCCAGGGCAGTGAAAGGGTGCCGCCCTCGTTCATCGCGCTCCTCCGCTTCCCGTCCGCGGCCCGCTCCGCGCTCCGCCGTCTGAGGAAACCGCAATCCGCATATGCCCGAGCGTACGCCTTACCTTTACGCAGCGAACACGCCTTTGCACAAAGAGGTACGCAACCAGCCAGGACGCAGGGGGCGCACGGGAGAGAACGCGCCGTGCGGGCACCGCGACGCATCCGGTCGGCGGCGTATCGGGCCCGAACGGGACGACCTGCGGGAACGGCCGGAAACGACCGGATTCCGACGGCGCACGCCGGGTCCCGGGACGTACCGGGCCCCGGCCGGGGCGCGCCGAGGGTGTGCGCCGCTCACCGGCGGGCGCCACCGCGGGGCCGGGTCACCGCACCGGGAGGTGGTACGCGACCCGGTAGCGGTCGGCCGGGACGACCACGTCGGCCGTCTCGACCGGGCGGCCCGAGGCGAAGTAGGTGCGCTGGACGACCAGCACCACATGCCCGGGGACACCGCCGAGGGCGAGCAGCTCCTCGGCGAGGCCGGGGCGGGCGCCGACCTCCTCGGTGACGTTGTCCACGATGACGTCGATGGCGCGCATGCGCTCGACCACGCCCATGCCGCCGACCGGTCCCTCCTCGGGCAGCATCACGGGGGTGCGGCCGGTGACGGCGAGGGGCTCCCAGGAGGTGGAGAGCATCATCGCCTCCCCTGCCTCCCGGAAGACGTACTTGGTGCACATCACGCGGTCGCCCGGCTGGATGCCGAGCCGCTCGGCGACGGCCACGCTCGCCTCGGTCTGCTCGCTCTTGGACTCCCAGGTCCCGCGCGCCTGCGCCTCGGCCTGCTCCTGACGGAACGGGGTGGCGCCGCTGGCCGGCCGGTACCCGGAGCGGGAGATCCGGCGCGGCACCGGCCGCTCGCGCACATAGGTGCCGGATCCGGAGCGGCCCTCCACCAGCCCCTCCGCCATCAGCACCTTGCGCGCCTCCAGCGCCACGGTGTCCGAGACGCCGTACTCCTCGCGGATTCTGGCCTGGGAGGGGAGACGGGTGTGCGGGGGCAGCGAGCCGTCGACGATCTTCTTGCGGAGATCACCCGCGACACGCAGGTAGGCCGGCTGCTCACCGAATGTCACAAGCCACTCCCATCAGGTTGTACAGACAGCTACAGCCTGGCAACCGTGGGTTCAACCGTGCAAGCAAAGGCCAGAGAATCACTCGATGTGATGACAACCGGCCCCGGGAGGCTTTGCGCAGGCACTTTCTCCCCGCTCCCGGAGGCGATCATTCCTCCGGATCACACATCGAGGCGGCCGGAGCCCCCGCCCCCGTCGCCGCCGCTCTCCTCGTCGTAGACCGGCGGGGTGGTGGCCAGGCCCAGAGCCTTGCGGGCGGTGACGGTGGTCTTGCCGTCGACGGACTCGTAGCCGCGGTCGTAGTACGTGTAGAACCTGTCGACGTCACGGGCGGTCGCCGCCTTCCCCCAGTCCTCGCCGATGTCCTCCATCTCGGCGGCCAGTGCCTCGACGGACGTGGCGCTGGTGCCGGGCCAGGAGTGGGCGCGCAGTGCGGCGGCCTGCTCGCCGAACGCGTCCCGGACGTCGGCGGCCCAGTCCTTGTTGACCGCGAGGTCGTCCTCCGGGTAGTCCTGCGGCTCCTGGTCGAGGACGGCGTCGACGGCGTTCATCGCGTTCAGGAAGGCGACCTGATCGGCGTTCAGGGTGGACGCGTCGGAGCGCAGCGAGCCGGTCAGGGTGCCCGACTCGTCGACACTGGCGAACACGCAGGTGACCTCGTGGTCGCCCCAGTCCCAGCTGTCGGCGGTGGGCACCAGGTAGTACACGTCGACGTCCTCGCCCAGCGCCCAGGTGTCCATCGCGTAGGCGCTGCGGAGCGTCCAGCACTTGTCCTCGGCGAGGGCCGTGACGCGGTCGTCGCCGGGGAAGTCGCGGCCGGTCACCGGGACGACGGCGAAGACCTCGCCCTCGTGCTCACCGGCGCAGGGCACCTCGTCTACGTCGTAGACGTCCTCGTCGAAGCCCGGTCCCGGGACGTCGAAGCAGTCGCCCCGGTCCAGCGAGAAGCTGGACTCGGCCGCACCCTCCTTGACACCCTCCCAGAAGTCGGTCCCCGCGTTCGTGGCCAGCAGCAGCACCCACAGCGCGAGGCCCACGGAGGACAGGACCGCGCCCGTGACCGCCATGCCCTTGCCGCGTTCGCCGCGCCGCCTGATCTGCACCAGCGCGACGATCCCGAGGATCAGTCCCACGGCCGGCAGGAAGCACAGGACGCCCAGCACCAGCGCCGCGATCGCCACCCCGTTGACCGGCGAGGGCCGGGTGAAGGGGCTGTATCCCTGACCCCAGGTCGCGTAGGGCGGACCGCCGTACGGGGGCGGCGGGTAGGGGCCCGGGCCCTGCGGACCGTACGGCTGCGGCCCGTACGGGGCCTGCGGGTACGCGCCCTGCGGGGGCGTGGGCGCCGCGTACGGGTCCTGGGGCTGCTGGGGCCCGGGGGGCGGGGGTATGGACACGTATACCGTGCTCCTGGTTCGGACGGGTCGGCGGGCGGTGCCGACGGTGACGCGGCCGGGCCAGTGTCGCAGGGGGCACCGACACCATCCGAACCGGTGTACGAGACCGACCGGGGCAGTGGCGTCGACCGGCGCATCGTAAGCGGGTCAGGCGCGTCGTAAGCAGGTCAGGCGCGTCGTAAGCGGGTCAGGCGCGTGGTGAGCACAGGGGGACGGGGGCTGTATGGCGGTCGGGCGGGCGACGGTCCCGGCAGTGGACGGGCGCACCGGCGAACGGCCCCCGGTCGTGCGCGGCCGCGGTACGGCCCCGGTGCACCACGGCGAGCTGTTGCAGGGCGTGTTCGAGGGGCCCGGGGGTGTGCCGGTGCGGGCGCTGGTCACGCTGCCCTGTCCGCTGTTCACGACGCGGGCCGTCTTCACCCCGGCCCCGCACGGCGGCGGAGGCGGGGTGACGGTCCGTCCGGCCTGGCGGCGCAAGGCCCGGCGGGCGGCCGAACTGGCGCTGGACGGCACGGGGTTGGGCGGTCGCCTGGAGGTGACGGGGGACGTGCCGCTCGGCCGGGGCTTCGGGTCCTCCACCAGCGATGTGCTGGCCGCCGTACGGGCCGTCGGGGACGCCCTCGGCGCGCCGCCGACGGCGGTGGAGGCGGCGCGGCTCGCGGTGCGGGCCGAGACCGCCTCGGACGCGTTGATGTTCGAGGGGACGACGGTGCTGTTCGCCCAGCGCGAGGGCACCGTGGTGGAGGACTTCGGCCGTCCGCTGCCGCCGCTGCGGGTGCTGGGCTTCGGCACCCGGCCCGGCAGCACCGGCGTGGACACCCTCGCCCTGCCGCCGCCCCGCTACGACCGCGCCGAGCGCGCCCGCTTCGAGGAACTGCGGGCCCTCCTGCGCGAGGCACTGCGCACCGGGGACGCGGCGCTGCTGGGGGCGGTCGCCACACAGAGCACCCTCATCAACCAGCACCGCCTGCCCGTCCCCGGCCTCGACGCGCTGCTCGCCGTGGCCCGCGAGTGCAACGCCCTCGGCCTCCAGGTGGCGCACAGCGGCGATCTGGCGGGACTCCTCCTGCCACGGACCGCCGACACGGGTCCCGCCCGGGCGGGGCTGCGCCGGGCGGGGATCGGGGAGTGCTGGGAGTTCACGGTCGGGGGGTGAGGGTGCGGGTGCGGGTGCGGGGCCCTGGGGCCGACCCGCCACCCCGGGTGTAACCGGCCGCCGTACCGCCACTGCGGGAGTACCCCAGGTGTCCTCCCCGGGCCGACGCGCGGGGCACCCTCCGGGGCCGACGGTAGGGGCGTGGAATCACAGACCGTCGAACTGGCCCGCTGGCAGTTCGCCCTCACCGCGGGCGGCCACTTCCTCTTCGTATCCCTGACCCTCGGCCTCGCGACCGTGCTCGCCGTGCTCCAGACCCGTGCCACGCTGCGCGGCGGACAGCCCGTCCATCTGCGCATGGTGCGCTTCTGGGGACGGCTGTACGTCATCAACTACGCCGTGGGCATCGTCACGGGCCTCGTGATGGAGTTCCAGTTCGGCCTGGCCTGGAGCGGACTCGGCAGGTACGCCGGGGACGTCTTCGGGTCCTCGCTGGCCCTGGAGACCGTCCTGGCCTTCTTCGTCGAGTCGACCTTCCTGGCGCTGTGGATGCTGGGCTGGGGCCGGTTCGACAAGTGGGTCCACCTGGGCGTGCTGTGGGTGGTGACCCTGACCGCGTATCTGTCGGCGTACTGGGTGCTCGTCACCAACGGCTTCCTCAACCGCCCGGTGGGGCACGCGCAGGGGCCGGACGGCCGGCTCGTGCTGTCGGACACCTCGGCGCTGCTCACCAACCCCAACGCCCTGCTGGCCCTCGGGCACATCCTGGGCGGCGCGCTGCTGACCGCCGCGGTGTTCATGGCCGGCGTCAGCGCCTACCACCTGCGCAGGAGGACCGCGGACGAGGACGGGCTGCTACGCCGCTCGCTGCGGGTCGGCGTGTTCACGGCGCTGCCCGCGCTGCTGCTGACGGTGGCGTTCGGCGGGATGCAGTTCGGCGAGATCGAGGAGTGGCATCCGCTCAAGGCCGCCGTCTTCGACGAGGACAAGGCCGAAGTGGCCCGGCTCCAGGCCGAGATGGTGCGGGAGTTCGGCCCGGGGAACTATGTGCCGCCGGAGGCGCTGACCAGGGGCGCGGGGCTGCTGATGCTGATCGTGTTCGGGGTCCTCACCCTGGCCGTGCTGGTCTCGCTGGTCCTGGTGTCGGTGCGGCGCTGGGCCGTGGGGTCCCGCCGCTGGCACCTGGTGCTGATGACGCTGGTGCCGCTGCCGTTCGTGGCGATGACCGCCGGCTGGGTGTTCCGGGAGGCCGGGCGGCAGCCCTGGGTGGTCTACGGGCTGCTGCGCACGGAGGACGCCGTGTCGCACGTGACGGCGGGCCGGATGTGGCTGTCCCTGGCCGTCTTCGTACCGCTGTTCGCGGTGCTGATCGTCGGCAACTGGTGGGTGCTGCTGCGGGCCGTACGGCAGGGCCCGCAGGTGCCGGAGCCGGAGCACGCCGAACCCACCGAACCCACCGCGGCCGTCGCGTACTGAGCCGTCGCGCACTGACCGTCGCGTACTGAGAGGGAACGTCGTCCATGGAAACCCTTGCCGTGGCTCTGCTCGGCTTCTTCTTCGTCGGATACGTCGTCCTGGGCGGCGCCGATCTCGGGCTGGGCATGCTGCTGCCCTGTCTGGGCCGCACCGAGGAGGAACGGCACCGCACGGTGTCCGCGATCTGGCCCCTGTTCCTGGTCCACGAGGTGTGGCTGGTGGCCGCGGCCGGGCTGTTCATCGGCGCCTTCCCCACGCTGGAGGGTGAGGTGTTCAGCGGGCTGCTGGTGGTGTTCGTGCCGCTGATCGCGGGCTGGATGATCCGCGACGCCGGCCTGTGGTGGCGGGCGGCCGGCATGGGTCCGGCCGCCGACTGGCTGGTCTGCGGCGGCAGTTGGCTCGCCGCGGGCGGCTGGGGCTGGCTGATCGCCTCGCTGCTGAACGACTCCGCGACCGAGCCGACCGCCCTCGGACTCGGCGCGCTGACCACGCTGTTCGTGCTGCTGCTCTTCCTCGCCCACGGGCTGGGCTTCGCGACCCTGCGGCTGACCGGGACGCCGCTCGCGCGCGCCCAGCGGCTGACCGGGCGGGGCGGGCGCGGCGGCCGGCACTCGCTGCTGCTGACCTCCCTGGTGAGCGCCACGCTCGCGGTGCTGGCCGGGGCCCGGCTGCCACTGACCGAGCACGCGGCCGGCGACACCGCGCTCCGGCTGATCGTCCCGCTGTCCCTGGCGGCACTGCCGCTGCTGCTCGCGGCCCATCTGTGGCTGTGGCGGCTGGTGCGCCGGGGCGGCTTCCGCCCCTCGGCCCTCTGACCGCAACACCCGCACCGATCCATCCCCTTGTCCATCTCCTCGTCCATCTCCTTGTCCACCCCTGTGTCCCCCGCGCGCCCAGGCGCACCGGATCGTACGGAAGTGAGCCCTATGTCCCTGACAGAGAAGGATTCCCGCGCCCCGGAGTCCGGTGCCCAACCGCCCGTCGTCGCCGGGGTGTTCGCCCGGGTGGCGCGCTTCTCGCACCGGCGCCGCCGGCTGGCCCTGACGCTGTGGATCATCGTGCTGGTCGGCGTCTGGGCGGCCGCGTCGGGCGGCGACGACTACCGCGAGAACTACTCGCTGCCCGGCACCGAGTCCCAGGCCGCCGCCGACCTGCTCAACCACAGCAGCAAAACCACCACGGGCGACAGCCTCCAGATCGTCCTGCACGACGAGGACGGACTGCGCGGCGCCGACGTCCGCGGGCGGGTCGACGCCATGCTGGCCGAGGTCGCGAAGCTGCCCAAGGTCACCCAGGTGCGCAGCCTGTACGAGGACGAGTCCGCGATCTCCCGGGACGGCACGATCGGTTACGCCACCGCCGTGCTCGACGTGACCGCGCCGAACATGCCCCGCGAGGACACCGAGCGGATCCTGGACACGGTGAAGGAGGTGGAGGGCCAGGGTCTGACGGCCGAGTTGGGCGGCGGCGCGGCCCGCAAGCTGGCCACCGGCGAGGGCGGCTGGGGCGAGATGCTCGGCCTGGTCTTCGCGCTGGTCATCCTGGTGTTCATGTTCGGCACCCTGATCGCCGCCGGACTGCCCATCGTCACCGCGCTGTTCGCGGTCGGCTCGACGCTCGCGGTGATCGTGGTCGCCTCGCACTTCGTCACCATCGCGGACTACACGCCGTACGTGATGATGCTGGTCGGGCTGGGGGTCGGGATCGACTACGCGCTGCTGATCTTCGCCCGGTTCCGCAGTGAGCTGGTGCGCGGGGCCACGCCGGAGGAGGCGAACGTCAAGGCGCTGGACTCGGCCGGACGGACCGCGTTCTTCGCCGGTTCGACGGTCATCCTCGCCCTGCTCGGCCTGGTCGCCCTCGGGCTCGGCTCGCTCCAGGGCATGGCCCTGTCGGTGGCGCTGACCGTCCTGGTCACGCTGCTCGCCTCGCTCACCCTGCTGCCCGCGCTGCTGGGCGTCTTCGGCGACCGGTTCGCCCGCCAGTTCCGGGCCCGGGCCGCCAAGCGGGCCGCGTCGAGCCGTCCCGAGGAGGGCGCGGCCTGGCGCCGGTTCGCCTCCGGGGTGCAGCGCCGGCCGCTGGCGGTGCTGCTGGTGGCCGTCGTGGCGCTCGGCGCGCTGGCCTTCCCGGCGCTCAGCCTGCGGCTCGGGTTCACCGACGCGGGCAACGACAAGGCGGGCTCGACCAGCCGTGAGGCGTACGACCTGCTGTCGAAGGGGTTCGGTCCAGGCTTCAACGGCCCGCTGTACGTGGTCGTGGAGGGCAAGGACGGGGCCGAGGCACCGGCCACCGCGGTCGCGGCGGCGCTGAACGACACCGACGGGGTGGCGGCCGCGACCGGCCCGATCCCCACCGACGATCCGAACGTGGCCACGGTGATGGCGTTCCCCACCACCTCGCCGCAGGACGAGGGCACCTCCGAGCTGGTCGGCACGCTCCGCGACGACGTGCTGCCGAGGGTGGCCGAGGAGACCGGCGCCCGCTATCTGGTGGGCGGCGCCACGGCCGCCAGCGAGGACTACTCCGACAAGGTCGCCGCCCGGATGCCGGTCTTCATGGCGATCGTGGTCGGGCTGTCGCTGCTGCTGCTGATGGTGGTGTTCCGCTCGGTCCTGATCCCGCTGAAGGCGGCGCTGCTGAACCTGCTGAGCATCGGGGCCGCGCTGGGCGCGATCTCGCTGGTGTTCCAGCACGGGATGTTCGGCGTCGAGCCTGGGCCGATCGAGGCGTATCTGCCGGTGGTCATCTTCGCCATCGTCTTCGGTCTGTCCATGGACTACGAGATCTTCCTCGTGTCCCGGATCCAGGAGGAGTGGCACCGCGCCAAGGACCCGGCGGTGGCGGTCCGGGAGGGCCTCGGGCACACCGGGTCGGTCATCATCGCGGCCGGCGCCATCATGGTCGTGGTGTTCGGCTCGTTCATGCTGAGCCCGGAGCGGATGCTCCAGCAGATGGGCTTCGGCATGGCGGTGGCGATCTTCGTGGACGCGCTGGTGATCCGCTGCCTGATCGTGCCGGCGGTGATGCAGCTCCTGGGCCGACGGGCCTGGTGGCTGCCGGCACCGCTGGCCAAGGTGATGCCGGGCGTACGGCTGGAACGGCACTGAGGCGCGCACGAACGTGCCGACAGGTACCGCAGCGCTGAGCGCTGAGAGACACCGGAAGGCGCTGACCTGACGGAGCCGGAGCCGGATGTCCACCACCCCAGAACCCCCAGAACCCCCGGCCGCCCCGCACGCACCTCTCGTCCCCACCCCCGACGCCCCCGGCCGCGGCCCCGACCCCCGTGCCGAGCGCAGCCGGGCCGCCGCCCTCGCCGCCGCCCGGGACCTGCTGGTCGAGCAGGGCTGGTCGGCGGTGACCCATGTCGCCGTCGCGGCCCGCAGCGGGGTCGGCCGGTCGACCCTCTACCGTCACTGGCCCGATGCCTCCGGCCTGGTCCGGGACGTGATCGCGCAGCGCATCTCCACCGCCCGCCCCCCGCTGACCGGCGTCCTGCGCGACGACCTCGTCCACCAGCTCGACGGTCTGCGCGGCCTCCTGCACGACCCGGTGAGCGACCGCGGACTGCGCGCCGTCATCGAACGCGCGGGCGTGGACCCGGTGTTCGCCCGTCTGAAGGAGGACCTCTACCGGCACGGCTCGCAGGACTTCCGCACGATCCTCGACGCCGCCCGCGCCCGCGGCGAACTCCCGGCGGACCTCGACGTCGACCTCGCCGTCGACCAGCTCGCCGGCCCGCTGATGTACCGCCGGCTGCTGGCCGGACGGCCGATCACCGAGGAGTACGTGCAGCGGGTCGTCCAGGACTTCCTGGCCGCGCACGCCCTCCCCGCCGACGGCCACGGCACCCCGGCCGACGCCCACCCCCTCGTACCCTGATGGACATGGCCTCCGCACCCGTCGCCGCACCGGCCGAGCCCGTCTTCCGGATCGACCGGACGGCGGCACTGGTCGGTGCCTGTCAGTTACTCGAACTGGGCTGGATCGTCCTGGGCCGTACCGCGGACGGCGCGCTCGCCGCGCTCGCGAGCTGCGCCGCCGCGACGGTCGGCTGGCTGAGCCTCGGCTTCCGCGCCCGCCGTCCGCTGGCCGCCGCCGTGGTCGCCCTGCTGGTCACACTCGTCTACTACACACACGCCGGCATCAACGGCCCGACGCCCGCCCTGGTCTTCATGGTCGCCCTCTACAGCGTCGCCAGATCGGGCCAGTTGACCGCCGTCGTCGCCCTCGCGGTGCTCATCATGCTGGTGATCGCCTACGGTGAGCTGGGCGTCGTCGACCAGCAGCGCAGCGTGGACAACATGTCGATCGCGCTGCTCAGCGGCTGGTTCCTGAGCGTGATCGCGTTCAGCCACGCGATGCGCACCAGACAGGCGTATCTGGCCGAGGCCGAGGCGCGGGCGCTGGCCGCCGAACGCGAGCGCGACGTACGGGCCAAGCAGTCCGCGACCGAGGAACGGCTGCGGCTGGCACGGGAGTTGCACGACGTGCTGGGCCACAACATCTCGCTGATCCATGTGCAGACCAACGCCGCCCTGCACCGCAGCACCCGCCGCCCGGGGCAGACCGCCGAACTCATCACCGCCCTGGAGTTCGTCCGTGACACCAGCAAGGAGGCACTGCGCGAACTGCGGGGCACGCTGGGGGTGTTGCGTCAGGTGGACGAGGCCGCGCCGACCGCGCCGACCGCGGGTCTCGACCGGCTCGGCGAACTGGCCGACCGGGCCGCCGTCACCGGTCTGAAGGTGACGGTCACGGTCGAGGGCGAGCAGCCCGTCCTGTCCCCCACGATCTCCCTGGCCGCCTACCGGATCGTCCAGGAGTCCCTCACCAACATCACCCGGCACGCCCAGGCCGCGCACGCCACCATCGACGTCACCTACACCCCGTCCGAGCTGCGCGTCCGTATCGAGGACGACGGCCAGGGCTCCCCCGACACCACGGCGCGCGGCAGCGGCATCACCGGCATGACCGAACGCGCCCGCGCGCTGGGCGGCCGGCTGACGGCGCGGAACACGGGCGGAGGCTTCCGCGTGGACGCGGCCCTGCCCCTCACCGAAACCCCACAACTCCCTGTCTAGGGTGGCCTCATGACGACGACGCCACGCATCAGAGTGCTGCTCGCCGACGACCAGCGACTCGTCCGCGCCGGGTTCCGCTCCATCATCGACGACGAGGACGACATCGAGGTGGTCGGCGAGGCGTCCACCGGCACCGAGGCCGTCGAACTGACCCGTGAACTGCGCCCCGACGTCGTCCTGATGGACATCCGCATGCCCGAGGAGGACGGCCTCGCGGCGACCCGCCGCATCGTCTCCGACGAACGCCTCTCCGACGTCCGGGTGGTCATCCTCACCACGTTCGACGTCGACGACTACGTGTACGGCGCCCTGCGCGCCGGCGCCGCCGGCTTCCTGGTCAAGGACACCGAGCCGATGGAACTCCTGCACGGCATCCGGGTCTGCGCCCGCGGCGACGCCCTGATCGCCCCCGCGGTCACCCGGCGCCTGATCGCCGAGTTCGCCGGCCGCGTCGTCCAGCCGGACGTCAGCCCCCGCCTCAACGTCCTCACCGAGCGCGAGTTCGAGGTCATCCGCCTGGTCGGCGCCGGCCTCACCAACGACGAGATCGCCGAACGCCTGGTCCTCAGCCCCTACACCGCGAAAACCCACGTCAGCCGCATCATGACCAAACTCGCCGTCCGCGACCGCACCCAACTCGTGATCATCGCCTACGAAAGCGGCATGATCAAACCGGGCTGGCTGAGCTGAGCGGGAACGCTCCGGGGGTTCAGACGACGGGCGCGGCCGCCCCCTGTTCACCCGTCATCCCCAGCCGTTCCTGCTCCTCCTCCACGATCCTGCGGGCCAGTTCGGTGTCCGAGATGTCGACCGCGTCCGGGGTGGACTCGGCCACGGCGCTGCGGCGGGCGTAGGCGTCGAAGAGGCGGGTCTTGGCCTCCAGCATCTTCACCAGGCGTTCGTCCACGCCGCCGGTGGCCAGGAGGCGGTACACGCGCACCGGTCTGACCTGGCCCATCCGGTGGGCGCGGGCCACGGCCTGGTGCTCGATGGTCGGCTTGATCTGGGGTTCGCAGAGGACGACGACGGACGCGGCCTGCATGTTGAGGCCGACGCCCGCCGCCTGGATCTGCGCCAGGAGCACGGCGGGCCCGGCGACGCCGGCGAAGTCGTCGACGATCTGCTGCCGCCGCCCGGCCGCGACACCACCGGTGAGCGGACCGAACAGAGAGACGCCGTCGGTGTCCCCGAGCGCCTCCCGCACCACGCCCAGCACGTCCTTGAAGTAGGAGAAGACGACCGTCTTCTGACCGTTCTCCCCGGCCTCCCGGACGATCTCCCGCAACCGGTCCAGCTTGGCCGATTTCTCGGGGCGCGCGTACGCGGCCCTGCGCATCGCCATGAAGTTGCCCGCGCGCACGGCCTCGCGGTACGCCTCCTCGTCCGACGCGCTCAACTCCTCCCATTCGTCGGTCTGCTGGAGGCTCGGGAGTTCCGTCAGCACGTCCTCCTGGTTGCGCCGCAGATAGACGGGGGCCACGGCCTTGCGGAAGGCGACCGATCCGGCCAGGGCGTCCCGTTCGCCGAGGGCGTCGGCAACATCGCCGTCGAGCATCCGGACCAGGTTGCGGAACTCCGCGACCCGGTTCTCCATCGGCGTCCCGGTCATGAACAGCGCCCGCCCGCAGTGCTCCGCCCACAACGCGACCGCCTGCGACCGCTTGGCCTGCGGATTCTTCACGGAGTGCGCCTCGTCGACGACGAGCAGCCCGACCTCTCCACCCCCCGGCACGGGAAACCCGCGCAGCGCGTCGAACGTCGTCACCCCGACCCCGCCCCGACCCTTCCAGTCGGCGAACGCGTCGTGCCGGTCGGGCCCGTGAAGCACCATGACGCGCAGGGCACTGCGGGCCTCGATCTCCCGGGTCCAGTTCACGAGGACGCTCGCCGGGCAGACGACCATGAAGTGGCTCTGCCCTTCGGCGGCCAGGTGGGCCAGCACGGCGATCGCCTGGATCGTCTTGCCGAGTCCCATCTCGTCGCCGAGTATCACCTTGCGCTGCGCGAGCGCGAACCGCGCCCCGAACGCCTGATACCCGCGCAGGGAGACGCGCCGATGCGTGTCGTCGAGCTGCTGGGTCCGTACCCGCTCGGCGATCTCGTCCGGCAGGAAGCCCTCGGCGGCGGCCGCGTCCGGCGCCCGCCCGGAGATCTCGGCGAGCAGGCTGTAGTACTCGGCGGAACGCAGCTCGAAGTCCACCCAGGCGGCGACGTCCGACGCGGGCACCCTGAGCAGATCCACGGACGCCTGGGCGAGCAGCTCGGGCACGCCCGCCCGCTCCGCCTCCTCCACCAGCGCCCGGATCCCGGCGACGGCCGCCACCGCCCGCGCCTTCTTCTCCCGGCCGGCCAGCAGCATCCGCACCCGCCCGGTGGCGGGCCTGGCGTCCACGAGCAACGGCTCCAGCCGCTCCACCAGCCCGGCAGCCGCGTCGACCGCCCGCCGCGCCTCCGGACCTGCCTCCACCAGCACATGCAGGGCCGTCACGAGCGCGGTGGTACGCGGCTCCGGCCGGTCCACGTCGATATGCACGGCGACCGTCTCGTGCACGGCGTCGGAGAGCCGCCGGGCTGCGGCGAGCAGTTGATCGGCGGTGCGCTGCCCGACCCCGGGAATCCGCCGCAACCGATAAGGCCCCGCCTCCAGAACACTCCCCAGAGTGCGCAACCCGCTCTTCTCCACACTCCCCAGCCGCAACCGCCCCTCGGTCACATCCTGAAGCCGCCCGACGGGAATGGCGTCGAGCTCCCGCTTGACGGCAGCGTCATGAAGAGGCCGCAACGCGTCCCGCACCGCCCGCACGGCACGCTCATGATCACCCCCCACGGCCCGAGCCGCCCCACACAGCCGCGCCCCCGCCGCGACAGCCTCCCGCTCAACCCGCCCCACGCACCGCCCCTCTCGCCCCTCACCCGTCCACGGGGCATCCTGCCACCGCGCACCGACAGGGGCGGCCTACGCCTGTGCGACCACGCGCTCCTCACCGGTGACCGGTGGCCTGGGCCTGCGCCTGGCCGCGATCCGGACGGCCCGCCGCATCGGCGCGGTACCGACCGGCGGCGGCCGCGCCCTTCATCCACCCGCCTCGCTCACCGTGGCCAAGCAGCCAGCAGATCGCCGGGGCCGTAGGCGGCATCGAGCCCCGGACAGTCGACCCCGCTGCGCGAAACCGCCACGACCGGAACGGGTCGATCGGTGAGGGCGGCCCGGTGTCGATGAAGAGCCGCCAGGTCGTGCCGGTCGAAGGGCGACTGCTCCAGCCACTTGACGGAGCCGACGAAGAGCAGTTCCGTGGCGACGGGAGCACGGTCCGCCCCGACGATGTCGATCTCGACGTCGTTGGTACGGGTCCAGTAGCCACCCACCGCAGGGGCCGCGGGCAGGCTGTCATCAGGCAGCATCCGCGCCAGCGCCTCCCGGACAAGCGGTTCGACGGCTCGGCCGCGCCAGCTCGTCCAGTTCTCCCGGATGCGTGCCAGGGTCAGATCGCCCCGCCCCCGCTCGATCTCCTCCATGGACGGGCCGAGCAGGTGCAGCCAGAACCGCAGATAGGGATCCGTGACCCGGTAGCGGCGGTCCTTCGACGGCCGCAGCGACACGGGCAGCTCTCGGGCGACGATCCGTTTGTCCGTCAGCAGCTCCAGTGCCCGCTGAAGGGGCGTGGCCCCGATGCCCCCGGCCGCCCGGCCGATGTTGGTGAAGGTCCGCTCGCCGCTGCCGATGGCCGCCAGCACGGTGCGCGCCTGGGCCTGCGGGGGGAATTCGGCGGCCAGCGAGCGTTCGGCCGACACCAGCAGGGCCGAGACCGGATCGCTCAGCGCCTCGGCGAGGAAGTCCCACAGCCCGGCGCCGCGCGGCCACTCCGCGCAGATCAGCGGCAGCCCGCCGGTGACCAGCGCGGCGTCGAAGGCTTCCGCCGGTTCCAGCCCGAGCATCTGCCCCACCTCGGCGGGATTCAGCGGCCCCAGCACCATCGCCCGGCCACGCTGGTGGAAGGGGCGTCCGTAGCTGTTGAGTGCCTCCATCATCGACAGATCGGACCCGATGAGGACCAGCAGCACGGGCTTGGTCTCCAGCACCCGGTCCCAGGCGCGTTGCAGCATCCCCTCGAACGCGCCGTCGTCATCCATGAGATACGGCGCTTCATCAATCACCAGCACACTCGCCCGGTCGGCGGGCAGCGCCGCGGCCAGCACATCGAACGCGGCGTCCCAGCTCTCCGGCCGCGCGGCAGCCACCAGCCCCGCCAACGGCAGCGTCGACGCCTGAGCGTCCCGGGCCAGCCGGGCCAGCTCGTCCCTGGGGGAAGCACCTGTAGCCGCGTAGAACAGAAAGGGGACCTTGGAACGCTCCGCGAACCGCTCGACCAGCCGCGACTTCCCGACCCGACGCCGCCCACGCAACATCACACACCGCCCGGGCCGCTCCCCACCAACCCCGGCCACCACTTTCCCCAGCTCACGCTCCAGCGCCGCAAGCTCCTGCCGCCGCCCCACAAAGTCCACCACGCCCGCAGACCTCCACCCATGAAACTAACATCAATGTTAGTAACGTCGACGTTAGCAGAATCGACGCGGAACGCCGCCCCACCCAGCACAAAGCGGCACCGCCAGGAAGCCGGCAAGGTTGGATGACCCCATGGCGAGGCGAAAGCAGGAGACGAAGCGACGACCGCCCTTCGGGATGCCGAAGGGGATCGTCCTGCTCGCGACGCCGGAAGGCTGGCGCCACAGCGTCCACACCCTGGAAGGCGGGACGCTCTGCGGGCGCCTCGCCGACGTTCCGGTCGACGCCGACCCGGCCACGGCACGGGCCGCCACGGCGGCCATGGTGGCGGGACTCGCACGCGACGTCCACGGAGCACGCGTCGACGTGACCTGGGATCCGCCCCGGGAACCCGGGTCCTGGACCGCCCAGGTCACGGTCGCCGAACCCCCGCCGAACGCCGGTGGTTAACGACAAGCGGAACACTGCTGTCGTGATCAACGAGATGACCCCAGACCTTTCTGGTGCTCCCGCCGGCTCCCTGCCAGCCAGAGCACAGGCAGAGCTCGCCGGCACCGCCTGGGCAGAGCTGCCCCACGTCTGTACGGGTCGGCACGGTGTGCCTGACACACCGGACATCCTCGGCAGTGTGCTCGCCACCGACCCGGCCCGCCGGGTACGGGCGGTGGGCGATCTGTATCGGCTGCTCCTCAATCAGGAGCAGGTGTTTCCGGCGACCGCTCCGGCGGCCTTGGTCCTGGCCTGTCTTCTCGACGATCCGCGCACCCTCTCCGAAGACCGGTGGGAGCCCAGGGCCGGTCGGCGGCCGCTTCGCGCCGAACTGCTCAACTGGCTGGCTTCGTTCGCCGACATCGCCCGCCTGGACGTCGAGGACGGCGTCGGCACGGCGCAGAATCTGGCCGCCGCCAGAACGGCAAGGCCGATACTCCACGACCGCATCGCGGACTTCTGCGACGTCGACGATCCACTGGTGAAGGAGGCCGCGCTCGCGGCCACCGCCCTGCTCCTGGCCGACCCCGCCCTCGCCTCGTCCGCGCCCCGGTACGCGCCCGCCGTTCGCGAGGTCCTTGCCGTGAGCGCGGACTCGTACTACCGGTGGATCGCCAGGGAACGGCTGGCTGCCTGGGGGGAGGATGTCACCGGTCTCGTCACTGCGGAGGAGGAGCGCCGCGCGGCCCTGGACCGGGCAGGCGAGCTGGCGGAGGACCCGTTCGGCGGCCAGGAGCAGGAGCAGGCGATCCGCTGGCTGGAAGAGCAACCCGAGGACACCGCGGCTCCGAAACGACTCGACCGCCGGCGTGGGGACCGGACCGCGCCCATACCGGCCGCCGCCCCGCACGAGCCGGCACCCGAGCCGCCCGTGGCCGTCCCTGGAAGCGAGGCGGGGTACCGCGGCCCGTGGCGGATCGCCCGGCAGGAGGAGCGTGCCGAGTGGACGTTCACGCCGTACGTAGGAGTCGGCCCCCTGCACTTCGGGATGACCTTGGAGGAGATCGCCCGCGTCCTCGGTGAAGGACCGGCCGTCTCGTCCTACTCCCACCACGGCGAAGACCAGCAGCTCAACTACGCCGACTTCACCGAGAGCGGGATCAGGGCGCTCTTTCACGACGGCCGCCTGGGGTGCGTCGCCGCAGACGCCCTCACCGGTCCCCAGGTGAGACTGGACGCAGCCCCGCTGACCGGCTGCACGCCTTCCCACGTGGAGGACTGGCTCGTCCACCGCACGACACGGCCCGGCAGCCTGGCGTACAGCGTCGCCGGCGATCCGGTCTTCGCCGACCTCGGCCTCGCGATCCGCTCCCAGCGGGCCGGCGACATCGTCCTGACCCGCCCCCTCTTCCTGCTCCCCGACTGGCTCGACCTGTGGCACGCACTGCCCGGCGAGGAATGGAACGGCTCGTGAAGCGCCGTTGTGTACACATGCGACACTCGGTACCCTTGGGCGCATGACGCAGCCACTGCCCATAGAGTCCATCCGCGATGTCCGGGCGCACCTCGCCGAGGTCGTGGAGCGAGCCGACCGGGACGACGTGCCCACCGTGATCACCCGGCGCGGCAAGCAGGTCGCCGCCGTGGTGTCCATCGAAGTGCTGCGCAAGTACCAGGAATGGGAAGAGCGCGAGATCAACCGGATCATCGACGAGCGCATGGCCAATCCGGCGCGCAGCATCCCGATCGAGGACGTCATGAGGGAGACGCTGGCGCGCAGTGAGTGAGTACCGCACCGTCTTCCGACCCGAGGCTCAGGCTGAGCTTCGCAAGGTCCCGCGCGACACGGCGCTCCGTATTCTGGCCAAGTTGACCGAGCTGGAGAGCGACCCTCTGGGGTTCAACACCACCGCCCTCGTCTCCCAACCCGACCGGCGCCGCCTGCGGGTGGGCGACCATCGCGTGATCTACACGATCGACAACGGTGAGCTGGTGGTGTGGGTGGTACACGTCGGGCATCGTTCCACCGTCTACGACACCTGAGCACCGCCATGGGAACGACGAAGGGGCCGGACTCCCAAGAGCCCGGCCCCTCGTTTCGTCCGCTCAGACGTTGAACCTGAATTCGACGACATCCCCGTCCTGCATCACATACTCCTTGCCCTCCATGCGGGCCTTGCCCTTGGCGCGGGCCTCGGCGACTGAGCCGGTTTCGACCAGGGCGGCGAAGGAGATGACTTCCGCCTTGATGAAGCCCTTCTGGAAGTCGGTGTGGATCACGCCGGCGGCCTCGGGGGCGGTGGCGCCCTTCTTGATCGTCCAGGCGCGGGACTCCTTGGGGCCGGCCGTGAGGTAGGTCTGGAGGCCCAGCGTGTCGAAGCCGACGCGGGCCAGGGTGGCCAGGCCGGGCTCCTCCGCGCCGACGGACTCCAGCAGCTCCATGGCGTCGGCCTCGTCCAGCTCGGCGAGGTCCGCCTCCAGCTTGGCGTTGAGGAAGATCGCCTCGGCGGGGGCGACCAGGGCGCGCTGCTCGTCCTTGAAGGTGTCGTCGGTCAGCTCGTCCTCGTCGACGTTGAAGACGTAGAGGAAGGGCTTGGTGGTGAGGAGGTGCAGGTCGTGGAGGAGTTCGTTGCGCTCGGTGCCCTGGACGATGCCGTGCGAGAAGAGGGTGTCGCCCTTCTCCAGGATCTCCTTGGCCTCCTCGACGGCCTTGACCTTCGGCGCGATGTCCTTCTTGATCCGCGACTCCTTCTGGAGGCGGGGCAGGACCTTCTCGATCGTCTGGAGGTCGGCGAGGATCAGCTCGGTGTTGATCGTCTCGATGTCGTCCTTCGGCGAGACCTTGCCGTCGACGTGCACGACGTTCTCGTCCTTGAAGGCGCGGATGACCTGGCAGATCGCGTCGGACTCCCGGATGTTCGCCAGGAACTTGTTGCCCAGGCCCTCGCCCTCGGAGGCGCCGCGCACGATGCCCGCGATGTCGACGAAGTCGACGGTCGCCGGGAGGATGCGCTGCGAGCCGAAGATCTCCGCGAGCTTCGTCAGGCGGGCGTCCGGGACGCCGACGACGCCGACGTTCGGCTCGATCGTGGCGAACGGGTAGTTGGCCGCCAGCACGTCGTTCTTGGTCAGGGCGTTGAACAGGGTCGACTTGCCGACATTTGGCAGACCGACGATTCCGATCGTGAGCGACACGTTGCGACTTCCCGTAGTGAGAGGGCCAGGGGGCCGGTTCCCGGGGCTTCCCGCCGTGGGGACCAGGGTCAGAGGGCCGGCCGATCCACCAGTTTACGGCGTACCCGGCACCGGGCCGGCGGCCCTGTCGAACGCGCGGCCAACGTCCGCTCTCCGGCGTGTCTGAGGCCCGATTCGCCACATAAAACGACCTAACTTGGTGCAGTGGAGCAACCCAGGACGCGTTCCCCCCACCCCCGACCGCGACGCGGCACCCCGGCGGCGGCGCCGTCCCTTCCGCCCCAGGCGGGCGGGGAGCGGGCGCGCGGACGGGCGGGGAGGGAAGGAAGAGAGGGGACGACGGGGCGAAAGCCTCGCATCGTCCCCAAGGCCGCGCGGCCCGTACGGCCCGTACAGCCCGTGCGCCCCGTGCGGACGGCGGGGGCAGTACCCCGGCCCGCCGCGCGAGGCTCCGCCTCGGCCACCACTGGCTCCCCCCGCCCCCGCCGCCTGCCGAACCCCCGGCTCACCGGACTCGGCAGCGGGCTGTTCTCGATCGCGGTGATGTGCGCCCTCGGAAGCCTGGACAGCCTGCTCTTCGGGGCGTCGCTGACGGTGTACGGCGTCCTGTTCCTGCCCGTCAGCGTCCTGACCGGACTCTGGGTGCGCCCCGGCGACCTGCTGGCGCCACCGGTGGCCATGCCGATCGCCTTCGCCGTCGGACTACTGCCCGTGATCGAGGACGGCGACGGCCTCGGCGCCCGGCTGATGGGCCTGGTCACGGCCCTGGCTACCGAGGCCGGCTGGCTGTACGCCGGCACGCTCGCCGCAGCCGTGACCATCCTCGTCCGCGGCGTACGCAGAGCAACAGCCCGCCGCCGCGCGAACCCCCGCCCCCGACCCCGCATCCGACGCCGCTGACCGCTTCCCCGTACTGCCCTGTGGCGGGCGGCGGCACGGTAATGACGCCCGAGCGCGTCACCGTCATCGCCGCGGGCAGTGCCTTCCCGGCCGAATCCCGGCGGCGGTGGGCCACCTCGCGACCGCCGTCATGCGCAGGGCGCTCGCGCCGCGCCCTCGGCCGAGCACGACACCTCCACCACCGCCACGGCCACCGCCGCGAGCAGCGCCGTCCGTCATCGCCGGACGCGCATGCGCGCACCCCTGCGGCCCTCATCGAGCGTGCACGGCGACGGTCCGATCGCCGCGCGGGCACCCCGCCCAGCCACCGAGGCCGCCGGCTGTTCCCTCCCGGGTGCCACACGTCGTCATCCCGCTACCGCGCGACTCCTCCATCGCCTGCCGCAGCCCGTCTCGCACCCACCCGGCGAGCGCACGCGGGCAAGGCACCGCCAGCATGGGGGGGGGACGAGCCTCCCCGGCTCCCGGACGCGGCCCCCGCGCCCCCTCAGCTCTCCTTGGCCGCCCGCATCGCCGCCCCCACGATGCCCGCGTTGTTCTGGAGTTGCGCCGGGACGATCTCGGCTCGGATGCCCTCGATGTAGTGGAGGAACTTCTCGGACTTGCGGCTGACGCCGCCGCCGATGATGAAGAGTTCCGGGGAGAAGAGCATCTCTACGTGGGCGAGGTATTTCTGGACGCGGTGCGCCCAGTGTTCCCAGGTCAGCTCGCCGTCCTCCTTGGCCTTGGAGCTGGCGCGCTTCTCCGCGTCGTGTCCGTGCAGCTCCAGGTGGCCCAGCTCGGTGTTGGGGACGAGCACGCCGTCGACGAAAAGGGCGCTGCCGATGCCCGTGCCGAACGTCAGCAGGATGACCGTGCCGCTGCGGTCGCGGCCGGCGCCGAAGGCGACCTCGGCGACGCCCGCCGCGTCCGCGTCGTTGACGACGGTCACCGGCAGGCCGCCCAGCCGCTCGGTGAACAACGCGCGCGCGTCCGTGTCGATCCAGCTCTTGTCCACATTGGCCGCCGTACGGATGGTCGACCCGCCGGTGACCACGCCCGGGAAGGTCAGGCCCACCGGGCCGGTCCAGCCGAAGTGCTCCACGACCTGCCGCACGCCGTCGGCCACGCCGTCGGGCGTCGCCGGGTGCGGGGTGAGCACTTTGAAGCGCTCCTGGGCCAGGTCGCCCCTGTCGAGGTCCACAGGGGCGCCCTTGATCCCGGATCCGCCGATGTCCACGCCGAAGATCTGCATGGCCCTACGTTACGACGATCGACTGACAGTCACTCAGTCGGCGAGCCCGCGGGGCCGCTGCCGCCCCGCTCGGCCACCAGCGCCGCCGCCTCCTCGCGCAGGTCGCGGCGGAGTTCCTTGGGCAGCGAGAAGGTGATGTGCTCGTCGGCCGCCTTGACCAGCTCCACGTCCGCGTAGCCGCGCTCGCCGAGCCAGCCGAGCACCTCCTCGACGAGGACCTCGGGCACCGAGGCGCCGGAGGTGACGCCGACCGTGGTCACGCCCTCCAGCCACGCCTCGTCGATCTCGCTGGCGAAGTCCACCAGGTACGCCGCCCGCGCCCCGGCGAGCTTGGCGACCTCGACGAGCCGCACGGAGTTGGAGGAGTTGCGCGAGCCGACCACGATGACCAGCTCCGCCTCGGCGCCCATCTGCTTCACGGCGAGCTGGCGGTTCTGCGTGGCGTAGCAGATGTCGTCGCTCGGCGGGGAGATGAGCTGCGGGAACTTCTCCTTGAGCGCGTCGACGGTCTCCATCGTCTCGTCCACGCTCAGCGTCGTCTGGGAGAGCCAGACGACCTTCGACTCGTCACGGACCTCGACCTTGGCGACATCGGCCGGGCCGTCCACGAGCTGGATGTGCTCGGGGGCCTCGCCGGAGGTGCCGATGACCTCCTCGTGGCCCTCGTGCCCGATCAGGAGGATGTCGTAGTCGTCGTCGGCGAACCGGACGGCTTCCTTGTGGACCTTGGTGACCAGCGGGCAGGTCGCGTCGATGGTGGCGAGCCTCCCGCGCGCGGCCTCCTCGTGGACGACCGGGGCGACGCCGTGCGCGGAGAACATCACGATGTTGCCCGGCGGCACCTCCTCCGTCCGCTCGACGAAGACGGCGCCCTTCTTCTCCAGGGTCTGCACGACGTACTTGTTGTGGACGATCTCGTGGCGGACGTAGACCGGGGCCCCGTACTGCTCCAGGGCCTTCTCGACGGCGATCACGGCGCGGTCGACGCCCGCGCAGTAGCCCCGGGGGGCGGCGAGCAGGACACGGCGGCGGCCAGGCGAAGCAGTCATGCGTCCCATCGTACGGCCGTGTCCCGGGCCTCGGAGTTCCCCTCCGGAGTGAAGCGGGCGGCCCGCACCGGCCTGAGCGGCGTTGTCGGTGGCGGCCGTTACGCTCGGTCGCATGGCTGTGAACACGTCCGCGGACGCCCCACTGCCCGTCGGCCAGGTGTCGCGGCTCATCGGGGGGTGGATCGACCGGCTCGGCGCGGTGTGGGTCGAGGGTCAGATCACCCAGTTGTCGCGGCGCCCGGGAGCGGGCGTCGTCTTTCTGACCCTGCGCGACCCCTCGCACGACATCTCGGTGGGCGTCACGTGCTACCGCCAGGTGTTCGACGCGGTGGCGGACGTCGTCGGGGAGGGCGCCCGGGTCGTCGTCCACGCGAAGCCGGAGTGGTACGCCCCGCGCGGGCAGCTCTCGCTGCGGGCCGTGGAGATACGGCCGGTGGGCGTCGGAGAGCTGCTGGCGCGGCTGGAGCAGCTCAAGAAGTCGCTGGCGGCGGAGGGCCTCTTCGCGCTCGACCGCAAGAAACCGCTGCCCTTTCTGCCGCAGCTCGTCGGGCTGGTGTGCGGCCGCGCCTCGGCCGCCGAGCGGGACGTCCTGGAGAACGCCAGGCACCGCTGGCCCGCCGTCCGCTTCGAGGTGCGCAATGTCGCGGTCCAGGGGGTCCACGCGGTGCCGCAGGTCGTCCAGGCGGTGAAGGAGCTGGACGCACTCGACGAGGTCGACGTGATCATCGTCGCCCGGGGCGGCGGCAGCGTGGAGGACCTGCTGCCGTTCTCCGACGAGCAGCTCGTCCGCGCGGTCGCGGCCTGCCGTACGCCGGTGGTCTCGGCGATCGGGCACGAGCCGGACAATCCGCTCCTCGACCATGTGGCCGACCTGCGGGCGTCCACCCCGACGGACGCGGCGAAGAAGGTCGTCCCGGACGTCGGCGAGGAGCTGGAGCGGGTGCGGATGCTGCGCGGGCGAGCGCGGCGCTGCGTGGAGGGGTTCGTGGAGCGGGAGGAGCGCGGGCTCGCCCATGCGCTGGCCCGGCCGGTGATACAGGATCCGCACCGGATGATCGACGAGCGCGCGGACCAGGTGGCCTCGCTGGCCGACCGTTCCCGGCGGTGTCTGCGGCATCTCCTGGACCGCGCGGACTCGGAGCTGACACACACGCACGCACGCGTGGTGGCCCTCTCGCCGGCCGCGACGCTCCAGCGGGGGTACGCGGTGCTCCAGCGGGCCGACGGGCATGTGGTCCGGGATCCGGCGGAGGTGGCGGCGGACGAGGTGCTGCGCGCGCGGGTCGCCGAGGGCGAGTTCACTGTTCGGGCCGACAACGCCGATCACGCCGACAACTAGGACAGGACGGGACGCATGACGAGGAAGACCGAGGAAGCCCTGGGCTACGAGCAGGCGCGCGACGAGCTGGTCGAGGTCGTCCGCCGCCTGGAGGCGGGGGGCACGTCGCTGGAGGAGTCCCTCGCCCTGTGGGAGCGCGGCGAGGAGCTGGCCAAGGTGTGCCGGCGCTGGCTGGAGGGCGCGCGGGCCCGCCTGGACGCCGCCCTCGCCGAGGAGAAGGAAGAGGGGGAGGAAGAAGGAACGAAGCGGGGGGACTAGCAGCGCCGAGTCGCTGTGAAGCGGATCACGAGCATCCGCATTTTGTTGAACCTTGAACTTCATTCGCGTACGGTCGTAGCCGTCAGCCGGTCCGGTGTTCCCGGATCCGGACGCGTACCCGAGGAAGTCGACAGATGTCTCTCGTTCTTGACCCCGCCGCCCAGGACCTGCTGTTCCGCGAGGCCCGCACCGCGAACACCTTCACCGACGAGCCGGTGACCGAGGAGCAGGTCCAGGCGATCTACGACCTGGTCAAGTACGGTCCGACCGCGTTCAACCAGACCCCGCTGCGCATCACCCTGGTCCGCTCGGCCGAGGCCCGTGAGCGCCTGGTCCAGCACCTGGCCGAGGGCAACCAGGCCAAGACGGCCGCCGCCCCGCTGGTCGCGATCCTCTCCGCGGACAACGAGTTCCACGAGGAGCTGCCCCAGCTCCTGCCGCACTTCCCGCAGGCCAAGGACGTCTTCTTCGCCGAGCGCCCGGTCCGCGAGTCGGCCGCCCTTCTGAACGCCGCCCTCCAGGCCGCGTACTTCATCATCGGCGTGCGCGCCGCCGGTCTGGCCGCCGGCCCGATGACCGGTCTGGACTTCGAGGGCGTCCGCAAGGAGTTCCTGGACGACGACCACACCCCGCTGATGGTCGTGAACATCGGCCGTCCGGGCGAGAACGCCTGGTTCCCGCGCTCCCCGCGCCTGTCGTACGACGAGGTCGTCACCACCGTCTGAGACGGCCGGCCGCACCCGACGGCACACGTGAGGCCCCCGGCGATCGCCGGGGGCCTCACGTCCGTGTACGCGCTACGCGCTCACGCCGTCTTCAGGGCCTTCGCCATCTCCAGCAGCCGTTCGAAGGACGCCGTGCCCGCCACGACCGTCGTGGAGCCGTCGGTGTCCTCCAGGACGAGCGCGTCGTAGCGGCCGCCGGTGTAGCGGGTCCAGGTGCGGCCGTCGATCTCGTCGGTGGCCTTGGTCGCCGTGGAGCCCTGGCTGGCCTCGTCGATGAACCGGGCGCGCTTCTGAGTGGACTGCTCGATCGTCACGTACTCCCCGTCGGGGGCGTGGAAGCCGAGGTGCCAGGCGTCGGAGTCGGCGCCGTCGAAACGGACGGACGTCGCCTTCCAGGTCTCGGGCAGGCCCTCGGGCGCGGCCACCGGGTACGACGCCGCGCGGCGCGCCGTGAGCAGTTCGACGCGGTAGTCGACCCGCTGGATGTCGGGAGCGCGATCGTCGTGCGGGACGAACAGGTAGATCACCCACGCCGCGATGATGATGAGACCCAGGGAGAGGATCATGTCCCGGGCCGACTTCTGCTTGCCGTTCGAACCTGCCACGCCCCTATCGTCGCAGGTGCCCGGTGCGCTCATCCGTGGGGTCCCCTGCTCATTTTGTCGGACTGACGATAGAGTCGGGCCTCGAACCCTCATCCGGCCGTCGTCGTATCAGAAAGGTGCGCTCCGATGACCGAGCATCATCATTTGCCGTCCGAACTCGATGTCCCGTCCGAGGCCCCCGACCGCAACCTCGCCCTGGAACTGGTCCGTGTGACCGAAGCCGCCGCGATGGCCGCAGGCCGCTGGGTGGGGCGCGGCGAGAAGAACGGCGCCGACGGTGCCGCGGTGCGCGCCATGCGGACCCTCGTCTCGACCGTCTCGATGAACGGCGTGGTCGTCATCGGCGAGGGCGAGAAGGACGAGGCGCCGATGCTCTACAACGGCGAGCGGGTCGGCGACGGCACCGGTCCCGAGGTCGACATCGCCGTGGACCCGATCGACGGCACCACGCTGACGGCCAAGGGCATGCCGAACGCGATCGCCGTCCTCGCGGCGACCGAGCGGGGCGCCATGTTCGACCCGTCGGCCGTCTTCTACATGGACAAGCTCGTCACCGGCCCCGAGGCCGCCGAGTTCGTCGACATCGACGCGCCCGTCGAGGTCAACATCCGCCGGGTCGCCAAGGCCAAGCGGGTCACGCCGGAGGACGTCACCGTCGTCATCCTGGACCGGCCGCGTCACCAGGGCCTGATCGAGGAGATCCGGGCGACCGGGGCGCGCATCAAGCTGATCTCGGACGGCGATGTGGCCGGCTCGATCCTGGCGCTGCGCGAGGGCACCGGCATCGACCTGCTGCTCGGCGTGGGCGGGACGCCCGAGGGCATCATCTCGGCCTGCGCGGTGAAGTGTCTGGGCGGCACCATCCAGGGCAAGCTGTGGCCCAAGGACGACGAGGAGCGGCAGCGGGCGATCGACGCGGGCCACGACCTGAACCGGGTGCTGACCACCGAGGACCTGGTCCAGGGCGAGAACGTGTTCTTCGTCGCGACCGGCATCACCGACGGTGAGCTGCTGCGCGGGGTGCGGTACCGGTCGGAGACGGCGACCACCGACTCGATCGTGATGCGGTCGAAGTCGGGGACGGTCCGCCGGATCGACTCCGAGCACCGGCTGAGCAAGCTGCGGGCGTACAGCGCGATCGACTTCGACCGCGCGAAGTAGGGCCTGCCGCGAAGACGGAGCGAAGGCCGAGCAGGGCCTACGGCGAGTGGGGCGCCCCCGGTGCGGAGGGGGCGCCCCACTCGCGTGCCGAGGGGTGGGCGGGAGTCTCAGCCCGCCTGGGCTATACGGCCCGACGTGCGGGCCGTCTTCTTCAGCTCCATGTCGCGGCGCCGGCGCCGGGCCAGCACCACGCGGCGCTCGGCGGCGGTCAGGCCGCCCCACACGCCGTACGGCTCGGGCTGGAGGAGGGCGTGCTCGCGGCACTCCACCATCACCGGACAGCCGCCGCAGACCCGCTTGGCGGCCTCCTCGCGGGAGAGCCGGGCGGCGGTGGGTTCCTTGGACGGCGCGAAGAACAGTCCCGCCTCGTCGCGACGGCACACCGCCTCGGTGTGCCAGGGAGCGTCTTGGTCCCTGTCCCGCGCCGGCACTCGCTGGGCCGGGACGGCGGCGACCTTCAGGGACGAATGCGGCGGTTGCAGCACGGGTCTACTCCTGACGACGGCTTCGCGAGCGAGAGGCGATGCGGCGAGGTGGTGCGGACGAGCGATGCGAAGAGGCGATGCAGCAAGCCCTACCCGCTGTGCGCGCGCCTATGCACTCAGTTCCGAACCACCGGCTTTCGAAGACCGCCGTACGCCGCCCCGCGGACCGCCCGGTTCCGGACCGGGCGATTCGCGACCGTCAACAGTTCACAGGCCGACCGTCAATGGCCCAGATGCCGTCGCAGTTTCTTGTCGACCTTGCGCGAGACACGATCGAGAATGTCCGCGACGAGCTTGCCGCGCTTCGGGCGGCCCTCGACATTGCCCAGCACCGCCCAGCCGTCGACGTAGACGACCGGCGCCTCGGGCGAGACCGCGTCGAGCGTGTCGATCTCGAAGTTGCCGAGGACTCCGCCGCCGGTGCCGTACAACGACACGTTCTCCGGGACGCGGACCTCGATGTTCCCGAAGACGGCGAACGCCTTGATCACCACCTGCTGGTACTCGAAGAGCGCCTCGCTGAGGTCGATCTCGACGCTGCCGAAGATCGCGTACGCGTGGATCCGGCGGCCGGCGCGCCAGCGGCCGCGGCGGACGGCGCTGCTGAACACCGCGATCACGTTGTCGTCGGGGTCGGCGGGGATCGCTCCCGCGGTGGGGCGCGGAGGGGCGGACAGGGGGCTCGCGCGCCGCTCGTGCGCCGCCGGCAGGTCCCGTATGAAGACCTCCAGCTCGCCGACCGTCTTGGCGGCCAGGACGCCTTCGACGCGCTCGGCGTGCTCGTCGGCGGTGAGCCGGCCCTCGGCCAGGGCCTCGCGCAGGATGTCGGCGACCCGGTCGCGGTCCGCGTCCGAGGCGCGCAGTGCGTCGGGGGGCGTGGGGGCGGTGGCGGCATGCTTCTGAAGGTCCACGGCAGCAGCGTACCCAAACACGATAGATCGCGATAGCCCCAACTGAGCCTTACCTCACAAGCTCGCCGTCGGAGGCAGGTTCTACGCTGGTGAAGCCTGCCCGCGTCGGCAGGCGCCGCAGTCCGTCGAGTGAGGAATGGGCGACGATGCCTGAGTTCGCGTACACCGATCTGCTCCCCATGGGAGAGGACACCACCCCCTACCGGCTGGTGACCTCCGAGGGTGTCTCCACCTTCGAGGCCGACGGGCGCACGTTCCTCAAGGTCGAGCCGGAGGCGCTGCGCCAGCTCGCCGCCGAGGCGATCCACGACATCCAGCACTATCTGCGCCCCGCCCACCTCGCGCAGCTCCGCCGGATCATCGACGACCCCGAGGCGTCCAGCAACGACAAGTTCGTGGCGCTCGACCTGCTGAAGAACGCGAACATCGCGGCCGCGGGCGTGCTGCCGATGTGCCAGGACACCGGCACGGCGATCGTCATGGGCAAGCGCGGGCAGAACGTGCTCACCGAGGGCGGCGACGAGGCGGCCCTCAGCCGGGGCATCTACGACGCCTACCTCAACCTCAACCTGCGCTACTCGCAGATGGCTCCGCTCACCATGTGGGAGGAGAAGAACACCGGCTCCAACCTCCCGGCCCAGATCGAGCTGTACGCCACCGACGGCGGCGCCTACAAGTTCCTGTTCATGGCGAAGGGCGGCGGCTCGGCCAACAAGTCGTTCCTGTACCAGGAGACCAAGGCCGTCCTGAACGAGTCCTCCATGATGAAGTTCCTGGAGGAGAAGATCCGCTCCCTCGGTACGGCCGCCTGCCCGCCGTACCACCTGGCGATCGTCGTCGGCGGCACGTCCGCCGAGTACGCGCTGAAGACCGCGAAGTACGCCTCCGCTCACTACCTGGACGAGATCCCGGCCGAGGGTTCCCCGCTCGGGCACGGCTTCCGGGACAAGGAGCTGGAGGAGAAGGTCTTCGAGCTGACGCAGAAGATCGGCATCGGCGCGCAGTTCGGCGGCAAGTACTTCTGCCACGACGTGCGCGTGGTGCGGCTGCCGCGGCACGGCGCGTCCTGCCCGGTCGCGATCGCCGTCTCCTGCTCGGCCGACCGGCAGGCCGTCGCGAAGATCACCGCCGAGGGTGTCTTCCTGGAGCAGTTGGAGACGGACCCGGCGCGGTTCCTGCCGGACACGACGGACGAGCACCTGGACGAGTCCTCGGACGTCGTGCGGATCGACCTCAACCAGCCGATGGACGACATCCTGGCCGAGCTGACGAAGTACCCGGTCAAGACGCGGCTGTCGCTGTCCGGGCCGCTGGTCGTCGCCCGTGACATCGCGCACGCGAAGATCAAGGAGCGGCTGGACGCGGGTGAGGAGATGCCGCAGTACCTGAAGGACCACCCGGTGTACTACGCGGGGCCTGCGAAGACGCCCGAGGGGTACGCGTCCGGGTCCTTCGGGCCGACCACGGCGGGGCGGATGGACTCCTACGTCGAGCAGTTCCAGGCGGCGGGGGGGTCCAAGGTGATGCTGGCCAAGGGGAACCGGTCGCAGCAGGTCACGGACGCGTGCGGGAGTCACGGCGGGTTCTATCTCGGGTCGATCGGTGGGCCTGCGGCGCGGCTGGCGCAGGACTGCATCAAGAAGGTCGAGGTCGTGGAGTACGAGGAGCTGGGGATGGAGGCGGTGTGGAAGATCGAGGTCGAGGACTTCCCGGCGTTCATCGTGGTCGACGACAAGGGCAACGACTTCTTCAAGGACCCGGCGCCGGCGCCTACGTTCACGTCGATTCCGGTACGGGGTCCTGGGCTGGCGTAGGGGCTTCTCGCCCCCTCCGCCCCTTCCCGTCCCAACCCTGGGGGCTAGCGCCCCCAGACCCCCTTTCGGCCCTGAACGGGCCTCGTCCTCAAACGCCGGACGGGCTGAGAAGCTCAACCTGGGCTTCTCAGCCCGGAACAAACGACGGCACCCCCTTCGCTGTACCCCCCATGAGCGACTACCGCATCGAGCACGACTCCATGGGTGAGATCCGCGTCCCGGCGCACGCCAAGTGGCGGGCGCAGACGCAGCGGGCCGTCGAGAACTTTCCCGTGTCCGGGCAGCGGATCGAGCGGGCGCACATCGAGGCGCTGGCCCGGATCAAGGGGGCCGCGGCGAAGGTGAACGCCGGGCTCGGGGTGCTGGACGAGGACATCGCCGGGGCGATCCAGGAGGCGGCCGCGGAGGTCGCGGAGGGGACGTGGGACGAGCACTTCCCCGTGGACGTGTTCCAGACCGGCTCCGGCACCTCGTCCAACATGAACGCCAACGAGGTCATCGCCACCCTGGCCACCGAGCGGCTCGGCCGGGACGTGCACCCCAACGACCACGTCAACGCCTCGCAGTCCTCCAACGACGTCTTCCCGTCGTCCCTGCACATCGCCGCCACCGCCGCCGTCACCCGCGACCTGATCCCGGCCCTGGAGCATCTCGCCGCCGCCCTGGAGCGCAAGGCGGAGGAGTTCGCCGACGTGGTGAAGTCGGGGCGGACGCATCTGATGGACGCCACGCCCGTCACCCTGGGCCAGGAGTTCGGCG
This sequence comes from Streptomyces antibioticus, assembly GCF_002019855.1. NCBI lineage: Bacteria > Bacillati > Actinomycetota > Actinomycetes > Kitasatosporales > Streptomycetaceae > Streptomyces > Streptomyces antibioticus. The sequence goes on along the minus strand of NZ_CM007717.1, from coordinate 5,502,868 downwards.
GGTACGCCGCCCAGATGCGGTACGGCGTGGAGCGGCTCACCGCCTCCCTGCCCCGGCTCGCCGAGCTGCCGCTGGGCGGCACCGCCGTGGGCACCGGCATCAACACCCCGCCGGGGTTCTCCGCCGCCGTGATCGCGGAGGTCGCCGCGGCCACCGGGCTGCCGCTGACGGAGGCGCGCGACCACTTCGAGGCGCAGGGCGCGCGGGACGGCGTCGTGGAGACGAGCGGCCAGCTCCGCACGATCGCGGTCGGCCTGACCAAGATCGCCAACGATCTGCGGTGGATGGCCTCGGGCCCGCGCACCGGGCTCGCGGAGATCGCGCTGCCCGACCTCCAGCCCGGCTCCTCGATCATGCCGGGCAAGGTCAACCCGGTGATCCCGGAGGCCGTGCTGATGGTCGCCGCGCAGGTCGTGGGCAACGACGCGACGGTGGCCACGGCGGGCGCGGCCGGCAACTTCGAGCTGAACGTCATGCTGCCGGTGATCGCCAAGAACGTGCTGGAGTCGATCCGGCTCCTCGCCAACGTCTCCCGGCTGCTCGCCGACCGCACCGTGGACGGCATCGTCGCGGACCGGGAGCGCGCCCGCGAGTACGCCGAGTCGTCCCCGTCCGTGGTCACCCCGCTGAACAAGTACATCGGCTACGAGGAGGCCGCCAAGGTCGCCAAGAAGGCGCTGGCGGAGCGCAGGACCATCCGGCAGGTCGTCCTGGAGGGCGGATACGTGGAGCGCGGCGCTCTGACGCTCGAACAGCTCGACGAGGCGCTGGACGTCCTGCGGATGACCCGTCCGTGATCCGTTCCGGGACGCTTTCCGGCCACCGGCGAGAACCGTGACGGGGACGACAGCGTCGTATGCCCATGGCACCTAATATCTGTGCATGGCAGACGGTGGAGTGGTGAGGCGCGTGGGAACGGGTGGTGCGAGGGCGTCCTGGTCGCCCGGGGACCGGATCCTGTGGCGGTACCGGGCCAACGGCGGCGCGGGCTTCCATATCGCGCGCCCGGTCACCGTCGTGCGGGACGACTCCGACGTGCTCGCCGTCTGGCTCGCCCCGGGCACCCAGGTGGTCAAGCCGGTGCTCGTGGACGGTACGCCGTTGCACCAGGAACCGCTGCACACCCGCTACACCCGGCCGCGGACCGTCCAGCTCGACCGCTGGTTCGGCACCGGTGTGCTGAAGCTGGCCCGGCCCGGTGAACCGTGGTCGGTGTGGCTGTTCTGGGACCAGGGCTGGCGGTTCAAGAACTGGTACGTCAACCTGGAGACCCCGCTGGCCCGTTGGGACGGCGGGGTGGACTCCGAGGACCACTTCCTGGACATCTGCGTGTATCCGGACCGCACCTGGGACTGGCGCGACGAGGACGAGTTCGCGCAGGCCCAGCAGGACGGTCTGATGGACGCCGCGGGCGCCGACCGGGTGCGCGCGGCGGGGCGGGCCGCGGTGGACGTGATCCGTGCCTGGGGCGCGCCGTTCGACGAGGGCTGGCAGCACTGGCGCCCGGAGCCGTCGTGGGCCGTACCGTTGCTTCCGGAGGACTGGGACCGTACGCCCGCGCACGTGTCCACATGAGACCCTTGATGCGCCCCGGGGCGGGAAACGTAGGATCGTCCTCCGCAAGAGCATGCAACAGCAACTCCCGGGGCAGGCGCCGGGTCTGACCGAACGTCACCGAGGGGCGGCAGGACGTGAGCGAGGGGTACGAACGCACCACCGGCGGGGCCGAGGGCCGCGCCCGGTTCCCCGGTGGCACAGGAACAGCCTCTGACCACGCGGGAATTCCGTTCCGGGGACGACTGTTCCGGGTATCGGGTTTTCTGCGGGACCAACTGCGCGCGCGGCGCGCAGCCCCGGACGGATGGATGCGACACGCGTGACGGAGCAGCCCACCAGCTACGAACGCCCCCAGGGCGTCGACCCCACGGACCCCCGCGGGGCGCTCCTGCGTACCCAGGTGCCGGGTTCGGCAGCCTTACCTCCCGCCGTCGACCGGGCCCAGGGCCGCACCGAGGAGCCCGCGGGTGCCACCGCGCCCCGCGGGAAGGACGGCAAGGGGAAGAACAAGGCGAAGGATCCCGGCGGTTCGGACCCCGAGCACTCCCAGCCGTCGGCCGGCGCCGAGGCGGACTCCCACCGGCCGCGTCCCGCGCCCGAGTCCATCCCGGCCCAGCCGGGCGGTGAGGCGCGCTCGGACCGCCGTACGGGCAAGGGTGTGACGCCCGGACGGCCCACGCCGATGCGCCGGGACGGCGACCGGCTGCGGTTCGTGGGCGCCGCGACCCGGCGGATCGCCCGGGGCATGGACATCGACGAGATCGTGATGGGGCTGTGCCGGGCGACCGTGCCGACCTTCTCCGACGCGATCCTCGTGTATCTGCGCGATCCGCTGCCGGTCGGTGACGAACGGCCGGTCGCCGACCGGGTGATGCTGCGGCTGCGGCGCACCGACCGCATCCCGGAGGAGCGGGACACCGAGAGCGGTTTCGCCGCGCTGGCCCTGCCGCCGCCCGAACCGGCCGAGCTGAACGCCGAGTTGTCGGCGGCCGTCGCCGAACTCTGCGAGGTGCGGCCCGGCGGGGCGCTCGCGGAGGTGCTGCGCGGCGTGCGTCCGGTGTTCGCCGACAGTCCGGCGGCCCGTGCCGCCCTGCCCGAACTCCTGGGCGAGGACAGCACCTTGCAGGTGCCGGGCGGCCAGCGGGCGATCCTCGCACCGCTGCGGGGCCGGCGCCGGGTGATCGGCGCGGCCGTCTTCCTGCGCCGCCCGGAGCGCCTGCCGTTCGAGAACGACGATCTGCTCGTGGCCGCCCAGCTCGCCACGCACAGCGCCCTCGGCATCGACAAGGCGGTGCTGTACGACCGTGAGGCGTACATCGCCGACGAACTCCAGCGCACCATGCTCCCGGAGACCCTGCCCCGCCCCACGGGCGTGCGGCTGGCCTCCCGCTATCTGCCGGCGGCGGAGACCGCGCGGGTCGGCGGCGACTGGTACGACGCGATCCCGCTGCCGGGCAGCCGGGTGGCGCTGGTGGTGGGGGACGTCATGGGGCACTCCATGACCTCCGCCGCGATCATGGGCCAGCTCCGCACCACCGCCCAGACCCTCGCCGGGCTCGACCTGCCCCCGCAGGAGGTCCTGCACCACCTCGACGAACAGGCCCAGCGCCTGGGCACCGACCGCATGGCGACCTGCCTGTACGCCGTCTACGACCCGGTCTCGCACCGCATCACCATCGCCAACGCCGGCCATCCGCCGCCCGTCCTGCTGCATCTGGGCGGCCGGGCCGAGGTGCTGCGGGTGCCGCCGGGCGCCCCGATCGGCGTGGGCGGCGTGGACTTCGAGGCCGTGGAGCTGGACGCCCCGGCGGGCGCCACCCTGCTGCTCTACACGGACGGTCTGGTCGAGTCCCGGCTGCGGGACGTGGCGACCGGTATAGAACAGCTCCGCGAGAAGCTGGCCGCGACCGCGCAGCTCACCGGCCCCGATCACCCGCCGCCGCTGGAAGCCCTGTGCGACGAGGTGCTCGACATGCTCGGCCCGGGTGACCGGGACGACGACATCGCGCTGCTCGCCGCCCGCTTCGACGGCATCGCGCCCAGCGACGTGGCGTACTGGTTCCTGGAACCGGAGGACGCGGCACCGGGCCGGGCCCGGCGGCTGGCCCGGCGGGCGCTGTCCCGCTGGGGCATGGAGGACATGAGCGACTCGGTGGAGCTGCTGGTCAGCGAGGTCGTCACCAACGCGGTGCGGTACGCCTCGCGGCCGGTGACCCTGCGGCTGCTGCGCACCGACGTGCTGCGCTGCGAGGTCGGCGACGACGTGCCGCAGCTCCCCCGGCTGCGGCAGGCGCGGGCGACCGACGAGGGCGGGCGCGGCCTGTATCTCGTCAACCGGCTCGCCCGGCGCTGGGGCGCGACCCGGCTGAGCACCGGCAAGGTGGTGTGGTTCGAGCTGAACCCCGGCTGAGCCCCGGCCACGGCTCGTCTCAAGGCGGTGTACGCGAAGGGCGCCCGGTGAATGCTCACCGGGCGCCCTCCGCCTTGTCCCCTACTGGCCGAACTGCTGGTCCAGTGGGTTTTCCGGTTCTGTGGAGGGATCCTCCGTGCTCGGTTCCGTCGGGGCGCCGGTCGTCGGGGCCCCGGTGGTCGGCTCGTCCGTCGGCGGCGCGGCCGTCGTCGGTGCGCTGGTGGTGGGCTCCTTCGACGGGGTGGCCGGGGCCGAGGGGCTCTCGGACGCGGACTCCGACGCCGACGGGGAGGACGACGGCGTCGGGGACGCCGTACGGACGGCCGCGCCCTGGTCGGTCTCCAGGTCGAACTTGCTGACCTTGGTGGAGACGCCGAAGGTGTACGCCGCCCAGATCTGCGCCGGGAAGCCACCGCCGTTGATACGGCCCGCGACCGTCTTCAGACCCGTCGTCGCACCGGTCAGCGGGACCTGGGGGTGCGGGGGCTTGGCGGACTCGCCGAACAGGCCGACCGAGGTGACCAGATCGGGCGTGTAGCCGGTGAACCAGGCCGACTTGTTGTTGTCGGAGGTTCCGGTCTTGCCGGCGACCTTCTGGCCGTTGCGCAGCGGGTTGTCCCGCACCGAGGTCCGGGCGGTGCCGTCGTCGACCACACCGGTGAGAACCGAGGTGACCGAGTCGGCGGCCTCCCGGCTGATGACCTCGTCGCCGATCGGGTCGGTGTGCTTGAACGCCGGGTAGGCGCTGTTCGTCGCCGACTTGATGATCGCGGGGGTGACCTTCTTGCCGTGGTTGTCGAGGGTGGCGTAGACGCCGGCCATCTGGAGCGGGCTCGCGCCCATGGTGCCCAGCGTCTGCGCGGGCACGGCCTTGAGGTCCTCGGTGTCCATGCCGAGCTTGCCCGCGACCTCCATCACCTTCGTCATGCCGACGTCGACGCCGAGCTGTGCGAACGCCGAGTTGATGGACTTGTTCATCGCGGTCTGGAGGGTGACGTCGCCGTAGTTCTGGTCGTCCTCGTTCTCCGGCGCGAACGCGATGTCGCTGCCGACGACCGGGCGCTCGCTGGTGCCGTCGTAGAGCGTGTCGGCGGTGATCTCCTCGCCGTCCTGCGTCCTGGCGTCCCCGTCGAAGGCGGCGGCGAGGATCACCGGCTTGAAGGTGGAGGCGGGCTGGTAGTCGGTGCGGGTGGCGTTGTTCAGGTAGTGCTCGGTGTAGCCGGCACCGCCGTACATCGCCTCGACCGCGCCGGTGCGCGGGTTCACCGAGACCGCGCCGGCCTGGACGTCGGCGTCGACGGACCGCTTCTTCTTGTCGAGCTTGCTGGTGAGCTGGTCCTTGACGGCCTTCTCCAGGGCCTTCTGCTTCTTCTTGCTGATGTTCAGCTCGATGTTCCAGCCGCCGCGGCTGACCATGGCCTCGGCCGACTTGAGGTCGTCGGCGGTGCCGGTGGCGACCAGTTCGCGGGCCAGTTCGGCGTTGGCCGCGTTGACCAGGTAGCCGGTCTGGCCCTCCTTGCCCGGGTCGGGCTTGGGGTCCTTGGGCACCGGGAACTCCATGCCGTCGCGGTCGGACTTGTCCAGCCACTTCTGCTCGACCATGTTGTTCAGGACGTAGTTCCAGCGGTTCTTCACCAGCTCCTTGCTGGTGTCGGAGGCGACGGCCCAGTCGTACTGGCTGGGGGCCTGGAGCAGTGCGGCGAGGTAGGCGCCCTGCTCGACGGTCAGCTCGTCGGCGTCGACGCGGTAGTACGCCTGGGCGGCGGCCTGGATGCCGTAGGCGTTGCGGCCGTAGTAGCTGGTGTTGATGTACCCGGCCAGGATGTAGTCCTTGGACTTCTCGCGGTCCAGCTTGAGCGAGATGACCAGTTCCTTCAGCTTGCGCGTGACGGTCTGTTCCTGGGTCAGGTAGTAGTTCTTGACGTACTGCTGGGTGATCGTCGAGCCGCCCTGCGCGCCCTTGCCCATGAGGGTGTTGAGGACGCCTCGGGTGGTGCCCTTGAGGTCGACGCCGGCGTCGTCGTAGAAGGACTTGTTCTCGGCGGCGACGAAGGTGCGCTGGACGACCTTGGGGACGGTCGCGAGGTCGACGTTCTCGCGGTTGACCTCGCCGTCGCGGGCGAGGATCGCGCCGCCGTTGTACTCGTAGACGTTGCTCTGGAGCTTGGCCTCGGGGTTGCCGACGGGTATCGGGGTGCTCACGTAGAGCCAGACCAGGGCGCCGATGACGGCCGTGGTCATGATGAGGAACGCGCCGAGGATCTTCTTCCAGGTGAAGATCCGGCGTATGAGGCTCTTCCTGCCGCCGTCCGCGCCGGCTCCCTTGCCCTTCTTGGCGCCGCGGCGGGCGGCCGCGCGGCCGCCGGGGGCGGGGCTCGTGGACGTACCGGTGGAGCCCGCGGCGGACGCGGCCGGCTCGTGCGCCGACGTCGGGGTCTCCGTCCGCGTCGAGCGGTTTTTGGGCGCCGCGCGGCGGCCACCACGCTGTCGCGCTCGTCTCTCGTCCGCTCGTCCCATGAGTCCGCTCGCTCCGCTTCCTACTCGGCAGTCACACCAGTGGCCCGGTGGCAGGTCAGCTCAGAAAGCTAACACCGTCGGCTGTGACGGAGGGCTGTCGAGCCGGGGTCCGGAGGGGGTGAGAATCAGCACCCCGCCCGCCGGAACCGGCGCACCACTCCACCAGTACCGACGTCGGGAACGCCCCAGGGGTTGCGATTCCCCGATTAAGTGATATCACTTAGATAGAACGAAGTGAGCGAGTGGGACGGGATGAAACGGCCCACTCCCATACGAAACGGGGGGAACCACCCATGACCGCAGACACCGTCGCGGCCGCCGCGCCCGAGATGCCCGCCCCGAGAGTCAACGAGTTCCCCGCGCACAGCGTGGGCGGCGGGCTCGCCCTGCTGTCCGGTCTGGTCGGGCTGCTGGCCGCCGCCGGACTGATCGCGCTCGGCGCCCAGGTGGACGCCACCGGCGCCAAGGCCGGGCTGATCGTCGGCGGCATCCTCGTCGGGCTCGCCGCGTTCCTGTCGATGTGCGGGCTGAACACCGTGGCGCCGGGCGAGGCGCGCGTGGTGCAGCTCTTCGGCCGCTACCGGGGCACGATCCGCGAGGACGGCCTGCGCTGGGTGAACCCCTTCACCTCCCGCGAGAAGATCTCCACCCGCGTCCGCAACCACGAGACGGCCGTCCTGAAGGTCAACGACGCCTACGGCAACCCGATCGAGCTGGCCGCGGTCGTGGTGTGGAAGGTGCAGGACACCGCGCAGGCCACCTTCGAGGTGGACGACTTCCTGGAGTTCGTCTCCACCCAGACCGAGGCGGCCGTGCGGCACATCGCCATCGAGTACCCCTACGACTCCCACGACGAGGACGGCCTCTCGCTGCGCGGCAACGCCGAGGAGATCACCGAGAAGCTCGCGGTGGAGCTGCACGCGCGCGTGGAGGCGGCGGGTGTCCAGATCATCGAGTCCCGCTTCACGCATCTCGCGTACGCTCCGGAGATCGCCTCGGCGATGCTCCAGCGGCAGCAGGCGGGCGCCGTGGTCGCGGCCCGCCGGGAGATCGTGGACGGCGCCGTCGGCATGGTCGAGGCGGCCCTCGCCCGGATCTCCGAGCAGGGCATCGTGGAACTGGACGAGGAGCGGAAGGCGGCGATGGTGTCCAACCTGATGGTCGTGCTGTGCGGGGACCGCGCGCCGCAGCCCGTGCTCAACACCGGGACCCTCTACCAGTGACGGTCCCCACCGGGGGCGACGCCCCCCAGGGCCGGCCGCAGCGCAAGCAGGTGCTGCTGCGGCTGGACCCGGCGGTGTACGAGGCGCTGGCCCGGTGGGCGGGGGACGAGCTGCGGTCGGCCAACGCGCAGATCGAGTTCCTGCTGCGCAGCGCCCTCGCCGACGCCGGGCGGCTGCCGCGCGACACCAAGCCGATCCCCCGCCGGGGCCGGCCACCCGGCACCCCGTCGCCATAGGAAGCGGTCGGAGCGTCTCGGCGGACCGCTGTAGCAGAACGGTGACATACGGCCCCCACCTGCGGGGCCGTCCGCGCCCCCCACCCCTCGCCACCGTCTACACACCCCGCGTATACACACCGGGTATACACCGCATGTACAGTCCTCCCCATGTCCATCGGTCACACCCTCCTGGGACTCCTGGAGTCCGGACCCCGACACGGTTACGACCTGAAGCGGGCCTTCGACGAGAAGTTCGGTCACGACCGGCCGCTGCACTACGGCCAGGTCTATTCGACGATGTCGCGTCTGCTGAAGAACGGTCTCGTCGAGGTCGACGGCATCGAGGCCGGCGGCGGTCCCGAGCGCAAGCGGTACGCGATCACCGACGCCGGCATCACCGACGTCGAGCGCTGGCTCGCCACGCCCGAGAAGCCCGAGCCGTACCTCCAGTCGACCCTCTACACCAAGGTCGTCCTCGCCCTCCTCACCCGGCGCGACGCGGCCGACGTCCTCGACACCCAGCGGGCGGAGCATCTGCGCAGCATGCGCATCCTCACCGACCGCAAGCGCAAGGGCGATCTGGCCGACCAGCTCATCTGCGACCACGCCCTGTTCCACCTGGAGGCCGATCTGCGCTGGCTCGAACTGGCCGCGGCCCGCCTGGACCGGCTGCGCGCGGAGGTGACGGCATGACCGCCCCCGAGGGATCCCTGCTGGTCGCCGAGGACCTGCGCAAGGCGTACGGCCCGACGATGGCGCTGGACGGCGCCGGGTTCTCCATCCACCCCGGCGAGGTCGTCGCCGTCATGGGCCCCTCCGGCTCCGGCAAGTCGACGCTGCTGCACTGCCTCGCCGGCATCGTGACCCCCGACTCCGGCTCGATCCGCTACGACGGCCAGGAACTGGCGTCCATGAGCGACGCCGGGCGCAGCAGGCTGCGGCGCTCGGAGTTCGGGTTCGTGTTCCAGTTCGGGCAGCTCGTGCCGGAGCTGACCTGTGTGGAGAACGTGGCCCTGCCGCTCCGGCTGAACGGCACCTCGCGCAAGGAGGCCGAGCGCACCGCCCTCGGGTGGATGGCCCGGCTGGAGGTCGACGACCTCGCCAGGAAGCGGCCCGGAGAGGTCTCCGGCGGGCAGGGCCAGCGGGTGGCCGTCGCCAGGTCGCTGGTGACCAGCCCGCGGGTCGTCTTCGCCGACGAGCCGACCGGCGCGCTGGACTCGCTCAACGGCGAGCGCGTGATGGAGCTGCTCACCGAGGCGGCCCGCTCGGCCAACGCGGCGGTGGTCCTGGTCACCCACGAGGCACGGGTGGCCGCCTACTCCGACCGCGAGATCGTCGTACGGGACGGCAAGTCGCGGGACATGGAGCGGGTCGTATGAACCTGGGGCAGTGGGCCAGGGACCTGGGGATGGGGATCCGGTTCGCCTTCGCCGGCGGACGGGAGGGCTGGGTCCGGGCCGTGCTGACGGCGGTCGGCGTCGGGCTCGGCGTGGCGCTGCTGCTGCTGTCGACCGCGCTGCCGAACGCGCTCTCGGTGCGTCACGAGCGCGAACAGGCCCGGATGGACTACTCGTTCAGCGCGGAGACGCGCCCCAAGGCCGACGACACGATGGTGATCGCCAACGTCGACACCACCTTCCGTGAGAAGGACGTGCGCGGCCGGCTGGTCGAGCCGGAGGGGCCGCGCGCCCCGCTGCCGCCCGGTCTGAGCGCCTATCCGGCCAAGGGCGAGATGGTCGTCTCCCCCGAGCTGAAGCGGCTGCTCGCCTCGGACGACGCACGGCTGCTGCGGGAGCGGCTGCCGTACCGGATCGTCGGGACGATCGGCGAGAGCGGGCTCGTCGGCTCGCGGGAACTCGCCTACTTCGCCGGGGCGACCGGGCTCGCGGCGCATGTCGAGAGCGGGCGCACCACCCGTCTGGACCGGTTCGGCGAGGTGAACCCGACGCCCGAGCCGCCGGATCCGGTGCTGATCCTGCTGAACATCGTGGTGATCGTGGTGCTGCTGATGCCGGTCGCGGTGTTCGTCGCGGCGGCCGTGCGGTTCGGCGGCGAGCGGCGCGACCGCCGGCTCGCGGCCCTGCGCCTGGTCGGCGCCGACGGGCAGATGGCCCGGCGGATCGCGGCCGGCGAGGCGATGGCCGGCGCGCTGCTCGGTCTGGTCCTCGGCACCGGGTTCTTCCTGATCGGACGGCAGATCGCGGGCTCGGTCGAGGTGGCCGGGGTGAGCGTGTGGCCCAGCTATCTCAACCCCTCCCCCGCGCTGGCCGCGCTGGTCGCGGTGGCGGTGCCGGCGGCGGCCGTCGGGGTCACCCTGCTCGCCCTGCGCGGTGTGGTGATCGAACCGCTGGGCGTGGTGCGCACCGCCAAGCCGTCGCGGCGCCGTCTGTGGTGGCGGCTGCTGCTGCCGGTGGCCGGACTCGGCCTGCTCTACCCGATGATCGGCCAGGGCCGGGGCGACGGGGACTTCAACCAGTACCTGGTGGTCAGTGGTGTCCTGCTGCTGCTCGTCGGTGTCACCGCGCTGCTGCCGTGGCTGGTCGAGACCGTGGTGGCCCGGCTCGGCGCGGGCGGTGTCGCCTGGCAGCTCGCCGTGCGCCGCCTCCAGGTGAGCAGCGGTACGGCGGCCCGGATGGTCAACGGCATCGCGGTCGCGGTGGCCGGGGCGATCGCGCTCCAGATGCTGTTCGCCGGGGTCGACGACCAGTACACCCAGGACACCGGACTGGACCTGACACGGGCCCAGATGCAGGTGAACGTGCCGGACGGCACCCCGCTGACGGCGACGGCCCGCCGGTTCGAGGACACCAAGGGCGTACGGAAGGTCACGGCCCTCGGCGAGGGCTACCTCGGCAGCTCGTCCTGGCGTACCGAGGAGGGGCCGAATCTCTCCACCGAGCTGACCGTCGGCGACTGCGCGGCCCTGCGCGAGCTGGCGAAGCTGCCCTCCTGCGCGGACGGCGCGGTGTTCGTCCTCGACGGCTCCGAATACTCCCTGGACGGTCCGAAGCTCGCCAAGCCCGGCACCCGGCTGTACATCGAGTCGTCCTCCTCGGGCACCAGCAAGGAGGCCGTCTGGACCGTCCCGGCGGGGGTCGTGAAGGCCCCGGCGTTGAAGGACCCGACCGGCAACAAGCGCGGCGGGTTCCTGATGACCCCGGGGGCGCTGCCCGACCATCTGCGCGAGCTGGTCAGCGGGCGGCTGTACCTCTCCATCGACGAGTCGGTGCCGGACGCCTTCGAGTACACCCGCAACACCACCTCCGCGGTGGACGCGCTGGCCAGTACGGCGATGTGGTCGGCGACCCGGACCTCCGAGCGCTACGACTCCATCCGCACCGGGCTGCTCGTCGGCGCCATCTGTGTGCTGCTGCTGATCGGGGCGAGCCTGCTGGTCTCCCAGCTCGAACAGTTGCGGGACCGCCGCAAGCTGCTGTCGGCCCTGGTGGCCTTCGGCACCCGGCGGCGCACGCTGGGCCTGTCGGTGCTCTGGCAGACGGCCATCCCCATCGCGCTGGGGCTGCTGCTGGCCGCGGTGGTCGGCATCACGCTGGGCACGGTGCTGCTGAAGATGACGGACACCCCGGTGGGCGTGGACTGGGCGAGCGTGCTGGCCATGACCGGCATGGGCGGGGCGGTCGTCCTGCTGGTGACGGCGCTGAGCCTGCCGCCGCTGGTCCGGCTGATGCGGCCGGACGGGCTGCGCACCGAGTAGCTCCCGGCGTCACGGGCACACGGTCCCTCCCCGCGCGGGGAGGGACCGTCCGTGTTCAGAGCCGGTACTCCCGCACCACCCTCCGGACCTGGGCGAACAGCATGCCCACGTTCACGGACTTGCGGCAGACGACCACCGCGACCACGTCCTGCTGCTCGGTCATCCTCACGAACAGGTGGGTGAGGTTGTCGCTGTTGACGAGGATCTCCTGGAAGAAGTGGTTGTCGCTCTGGATCCCGCGCCGCTCCTTGAACACGTCCTCGATCATCACGACCGTGCGGCCCTGGAACAGGTCGAGGGTCGCGCCGGCCAGCAGGTCGAGGACCTCGGGCGGATGGTTGTCCACCGTCTCGTAGGAGAGCAGCATGCCCGTCGACATGTCGACCACGCCGGAGGCGACGCAGTCGGGGGCATCCGTACGCAGTGACTTGACCAGGCCCATCACCTGGTCGGAGAAACCTGGGGTCATACGCTTCGTCGCCATCCCTTCAGACTCCTTCGGCGGTTTTCACATCGGTGAGGATCAGATCGATACGGCGCAGGGCCGGCTGGGTCGCCGTGTGCAGCCGTTCGACGTCCATGCCCTCGTCGCCGAGCACCACCATCAGCGCGGTGTCGCCGACCGCGTAGAACGCGGCGCAGCCGTGGCTGCCGTAGGCCACCGTGCGGTGCAGGGCGCCTCGGGAGGTGGCCTCGGCGGTGCGGCGGGCGAGGCCGAGGCCGGCCGCGGCGAGGGCGGCGAGGCCCTCGGGATCGATCGAGTCGGCGGTGTCGGCGGCGATGAGCAGCCCGTCCGCGGCCGCGACCGCGGTGTCGGTGATGCCGCTCACCTGCTCGCGCAGGCCCCGCATCTCCCGTGCGAGGGCTTTGTGGTCCATGGGTGCAACTCCCCTGATTCTGATCGCATATGACCGTCTGTTTCCGGTGAGGTTTTCTCGGTGTGCGGGCGCTATTTCGCCGTCGGATTGCGGAGGCGGAAGAACTCCTTCCAGCCGGTCGGGTGTCCGGGGCTCTCCCCGGTGGGGTGGTCGGTGCCGTCGCCGTCGCCGTCGCCGTCGTCTTCGGCGGTGGGCGGGTGTTCGGGTGCGAGGGCCTCGTTGATGCCGCTGGCGCCGGGGCGCCTGCGGGGCAGGGCCGCCGGGTGCGGGGGCGGTCCGGCCGGCGGGACCGGGACGGGCGGCGGGGGCGGGGCCGGTTCGCGGGGCCTGACCCCGTGTCCGTCGAGCATCCGGACCGGGATCGGGGACGCGCCCGCGCACTCCAGGAGCCCGTAGCCGAGCATCCGCGCCACCTCGACCGTGACCGTGTAGACCCCGCGCCCGGTGCGGAAGGCGAGGTCGCGGGAGGTGCGCCGGCCGTCGGCGTGGGTGAGCACCTCGCGTTGCAGCGGGCCGAGCCGGTCGGCGGTGAAGGACAGGGAGGCGGGGACCGGGCGTTCGCGCTCCGGGCGGACCGGGCGGGGCAGCGCGTCCAGCGCGGCGAGCTTGCGCGACGCCTCCTGGAGGAGCCGGGTCGAGGGTTCGCCGACGGTGACCGCGGCGGGCGGCGGGCCCAGCGACGGGGCGCGTTCACAGCCCTCGACGGCGCCCGCGACGACCGCGAACGCGGCGTCCTGGAGGGCCATCGCGCAGACCACCCGGAGCTGGGCGGCGCCCGCGTAGCCGTGGGCGATCAGCCCGTCGGAGGGCCAGCGCTCCCCGCCGGACTCCCGCACCAGGCCCGCCCATTCCTCGCCGCCGATCCGTCCGGAGCGCAGCAGCAGGGCGTCCGGTCCCGGCGCGCCCGGCGACTCGACGGCGACGACGAGCCCGCCGCGGAAGTGGAAGGTGCCGCCGGGCAGTCCCGCGACCCGTACCTCCCCGGTGAAGCCGTCCCGCCCGCACGCGGCGAGGTCGCGCGCCAACAGCTCGTAGCCCGACATCACTCCCCTTGGCAGGTCGTCCGCACGGATCGCACATACGCCTGACGCGTAGCGCTGAGGAGGGAATGTGTATCAGCCGGGGCGCATATACCAACGGCGGGTTTCCGAGCTGCTCCCAATGGACGGAACTTGCTCCGCGGGTGGGACGAATTCTCTTTCTACGGAGCCGATTCGGGAGCTGATTTGACCGGTTGGCGAACGTCAGTCCTCGCCGCCGAGGACCCGTACGGGAAGGGGGCGCAGCGCCTCCCGGAGCGCGTCCGCGAGGGTCTCGTACTCCGCGCCGCGCGCCGCGCCCGCGCGCCGGGCGAAGGCGATCCGGCGGGTGGGGGCGGGGTCGGTGAAGGAGGCGGTGCGCAGCCGGGTGCTGCGGCTGGTCTCGACCGTGACGGCGGTGCGCGGCAGCAGGGTGCAGCCGAGGCCGCCGGCGACGAGCTGGACGAGGGTGGACAGTCCGGCGGCCGTGGTGGTCACCGGGGCGTCCGCCCGGCCGGCCTCGCGGCAGATGTCGAGGGCCTGGTCGCGCAGGCAGTGCCCCTCGTCCAGAAGGAGCAGGTTCAGCTCCCTGAGGGCCTCGCGCGGGACGCCGTCGCGGTCGCCGAGCGGATGACCCGGGGGTGTGACGAGCACGAAGTCCTCGTCGAAGAGCGGGAGTTCGACGACTCCGGGGACACCGAGGGGCACGGCGAGCAGCAGCAGGTCGAGGCGTCCGCTGTGCAGGCCGTCGAGCAGGGTGGCGGTCTGCTCCTCGTGGACCTGGAGGTCGAGCTGCGGATAGCGGTCGTGGACCAGCCGCAGCACGGCCGGCAGCAGATACGGCGCGACGGTCGGGATGACGCCGAGCCGCAGCGCCCCGGTGAACGGCGCCCGCACCGCGTCGGCCTCCTCCAGCAGCGCGCCGACCTCGGCCAGCACCGCCCGGGTGCGGACGGCGAGCCGCTCACCGGCCGGGGAGAGCAGCACCTTGCGGGTCGTACGCTCCAGCAGGGTGACGCCGAGGGTCTCCTCCAGGGCGGAGACCGCGCCGGAGAGGGCGGGCTGGCTCATGCCGATCGCGGCGGCGGCGTCCCGGAAGTGCAGATGCTCCGCGACGGCGGCGAAGGCCCGGAGCTGGGCCAGACTGGGCTGGCGCCTCCTGCCGGCCTTGGGGCTCGCACTACTCACGGTCACTGATAGCCACCTCCGATCAACACAATCGAGTGTAGCCATTTCCTGAATCAATGCACCTTGTGTCACGATCGAGGCCGTCCGACCCAAGGGAGTTGTCCGCGATCCGGACAGCTCCTCGCTGCAAGGAGAGCGTGTGCTCACTGTTGGTGACAAGTTCCCCTCGTTCGATCTGACCGCCTGTGTCTCGCTGGAGAAGGGCAAGGAGTTCGAGCAGATCCACCACAAGTCGTACGAGGGCAAGTGGCTGGTGGTCTTCGCCTGGCCCAAGGACTTCACCTTCGTCTGCCCGACCGAGATCGCCGCGTTCGGCAAGCTGAACGACGAGTTCGCCGACCGTGACGCGCAGATCCTCGGCTTCTCCGGTGACTCCGAGTTCGTCCACCACGCCTGGCGCAAGGACCACCCGGACCTGACCGACCTGCCGTTCCCGATGCTCGCCGACTCCCGGCACGAGCTGATGCGCGACCTCGGCATCGAGGGCGAGGACGGCTTCGCGCAGCGCGCCGTCTTCATCGTCGACCCGAACCACGAGATCCAGTTCACGATGGTCACCGCGGGCTCCGTCGGCCGGAACCCCAAGGAGGTCCTCCGGGTCCTGGACGCCCTCCAGACCGACGAGCTGTGCCCCTGCAACTGGACCAAGGGCGAGGACACCCTCGACCCGGTCAAGCTGCTGGCCGGGGAGTGACCTGAGATGTCGCTCGACACCCTGAAGTCCGCGATACCGGACTACGCCAAGGACCTGAAGCTCAACCTGGGCTCGGTCATCGGCAACTCCGAGCTGCCCGCCCAGCAGTTGTGGGGCACGGTCCTGGCGACCGCGATCGCCTCCCGCTCCCCGATCGTGCTGCGCGAGCTGGCCCCGGAGGCCAGGGCGAACCTCTCGCCGGAGGCGTACACCGCGGCGAAGGCCGCGGCCGCCGTGATGGCGATGAACAACGTCTTCTACCGCACCCGGCACCTGCTGTCCGACCACGAGTACGGCACCCTGCGCGCCGGTCTGCGGATGAACGTCATCGGCAACCCGGGCGTCGACAAGGTCGACTTCGAGCTGTGGTCGTTCGCGGTCTCCGCCATCAACGGCTGCGGGCTGTGCCTCGACTCCCACGAGCAGGTCCTGCGCAAGGCCGGCGTCGACCGCGAGGTCGTCCAGGAAGCCTTCAAGATCGCCTCGGTGATCCAGGCCGTGGGCGTCACGCTCGACGCGGAGGCGGTCCTCGCCGAGTAGGCGACGACACCGTCGACCCGTCGACCCGTCGGCATCGTCACGAAGGCCCCGTCCACCCGAGGGTGGACGGGGCCTTCGGCTGCGCCTGCGCCTGCGTTTGTCTACGCGGAGGAGTCCTCGTCGCCGGTGTCCTTGGCCGGCGGGGGCGCCGCCGGGCCGGACGGGGCCACGGGGGCACTGGGGGCGGCAGGTGCCACGGGGGCGACGTC
Organism: Streptomyces antibioticus; assembly: GCF_002019855.1. Lineage (NCBI taxonomy): Bacteria > Bacillati > Actinomycetota > Actinomycetes > Kitasatosporales > Streptomycetaceae > Streptomyces > Streptomyces antibioticus. Next base: position 5,486,700 of record NZ_CM007717.1, on the reverse strand, counting down.
CATCGCCGTGGCCCCCCGCGGCTTCGGGGACGTCCGCAGGGCCGGTTCCTGGGCGTACGCCCGCAGATAGCCGACGACGGTGTTGGTGACGGCGACCAGCGGTACGGCGACCACCGCGCCGCCGATACCGGCGACCAGGCCGCCGGTGGCCACCGCCAGGACCACCGCGAGCGGATGGACCCGGACCGCGCGGCCGAGGATGAACGGCTGGAGGATGTGCCCCTCGATCTGCTGCACGGCCAGCACCACCGCCAGGGTCATCACGGCGGTGAACACGCCCTGCGTCACCAGCGCGACGACCACGGCCAGCGCGCCGGAGGCCACCGCGCCGACCAGCGGGATGAACGAGAACAGGAAGATGAAGACGGCGAGCGGGACGGCCATCGGCACATCGAGGAAGTAGATGCCGAGACCGATGAAGATCGCGTCGATCAGCGCGACCACGACCGTGCCCCGCACATACGCCGTGAGCGTCGCCCAGGCCCGCGGCCCCGCGCCCGCCACACCGGGCCGGGCGGCGGCCGGGACCAGCTTGAGGGTCCACTCCCAGATCCGCTTGCCGTCGTAGAGCAGGAACAGGGTCGAGAAGAACGCCAGCAGGATGCCGGTGAGCGCCTCGACGACGACGGTGACGCCCTCGAGGCCCGCCGAGGTGATCGAGTCGGTGTTGGCGCCGACCGCGTCGCGCAGGTTCTTCGCGATGCCGTTGATCTGCTTGTCGGTGACGTGGAAGGGGCTGTTGAGCAGCCAGCGCCGCAGATCGTCGATGCCGTCCTGGACCTGGTCGGAGAGGTTGTCGATGTTCTCCATGACCTGCCAGGTCACGAACCAGCCCAGCAGGCCGATGAACACGAACCCGAGGATCGCGGTGAGCGCCGTCGCCAGTCCCCCGGGCACGCCGACCCGCTTGAGCCGGGTGACGGTGGGTTCGAGGAGCGCGGTCAGCAGCAGCGCCACCACGAAGGCGAGGACGACGAGTTGGACGGCGCTGATGATCCGCATGAGGACCCAGACCGTCCCGGCGAGCACCAGCAGCCGCCAGCCGGCCTCGGCGGCGACCCGGACGCCCCAGGGCACCGCCTGCGCGGGGTCGGGCCGCTCGGCGGGCGGCGACTCCGGCGGGGGCGTCACCGGCGGCTCGGGGGGCACGGGCGGGGGCGGCGCGCTCTCCCGGCTCTCGCGTTCGACCTCGGCGCGGCGCTCGTCGAGCCGCTCACCCATTTCGGTCAGACCGGCTCCCAGCCGGCCCAGCCACCCCGGTACACGCGACATGATCCGTCCTCTTCCCCCGTCTCTCCCCACCACTCCCCCTGGAGTCGTCGGCTTACGACCGTACAGGGCGAAAGCCCCTCCCCTGAGGACGGGGAGGGGCTGTGCCGGGTTGAGAGACGGTGGCGGCGGCGCTCAGTAGGAGCCGTTCGCCTGCCAGAAGGCCCAGGCTTCGCAGGGGCTGCCGTACCGCTCGTTCATGTAGTTCAGCCCCCACTTGATCTGGGTGGCCGGGTTGGTGCGCCAGTCGGCACCGGCGGACGACATCTTGGAGCCCGGGTACGCCTGGACCAGGCCGTAGGCGCCGGAGGAGGGGTTGACGGCCCGGTAGTTCCAGGTGGACTCGTGGTCCACGATGTTGCTGAAGCACTGGAACTGGCCGCTGGGCACCATCTGGCGCGCGATGGCCTGGACCTCGGCGACGGTGTACGACGCCTGCTGCGGGAAGTCGGAGGCGCTCGCGGTGGGACCGCTGTCCGCCGTGGCGGACCTGGTCCGCGCCTGCGTCTGCGCCTGATCGGCCTCGCGCTCGGCGGCCTTGGCGCGTTCCTCGGCTTCCTTCTTCGCCTCGGCCTCGTCCGCGGCGGCCTTCTGCTTGGCGACCGCGTCCTCGGCCGCCTTGATCCGGGCGGCCTCCTCCGCGGACTTGCGCGCGGTGGTGTCGGCGGCCACGGCCTGGGCCTGTGCCTGCTGACCGAGGGCGGCGGACCGCACCTGGGCCTGTTGGCCGAGCGGTAAGTCGGCGAGGAGGACGGAGTCGCCCGCCGGGGCCTGTGCGGCGTCGTCCGGCTGGCCGGTTCCGGCCTGGGCGACGCCCACGACACTGCCGATCGCGGTGACCGCGGTGGCCGAGACCACCGCGAATCCGCGTACGGGGTTGCGGCTCATGGCCAACCCCTCAGTACCAGTGGTTGGCCTGCCAGAACGACCAGGCGTCGCAGGGGCTGCCGTACCGCTCGTTCATGTAGTTCAGCCCCCACTTGATCTGGGTGGCCGGGTTGGTGCGCCAGTCGGCACCCGCGGAGGCGTACTTGCCGGCGGGCAGCGCCTGGAAGAGACCGTAGGCGCCCGAGGAGGGGTTGACGGCCTGGTAGTTCCAGCTCGACTCGTGGTTCACGATGTTGCTGAAGCACTGGAACTGGCCGCTCGGCACCATCTGCGAGGCCATCGCCTGGATCTGGGAGATGCTGTAGGAGCTCTGGACGGGGAAGTCACCCGCGCTGCGGCTCGCCTTGGCCTTCGCCTCCGCGCGCTCCTTGGCGGCCTTCTCCGCGGCTTCCTTCTTGGCGACCGCGCTCTCCGCGGCCGCCTTGCGGGCCGCCGCCTCGGCGTCCTTCTTGGCGCCCTCGTCGGCGACGATGGCCTGGACGTCGGCCTGCTGCGCCAGGTACGCGGTCTGCACCTGGGCCTGCTGGCCCACAGGTATGTCAGCGAGGAGCGTCGCGTCGCTCGCCGTCGCCTCTGCGTCGTTGGGCTGCGCGACACTGCCCGAGGCAACGCCGACGACGCTTCCGACAGCGGTGACCGCCGTGGCCGAGGCCACTGCGAATCCCCGGACCGAGATCCGGCTCACACGGTTTCCTTCCAGCATCGCCCGCTTCGGTGACCCTGGCGGACGCAATCGTGCCCCTGGACGCTGGCCTCCCAACTGCGGGGTCACGGGAGGCGCGGGCCCGGTGGGCAACTCCCCGAGGGGGAGCGCCGCATGAAGCTCGGGCGGCATACGGCGACGCTATGGAGTTGAAGGTGGTGCACGTGCGGTTCCGTACCTGTGCGGGTACAGG